>DATBHU010000517.1:0-2090 GCA_036557265.1 Polyangia bacterium
ACGTCGTGATCGCGGACGTGGCGGACGACGCGCTGGTCAGTGACGGGCTGCGCGTGGGCGACGAGGTGATCGTCGACGCGCCCGCGGACCTGCAGCCGGGCGCGGCGCTGACCATCGAGCGCTGACAGCGCCCTCGAGCCGCGCTTGAAACGCGGTCAGATCCCGATGCGCTGCAGGCGGATGCGGGGCGGCCCCGCGGCCGGATCCGTGTCGACGATGCAGTCGAGCGACCAGTCCTCGTCGCCTTCGCCGTCGACCAGCGTCTGCTGCACGCGCAGCCGGCCCGGTTCGAGCTCGTCGATGCGCGTGCGATCGGGGCGGCGCGCCGCCGGCGTCGTCAGCAGCTCGGCGTGCGCGGCCCAGAACGGCGCCAGCTGCGCCGTCAGCCGCTCGGGCGTCCAGCCGTCACCCGCCTGCGCGGGGTCATGCCCGTCGGCCGCCGCCGCGAGCTGCCGCGCCGCCGCCGCGTAGTCGCGCCGGGCGAGCAGCCGCACCAGCTTGTGCAGCTCGGCCCTGATCGCGGCGTGGAGCGCGCGGCGTTCGGCCGCCGGATCGACCGACGCGCGCGCCGGCGCGCGGCCGGGACGCGCGACGCGCCCGGTCTCGGTCAGCGACTCCCACTCCTCGATCAGGCTGGTGTCGACGTCGCGCAGCAGCGCGCGGAAGTGGGCGAGGATGTCCATCACCTCCTCGCTGCGCGCCGGCAGCGGCACCGTCTCGGCCATCGTCTTGTAGACCTGCGACAGGTAGCGCAGCAGAACGCCCTCGCTCCGCTCCAGGCCGTAGCCGCGCACGTAGTCGTCGAAGCTGGCGAAGCCTTCGTACATCTCGCGCGCAACGGACTTCGGCCGCACGTTCTCCTGCCCCACCCAGGGGTGGCGGTCCGAGAAGTCGTTGAACGTGTCGTAGATGAAGTCGCGGTTCGGCTTCGGGTACTCCAGCTCGTCGAGCTTCTCGATCCGCTGCTCGTACTCGACGCCCGCCGCCTTCATCTCCGCCATCTTCTCGGTCTTGAGCTTGTCGAGCTGCTTGCGCAGCACGACCTCCGGGTTCTCGACGATCGACTCCGCCAGCGTCAGCACGTCGAGCGCGTAGGTCGGCGCGGCGCGATCGATCAGCCCCAGCGCCTCGATCAGGTACAGCGACAGCGTGTGGTGCAACGAGAAGTCGATCTGCAGCTCGCCGCTCACCTCGACGGCGCGCCCGCGCACCGCCTCGTACGGGACGACGTTGACGATCCCGGCGCGCCGCAAGGTGCGGAAGCAGGCCGCCGCCCGCCGCCGCTGCTCGCGCTGCGCGCGCGGCCCGCCGTGCGAGCGGCCGATGATGGTCAGCAGGCGCCGATAGCCGGCCGCGCGCGGCTTGGTCGCGCCCCGCTCGGCGTCGCGCCCGCCCTGCAGGCACGACAGCAGGATGCCGTGCGTGATCTCGAAGCGCGACTCGAGCGGCTCGGGCGTGCCGCCCACCAGCCGCTCGAACGTGCCGCGGTCGAAGTGCACGTAGCCCTTGGCGGGCGGCTTGTGCATCACCACCTTCTTGCCCTGCGCCGCCTTGGTGGCCAGCCGCTTGTTCTCGACCACGTGCTCGGGCGCCTGCGCGAGGACGTAGCCGTGGTCGTCGAAGCCCTTGCGTCCGGCGCGGCCGGCGATCTGATGGAACTCGCGCACCCCGAGGATGCCGGTCTTCTCGCCGTCGAACTTGCACAGCTGCGTGAACAGGACCGTGCGGATCGGGACGTTGACGCCGACCCCCAGCGTGTCGGTGCCGCTCACCACCTTGAGCAGCCCCTTCTGCGCCAGGCGTTCGACCAGCAGGCGATACTTGGGCAGCAGGCCGGCGTGGTGGATGCCGATGCCGTGGCGCAGGAAGCGCTGGAAGTCCTTGCCGTAGGGCGTGTCGAACGCGGCGCCGCCCAGCGCGGCGCGGATCGCGTCCTTGTCCGCCTTCGACGACATGTCGACGCTCATCAGGTTCTGGGCCTGATCGGCCGCGCCCCGCTGGGTGAAGTTGACCAGGTAGATGGGTGCCCGCCCGCTCTTCACCAGCTCGTCGATCGTCTCGTGCAGCGGCGTCTCGCGGTACTCGAACTC
>DATBHU010000518.1:0-2089 GCA_036557265.1 Polyangia bacterium
GCTGACCTGGGAGGTGACGTACTCCGACGCGCGCCCGCGCGTCGCCGTGTTCGCCAGCCGATCGCCGCACTGCCTGTACGACCTGCTGCTGGCCCATCAGCTGGGCGAGCTGGGCGGCGAGCTGGTCGCGGTCGTCTCCAATCACGATGATCTGCGTTCGGCCGCCGGACACTTCGGCGTGCGCTACGAGCACATCCCGGTCGGGGCGGGCGACAAGGCGCGCGCCGAGGCCGCCGCGCAGAGCCTGCTCGACGAGCTGAAGGTCGACCTGGTGGTGCTCGCGCGCTACATGCAGGTTCTGTCACCGGCGTTCGCGGCCCGGTGGGCGGGGCGCATCATCAACATCCACCACTCGTTCTTGCCGGCGTTCGTCGGCGCCAAGCCGTACCACCAGGCCAAGCAGCGCGGCGTGAAGGTGATCGGCGCGACCGCGCACTACGTCACCAGCGAGCTGGATCAGGGGCCGATCATCGAGCAGGACGTGGCCCGCGTCAGCCACCGCGACGACGTCGACGAGATGATGCGCAAGGGCGGCGAGCTGGAGCGGCGGGTGCTGACGCGCGCCGTGCGCCTGCACCTGGAGCGGCGCGTGCTGATCTCGGGCAACCGGACCATCGTCTTCGGCTGACGCGTGCGCGGCCGACGCCGCGTCCGCCTCACCACTTCTCGGCTTTGAGCTTGGCGGGCTTCGCGGGCGCGGCCGGCGTCGTCGCCGGCGCCGGGGAGGTCGTCGCCGGCGGCGGCGCGGTCGACGGCGCCGCCGCGACCTTGGCGGCAGGGGCCGCCGGGGCGGCGCTGGTGGTCGTCGTCTTCTTGGACGACCCGTGCGACGAGGAAGACCCGTGCGTCTTGACGCGCTCGAGGCGCACGGTCTTGTCGAAGTCGGCGCCCAGCGGGATCTCGAGCTCCTGGTTGGCGAAGCCGTCCTTCGACAGCCGCACCCCGAGCGTGCCGGTCTTGCGGTCGAGGCGTTGCTCGAACGGCGTCGCGCCGATGACGACGCCGCGCCGGGCGTCGGAGACCAGCGCCCCGACCGGCTCCGACGACAGGCGCACCAGGATCTGCGCCGGCGCGGCCGGGCGCGCTTCGTGCGTCACCGGCTTCGGCGCGGGCGGCGGCGCCACGACCGGCGCGGTGGCGGCGGGCGCGGCGATCGCCGCGGTGGCGTCAGGCGTCTTGTCGCCGCGCGTGACGGCGACGACCGCCACCACGGCGACGGCAGCCAGCGCGGCCACGCCGCCGATGACGACGCCGCGCCGGCTCTTCGTCCGCAGCGCCTCGGGGCCCTCGGCCAGCGTCGCGTTGAGCGACGACACCTCGCCGGTCGCGGTGCGGAACGTCGTCGGCGACTTCGCCCCGCCGATCGTCGGCACCGCGGCCGCCGTCTGGCGCGGCGAGAAGGTGGTCACCGACGACATGCTGCGCAGCGCCGCGCGCATGTCGGCCGCGGTCGAGAAGCGCTCGTTCGGATCCTTCGCGAGCGCCTTCATGATGACGACCTCGAGCGACTCCGGGATCGACGGGTTCCGCGCCCGCGCCGAGGGCGGCGGCTTGGTCAGGTGGGCGAGCACCACCTCGCCCCAGCCCTCGCTGACGAACGGCGGGCCGCCGCACAGCATCTCGAAGAGGATGATCCCCATCGCGTAGACGTCGGTCCGGTGATCGATCGCGTCGCTGATGCCGCGGCACTGCTCCGGCGACATGTACGGCGGCGTGCCCATCAGCGAGCCCGCCTGCGTCTTCGCCATCCCGCCCGAGAGATCGTCGCGCAGCTTGGCGATGCCGAAGTCGAGCACCTTCACGCGCATGCCGCCCGCCGCCGCGTCGTCGGGAACCAGGTACAGGTTGTCGGGCTTGAGATCGCGGTGGACGATCCCCTTGGCGTGCGCCGCCGCCAGCGCCGAGGTGGTCTGCAGGATGACGTCCAGCGCCTCGGGGATGGGCAGCGAGCCGCGCGCTATCCGCTGCGCCAGGCTCTCGCCCTCCAGGAACTCCATCATCAGGTACGGGATGCCGCTCGCCATCCGGCCGACGTCGATGATGTCGATGATGTTCGGGTGGCGGATCGCGTTCGCGGCGCGCGCCTCGT
>DATBHU010000519.1:0-9004 GCA_036557265.1 Polyangia bacterium
GGTCACGCCCGCCAGGGACGGCGCGGCGGCCATGGCGGCGGCCGCGGGGGCGACGTTCGACGTCGTTCTGGCCGATATCCGGCTTCCGAAAATCGACGGCCTGACGCTGTTCCGCTGGCTGCAGGAGCACTCGCCCACCACCGACGCGATCGTCATGACCGGAGACGCCGCCGTCGCCGACGCGGTCGCCGTCCTGAAGCAAGGGGCCTTCGATTACCTGACGAAGCCGATCAACATCGACGAGCTGCGCGTTCAGCTGCAGCGGCTCGCCACGTTCCGGTCGCTGCACCGCGAGGTCGCCGCGATCCGCGAGGAGCTGGCGCAGCCGGCTTCGAGCCGCGCGCAGCTGGTCGGCCATTCGCCCGGCATGCTGCGGCTGATCAAGCGCATGGACGCGATCGCGCACAGCGACGCGGCGGTCGTCATCAGGGGCGAAAGCGGAACCGGGAAGGAGCTGGTGGCGCGCGCGCTGCACGAGGGCGGCGGCCGCAGGCCGGCGCCGTTCGTGGCCGTCAACTGCGCGGCGTTCCCCGACACGCTGATCGAAGCCGAGCTGTTCGGCTACGAGCGCGGCGCGTTCACGGACGCGACCACCCGCCGCGACGGCCGCTTCAAGGCGGCCCACGGCGGCACCTTGTTCCTCGACGAGGTGGCGGAGCTGTCGCCGGCGGCGCAGGCGAAGCTGCTGCGGGTGCTGCAGGAGGGGACGATCGAGCCGCTCGGCAGCAACGAACCGGTGAAGGTCGACGTGCGCATCATCTCGGCCACGCACCGCGACCTGCGCGCGCGCATCGCGGCCGGGCTGTTTCGCGAGGACCTCTACTACCGGATCAACACCCTCGATCTCGAGATCCCGCCGCTGCGGTCGCGCGACGGCGATCTCGCGCTGCTGGCGCAGCACTTCATCCGGCTCTATTCGAAGCCGGAGCGCCCGACCGACGGGATCACCTGGCGCGCCTGGAACGCGCTCGCCAAGCATCCGTTTCCGGGGAACGTCCGCGAGCTGATGCATACGATCCAGCACGCCGTGCTGCTGTCCGCGGGCGGCAAGATCGATCTCGAGCATCTGCCGGCCGCCGTCCGCGGCGAAGGCCTGGGGGTCGCGCGCCCGCGCGCCGTCGTGATGGCGCCCCTCGGCGCCGCGATGAAGCAGTTCGAACGCGACCTCCTCGTGCGCACGCTGGCCCGGTTCGACGGCAAGCGGGTGCTGGCCGCCGAGGCCCTGGGGATCTCCCGCAAGAACCTGTGGGAGAAGCTCAAGCCCACGGCATCGGCGTGACGAGCGACGCGGCGTTCCCGGGCGGCGCGCCGGCCGCCGCCTGGGCGACCGAGCTGTAGGGCTGCTCTTGATCGCCGATGCGGCGTGGTCAGCTTTCGTCCGATGGGCGTCTGGCGCTGGCTCGGGGGGGTGGTCGCCCTGGCCGCGCTGGCGCCGGCTGGATGCCGCCGGGCGCAGCTGGCCGGGATGCCGGATCGCGACGGCGGCGCCCGCCTGGATGTCGCGCCGGCGTCGCCGGGCGCGACGGGCGCGGGCGGGATGTCGGGCGGCGCGCCGGGGCCGTCGCGGGACGGCGGGCCCGCCGCCGACGCGAGCGCGCCGCCGCCCGCCAGCTGCCCCGCCGACGTGGGCCGCGGGAGCGCGGGCGCGCCGCCGCCGCCCGCGTACCTGCGCGCCTGCGACGCCGGGCTGACGCCCGCCGCTTCGTACACGCTGGTGCCCGACGGCGCCCAGAGGGGGTACCACCACTGCGGCGAGCTCGGCGACGTCGCGGGCGCGGTCCGCCTCTCGCGTGACGGCCGGCGGCTGGCGGTGGTGGTCGCGGAGAGCGTCCGCCTGTTCGACACCACGACCTGGCGCGAGATCGCGCGCGTCGCGCACGCGAGCGAACCGATCGACGCGGCGGCGCTGTCGCCCGACGGCGCGCGCCTGGCGACGTCGGCGAGCTACATCGGCGAGGTGACGCTCTGGGACACGTCGGACGGACACGCCCTGGCGGTCTTCCCCGGAACGGTCGCCAAGAGCGCGACGTCGCAGCTCGCGCGCGGCGCCGGCCTCGCCTTCTCGTCGGACGGGCGCCGCATCGCCACGTCGATGGGGACGATCATCGACACGACGACGGGGACATCCATGGACGTCGCGAACAACCAGATCCGCAACGGCCGCAACAGCGATCTCTGGTTCACCGCCGGCGACACCGGGCTGCTGGCGCGGACCATGTACCACAGCGGCGATTCGTGGAGCGGGGTGCTCATCGAGCGCTTCGACGCCGTCACGGGCGTCTTTCAGACCGGCATCGGCGACATCGCGGCGCTCTGCGGCGACCTCAGTCAGGCCGTCGGTGTCATCGACCGCTACGGCACGTCGAACTACTCGGTCTCCGGGATCGGTCTGCCCACGCCCACCGTGGAGCTGGTCTTGCCGCTGTCGATGATTCCGGGCGTCGACTGGCGGTACGCGGCGCCCGTCGCGCTCTCCAACCATGGCGACGTGCTGGCGCTCTCCGACGGCGGCTCCCTGCTGCACCTCGTCGAGACGCAGCATCCCGCTCAGGAGCTCGCGCGCATCGCGCCGGTGGCGGGGACGAACGTCCTCGGCGTCTCGCCGGCCGACGAGCTGGTCACGTCGGGCCCGTGCGGGACGATCGGGTGGGACTGGCGCTCGGGCCGGGCGCGCTGGGTCCAGCCCTTCACGGCGCAGACGATCGCCTGGACCGCCGACGGCTCGGTGGCCGTCGCCGCCGGCCCGGGCGCGCTGTTCCGGATCTGGCGCGCCGACACCGGCGCCGCGCTGTGCGCGCCGCCCGGTGGCCGCGACGTCACCGACCGCGTCTTCTCAGGCGACGGTCGCAGCGTGCTCGTGCGCTACGACGACGGCGCCGCCGAGGTGCGCGACGCCGATCTCACGAACCCGCGCCCCGTCGCGCCCGCCGCCGTGGGCACGGCGACCATCGCGACGCTGGCCAACGACGGCTCCGCCGTGGCGATCTGGGCCGAGCAGCCCCCCGCGTCCGCCGGGCAGACCGCCCCGCACCGCCTCGAGGTCCGCGGCCTCGACGGCACCTTGCTCGGCGCCGGCCCGATCGATGCGAGCGACCGCCTTTACGCCGCAACGCTGTCGCCCGATCTGACCCGCGCGCTCTACGCATCGGCGGGACCGCGATTGGTGGACACGGCCAGCGGGACGTTGATCGCGCCGGGGACTCTCGCCGGCACCGTCCTCGGCTTCAGCCCGGACGGAGCGCGCTTCGCCCTCGCGGTGAGCGACGGCATCGCCACCTTCTCCAGCGCCGACGGCAGCGCGGGCCCGCTGATGCGGCCCACCGGTCAACCCGTGCTCGGCGGCGCCCTGTCCGCCGACTGGTCCGTCGCCGTTTCGTCCGCGCCCGGCGACGGCGGCACCGAAGCCGTCCGCTGGCAAACCCCCGACGGGCCTGCGCAGGTGCTGCCCGGCGGCCTCGGCCAGGGGACGCTCACCACCGACGGCGCGCTGCTCATCGGCACCGACCTCACCTGGCACGAATTCAGCGGCGACTACTACGACACCGTCGTGCGCGACGCGGCCACCGGCGCGCTGCTGCAGCACTTCTCCGATCACCGGCTCACGCCCTCCGCCGACGGGACGCGCCTGTTCGGCGACGCCGGCGCGGTCCTCTGCCGCTAACTTCCGATTCTCAAGGGCGTCGGGCGCAGCGAACGGGCGCCGCGTCGATGTCAGGCTCCGTCGAAGTCGATCTTCTTCTGCCTGGCCGTGGCCGCCTGCGCGACGGCGCGCTGCCGCTCGGCCCGCAGCGTCGCGATCTCGCGCTCCATGATCTCCGCCTCACGCTCGGAGAGCCCGGTCTCGTGCTGCAGCCGGGCTTTGACGTGGGCGTGCGCGATCGCCGCCGCTTCCTCGCGCTTCTGCGCCGCCAATCCCCAGGCCGCGTCGGCGCGCCGCCGGAGCGCGATGGCCTCGTCCACGATTGCGGCCGCGTCGATCTCGTGCAACCGCGCTTGCGCTTCGTAGATGTCGTTCAGCGGCCGGGCCACCATTCCAAAGTAAGTTCGATAACTCGCGACCGGACGCTCGCGTCGGGGCGCTGCGGTTCGACCGCCCCGACGAAGCGCCACCGCGCTACGGACGGTTCTGATCGGGCGATGAGCCCGAGCCGCTCGTCCCGCTCGTCCCGCCGGTGCCTTCCGGGGTGCCGCCCGGGGTGCCGCGGTCCGTGCCGGTGCCGGTGCTCCCCGGCGTGCTGCCGGTGTCGTTCATGCCACCCGTATCCGGACGGCGCGCCCCCGGCGCTCCGCTCGTGTCCGAGCCGCCCGAGGTGCCGCTCGGGCCCATGCCGCCCCCCGTCTCTCCCGGTGAAGTGCTCGAGCCCGAAGTCCCCGACGGCGACGGCGCCGCGGTCGAGCCCGTCGAGCCCGTCGGCGCGCCCGCGGCCTCGGCCATCACCACCTGATGAGACGCGACGTCGCCGACCTGAACGGTCGGGGAAACCGCCGCCATGGAATACGCCAGCAGAATGGATGTGAGCATTGCTTACCTCCCTTCCCGGAAGCTGGCGACGGCTCGCGTCCAACCAAATGCATTGACACAGCAACCAGGGCTGTCCCGCGCGACGTCTTCGCCGATCTCGAGCACGCGCCGGAAGAAGCGCTCGACAGAAGCGCTCGACGCCGGTTGAGACCGAAGGACGAGCCTCTGGCGAATCCGCCTTCTTGGAACTTCGTATCCCTTGCCGCCGAAAGGGAGAGAGGCAAAGATAGGCGATCGTCGATCGGGGGGGGACGATCGTGATTCACTCAACCGCCGCGTCGGCCGGACAGCGGGCCGACGCTCAAAATTCGCAGCGTTCAGACCCCGACGGCGCGCTGCGCCTCGGCGCGGAGGAGCTTCGCGATTTCATCGAGAGCTCCGCGGTCGCGCTTCACAGCCTCGGTCCCGACGGCGTCGTCCGGTGGGCGAATCGCGCCGAGCTCGACCTGCTGGGTTACGAGGCCCAGGAGTACGTCGGTCGATCGATCGCCGACTTCCACGTCGATCGAGACGTGGCCGCGGACATCCTCGCCCGATTGACCCGGGGCGAAGCCTTGCGCGACCGCGAGGCGCGATTGCGCGCCCGGGACGGATCCGTCAAGCATGTGCTGATCAGCTCGAACGCACGCTTCCACGACGGCAAATTTGCGAGCTCGCGCTGCTGCATGCGCGACGTGACCGAGCGCAGGAGCGCCGAGCGGCTTCGCGCCTCGGCTGAGGCCCCCAGAGAGCGGCTCGTCGAGATCACCACGGCCATCGCCGAGGCTGTGACGGAGGCGGAGGTGTTCGAGGCGCTGGTCGACAACGTGGCGGCGGCGGTCGACGCGTCCACGGCGGCGCTCTGGGTTCTCGCGGACGACGGCCGGACGGCTCGGCTGGCGCGATCGCTCGGCTACGCAGACGCGTCCCGCAAGAACCTGGCGCGACTGTCGATCGACGCGCTCGGTTCGTCGCCGATCGTCGATGCCATCCTGCGCGCCGAACCCGTCTGGGTCCCTTCACGAGCGGCGCTGCTCCGCGCGTACCCGCGCCTGTCGGACGCCGCCACGCCCGGCCGCTCTTACCGCGTGGCCTGCCTGCCGTTGATCGCGCGGGGACGCGTCGTGGGCGCGCTCGGCCTCACCATGGACGAGGCCGCGGAGGCCGGCCAGGGGGAACGAGAGGACGAACAGGGGTTCCTCCTGCTGGTCGCCTGGTACGCCGGACAGGCGCTGGAGCGTCTCCGGCTCCTGGCCGCAGAGCGCGACAGCCGGAGGGTGGCCGACGCCGCCGCCGGTCACCTGGTCGTCCTCAACCGCGCCTCGCGCGCGTTCGTGACCGCGGACTTCGACCTCCGCACGCGGGTCCGACAGATCGCGCAGGAGATCGGCGCCGCGGTCGACGGGTCCATCGCGATCTCGCTCATCGGCCGCGACGGCCAGCTCGACACCGCGGCGGTGCACCACCCGGTCCCGGCAGCGCAGTACGCGCTGGAGACGCTCGTCACCACGACGCGGCTCCGCGTCGCCGAAGGCGCGAGCGCCACCGTCGCCAGGACCGGCGAGGGCGTACTCATGCCGGCCCCCGACGCGCGCGCCATGGCCGCCGACGCCGCGGCCGCCTATCGGGCGTTTCTCGCGCGATACCCGGTCTACGCCCTGATGTGCGCGCCTCTCCGGATCGGCGCCGCCGTCATCGGAACGATCGCCGCGACGCGGGTCCGGGCGGGCGAAACGTACACGCGCCAGGATCTCCTCTTCCTCGAGGAGCTCGCCGATCGCGCCGCCCCCGCCATCGAGAACAGCAGACTGCACGCGGAGAACCGGACCGCCCTGGCGAGGGCCGAGCAGCTCTATCAATTCGCCAAGGCCGTCGTATCCGCCGAGAAGATCGAAGACGTGTTCGAGTCCGCCCTCGACGCGATCGAGCGCGGCCTGGGCGCCACGCGCGGCGCGATCCTGGTCAGCGACGAGCAGGGGGTGATGCGCTTCCGGGCGTCCCGGAACCTGTCGCCCGAATATCGCGCCGCCGTCGAAGGGCATTCGCCGTGGTCACGCGACGCCGTCGCGCCGCAGCCGGTGCTGGTGCCGGACGTGGAAGGCGACCAGACGATGCGGCCGTTCCTGCCGGTGTTCCGCCAGGAGGGCATTCGATCGCTGGCGTTCATACCGCTCGTGACGCGGGGGCGGCTGATCGGGAAGTTCATGCTGTACTTCAGCGAGCGGCACACGTACGCCGCGCACGAGCTCGACCTCGCGAGCTCGCTCGCGCACCACCTCGCCTCCGTGACTGCGCGGTTCGCGGCGATCGCGAAGCTGGAGGAGACCATCCGCTACAACGACCTGTTCGCGGGGGTGCTGGCGCATGACCTGCGCAATCCTCTCAGCGCCACGATAACCGCGGCGCAGCTGGTCCTCATGCGGCAGGACGGCCAGAGCAGCCGCGACGCGAAGCCGCTGAGCCGGATCATCACCAGCGGAAAGCGGATGTTCCGCATGATCGACCAGCTGCTCGACGTCACGCGGGCGCGCGTCGGGGGCGGCATCGAGGTCGATCCCCGCGAGGCGAACCTGTCGAATCTCTGCGACCAGGCCATCGGCGAGCTGGAGCTCGCCTATCCGGGCTGGAAGATCCAGCGCGAGTCCGTCGGCGATCTGAACGGCGAGTGGGATCCGGATCGGCTGCTCCAGATCGTCTCCAACCTCCTCGGCAATGCGGGCCAGCACGGAGAGCAGAGCACCCCGATCCTCGTCAGGCTCGACGGCAGACGTCCGGACACGGTCACGCTGGAGGTCCGCAACCGGGGCGAGATCCCCGAAGCGATGATGGACAGCCTGTTCGACCCCCTGAGAAGCTCGGCCCAGCGGCGCGACTACGCGCGCGGCCTCGGCCTGGGCCTGTTCATCGTCAAGGCGATGGTCGAGGCCCACGGCGGCCACGTGCACGCCGCATCGTCCGCCAGCGACGGCACCACCTTCACGGTGACGCTCCCACGCCGCGCCTCCCGGTCGGCGACGTTCGCGCGCAGCGACGCCCGGATCTAGGCGTCGATCGCGATCGACCTCCGCCGACGCCCGTTTACATCGGGCGGAGGACTACAGGTGGCGCGCTCCCTGGATGACGACATTCGAGGGCATGACCGAGGGAAGCTTCGCAGGCGTCGGCGGCATCAAGATCTTCACGCGCGCGTGGCAGCCGGCGGGCAGCCCGCGCGGGGTGGTCGTCATCTCGCACGGGTTCAACGCGCACAGCGGCATGTACCAGTGGGTGGCCGAGCAGTTCACGGCCAAGGGCCTGGCGGTGTACGCGCTGGATCATCGCGGCCGGGGCCGCTCCGACGGCGAACGCTTCTTCGTCAAGAAGTTCGCGGACTACACCCAGGACCTGGCGACGTTCATCGACATGGTCAAGGCGCGCGAGCCGGATCTGCCGGTGTTCCTGCTCGGCCACAGCGCCGGCGGCGTGATCGCCTGCGGGTACACGCTGGAACACCAGGACGAGATCGCCGGCCTGATCTGCGAGGACTTCGCGTACCAGGTGCCGGCGCCGGACATCGCGCTGGCGATCCTCAAGGGGGTCAGCCACGTGGCGCCGCACGCGCACGTGCTCAAGCTGAAGAACGAGGATTTTTCGCGCGACCCGGCGGTGGTGGCGGCGCTGAACGCCGACCCGCTGATCGCCAACGAATCGCAGCCGAGCGAGACGATGGCCGAGATGATCCGCGCCGACGAGCTGCTGAAGAAGAGCTTCGGCAAGTTCACGCTGCCCCTCCTGATCCTGCACGGCACGGGCGACAAGGTGACGAAGGCGAGCGGCAGCAAGGAGTTCTACGAGAAGGCCGGCTCGAGCGACAAGACGCTGAAGCTGTACGAGGGCCACTATCACGACCTGCTGGCGGACATCGGCAAGCAACAGGTCATGGCCGACATCCAGACCTGGATCGACGCGCACCTGGAGACGGACATCCCGCGCCGCCCGCGCGAGCTGCGCACCTGAACGGCCCGGACGGCCGCGTCAGCGCTCCGTCGCGGCTCGTCGACGGTGGCGGATGAGGGCGGCCGGGCTCGGCCTGGCGTTCTAGGTCTTCTCGGCAGTTAGCGGCGCCGCAACCGCTCAAAAGGCCCCGGCCTCGATTTTGTCCCGTGGATCCGCGTGGCTCCGGCAAATCAATGGAATGGGCTTTCTTGTTCGCTTCGACCGTCGGGCGCTGCTCGGACTCCTCGCGATTCTGCCAGCTTGCGTCCCAGCCAGCACCGGGGGCGGCCCGGGCGGCGGTGGCGCCGCAGGCCCGGGTAGCGGCGGCGTGTCGGGGCCGGGCAGCGGCGGCAGCACGGGCGGCACCGGCGGCACCGGCGGCGGCAGCGCGGGTACGAGCGGGACCACCGGCAGCGGCGGCGCCATCAGCACGGGCGGGGCGGCGGGCAGCGACGCCGGCGGTGGCGGCGGCGCCGACGCGGGCACGAGCGGCACCGGCGGCGGCGCGAGCGGCAGCGGCGGCACGTC
>DATBHU010000520.1:0-6344 GCA_036557265.1 Polyangia bacterium
TGCCAGGCGCCCGATGCGATCTCGGCGCCGAGCGCGCGATCGATGGCCTGCCGCAGATCGTCGTCCTGCGGGCGCATCGCGATGGCGTAGCTGCCGTCGGCGACGTCGGCGACCGCGACCAGCGTCGGATGTCGGGGCGCGTAGCGCGCGACGATGATGTCGTCGAGCAACACCGCGTCGATGCGCCCGTGCGCCAGGTCGACGAACGGCTCGTCGACGCCCTCGTACGGGACGGCGTCGGCGCCCGCGTCCCGGGCCAGCTTCCACGACAGGCTGCCGGCCAGCGTGCCGACCCGCAGGCCCACGATCGACGCGAGATCGCGCACGCGCCCGTCGCCCCGCCGCGCCACCAGCCGCTCGCTGAAGCGGTAGTACGGCCGCGAGAAGGCGACGCGCGCCGCCAGCGCCGGCGTCACCTCGATGCCGTTCATCGCGATGTCGTAGGTGCCGCGCTCGAGCGACGGGATCAGCGTGGTCCAGTCGTTCTGCACGAAGCGCGCGCGCACGCCCAGCGCGCGCGCGAGCGAATCGGCGAGGTCGACCTCGAAGCCGACCAGCGCGCCGCCCCGGCCGGCGTCCTCGAAGACGTAGGGCTCGCCGCCCTGCTCGTCGGCGCCCCAGGTCAGCTCGCCGCGCGCGCGGATGCGATCGAGCGCGCCGCCCGGCCGCGCGCCGCCGCCCGCGCGGCACCCCACCGCCATGGCCATCGCCGTCGCCAGCACGCAGGTCACGAGCAGGTTGCGGGCTCCCGCTGGCATTCGGGCTAGTATTGGCACGGGTCGCACAAATGGGAAAAACCGCGTTGATCACGGGAGCGTCGTCGGGGCTGGGCCTGGAGCTGGCGCGGCTGTTCGCCCGCGACGGCCACGATCTGGTCGTGGTCGCCCGCCGCCGCGACCACCTGGAGGCGCTCGCCACCCGGCTGGCCGCCGAGCACGGCGTCGCCGCGCGCATCATCGCCGAGGACCTGGCCGATCCGGTGGCGCCGCGCCGGATCTTCGAGGAGCTGCAGGGGTGGCGCGTCGACGTCGAGTTCCTGGTCAACAGCGCCGGCTTCGGCATGAACGGCCCGTTCGCGACCGGCGATCTGGGGCGCGCGCTGGCGATGGTGCAGGTCAACGTCGCGTCGCTGATGCACCTGACCCACCTGGTGCTGCCGGCGATGCTCGCCCGCCGCAGCGGCCGCATCCTGAACATCGGCTCGACGGCGGGCTTCCAGCCCGGGCCCGGCATGGCGGTCTACTACGCGACCAAGGCGTTCGTGAACTCGTTCACCGAGGCGCTCGGCCACGAGCTGCGCGGCACCGGCGTCACGGCCACGGTCAGCTGCCCGGGCGCGACCGCGACCGAGTTCGGCAAGGTCTCGGGCAACGAGGAGTCGCGCCTGTTCCACCTCGGCACGACGTCGGCCCCTTTCGTCGCCGCGCACGCCTACCGCGCCATGATGGCCGGCCGGGCCATGTCGCTGCCCGGCTGGCGCGCGAAGCTGGGGTTGCAGATGCTGCGTCTGGGCACGCGCGGTCAGGTGCGCGGCATGACCGCGCGTCTCAATCGGGTCGAGCCGCGGAAGCCGCGGCGCGAGATCACCGCCCGAAGCTCATCTGGAAGCTGATCGTCGATTCGCCGCCGCCGCGCGGAAAGCGCAGATCCCGCAGCACGTGCACCATGCAGGTCTCGACGTCACTGCCGCCGGGCAGTGACGACGTCGGGATCTCGGCGACGGTGACGCGGCCGCGGTCGTCGACGGTCATCTGGAACGATACCCGCCCCTTGCCCTTCGCGTTCGCGTGCTCGAAGCAGTCGCGCAGCTTGCCCTGCGCGGCCCGCACCACCTTCTCGCCGTCAGCGTGCGACAGGCTGCCGGTGACCTTCAGCCCGCCGCCCGCTCCGCTTCCGCCTCCGGCCGCGGGGGTCGCCGCGCGCTTGCCGCCGCGGCGCGCGTCACCCGCGTCGACCGCCGCGTCGCCGACGTCCGGGGCCGCGTCCCTGACCTCCGGCGCCGCGTCCCTGACCGCGACCGGCGGGGGCGGCGGGGGCGCCGCCGCCGGCTTCAGCTCCGGCGCCTCCTTGCGCGTGCAGGCGAGCGCCAGCCCCGCCAGGGCCACGGCGGCCGCCCGCCACGCCGTCGGAGAAACGTTTCTCGCCAGCCGCACCCCCCGAGCGCCGATCGACATGCGCGTCATTCTAAGAGCAATCCGCGAAGTTCGTGCGATTCCGCGAATGGCGAATCGCGCCCGCACGACATTATAGGAACCCATGATCCCAAGCGGAAATCCGAAGCAGTGGAGCTTACTGATTGGTTGCTTGCCGATGTTGCAGGGATACGTGCGCCCGCTCGTCGGCAGCGACGAAGAGGCCAGTGAGATCCTGCAGGAGGCGAGCGTCCGCCTCCTCGCC
The DNA here is from genome assembly GCA_036557265.1 of Polyangia bacterium. Lineage (GTDB taxonomy): Bacteria > Myxococcota_A > Polyangia > Fen-1088 > Fen-1088 > JADGRB01. Next base: position 2,398 of record DATBHU010000520.1, read on the forward strand.
ACCACGGGGCCGGCCGATCCGGAGCGCTACGGCGCCTGGGCGCGCGGCGTGGTCCGTCACGTCATCGCCCACCACGGGCGGGCGCGCCGCCGCGCCCGCGCCGAGCAGCCGTTCCAGGAGAAGCTGGTCGGCGCCTTCGTCGAACCGCCGACCGATCCGGAGGCGCACCTGGACGCGCGCGCGTGGATCGAACGGCTCAAGGGCGATCTCGCCCGCGAGGAGCTGGAGCTGCTCTATCGCCGCTACGTCCTGCAGGAGAGCGGCCGCGAGCTGGCCGACGATCTCGCGAGCAGCCCGGCGGCGATGCGCATGCGGCTGATGCGCCTGCGATCGAGCGTGTACGCGCTGGCGCGCCGCGCCCGCGAGATGCTGGTGTTCGCCGCGACGCTGGCGACGGCGGGGCTCGACGACCTGCTGCCGGTCGTCGGCGCGGCGGCCGACCTCCTGTGAGCCCGGCTGAGCCGCCGAAAACGCGAACCGTGACGGCGCGTTCCGCGCGCGCGTGCGGGAGGTTGTCTCCGGTCACGGGGAGGGTGGTAGAACCCTCACCCAACCGCTCATGGCCCGCATCCTGGTCGTCGAAGACGAGAAGGACCTTCAGGAGGTTCTCGCCTATAACCTGCGGCAGGCGGGTCACGTTCCGATCGTCGTGGCCACCGGGCGGGACGCGCTGACGGCCGTCGCGGAGCACCGCCCCGACCTGCTGCTGCTCGATCTGATGCTGCCCGACGTCTCCGGGATCGAGATCTGCCGGCGCCTGAAGGGCGAGGCGGGCACGCGCGAGCTGCCGATCGTGATGGTGACGGCGAAGGGCGACGAGGTCGACCGCGTGGTCGGCTTCGAGCTGGGCGCCGACGACTACGTCGTGAAGCCTTACAGCCTGCGCGAGCTGCTGCTCCGGATCGAGGCGGTCTTGCGGCGCATGGCGCCCGCGCAGGCGAGCACGACGCGCGGCCCGCTGGTGTTCGGCAAGCTGCGTGTCGACCGCGACGCCCACCGGGTCTGGGTCGAGGAGCAGGAGGTGACGCTGACGGCGCTGGAGCTGCGCCTGCTCTCCACCCTGCTCGAGCGGCGCGGCCGCGTGCAGTCGCGCCCGGCGCTGCTCGACGACGTGTGGGGCATGAGCGGCGAGGTGACCACGCGGACCGTCGACACGCACGTCAAGCGCCTGCGCGAAAAGCTGGGCAGCGCCGGCGTTTACATCGAGACCGTGCGCGGCGTCGGCTACCGGTTCACGCCCGCGCCCGATCACGCGTCCGCCGTGGGCACCAGCGACGATCAAGAGCCATGAAGCTGGGCATCCGCGGCAAGCTGTTCGCGGTCTCGTTCGGTCTCATCATCCTGTCGCTGCTGGCGGGCGAGATCTACCTGCGGCCCGCCATCGAGGACAACTTGCTCGACCGCATCCGCGGCGACCTGTTCGTGCGGCTGGCGCTGGTCCAGCGCGCGGCCGCCACGCGCACCAACCTGGATCGAGCCGGGTGGGACGCGCTGGCGGACGAGCTCGCCGCCGCCGCCCGCGGCCGGGTCACGTTCATCGACGCGGCCGGAACGGTGATCGGCGATTCCGAGGTGGCGCTGGGCGATCTCCAGCACGTCGAGAACCACCGCGAGCGGCCCGAGGTCGCCGCCGCGCTGGCGGGCGGCGAGCAGACGTCGATGCGGTTCAGCGCGACGATCGGCAAGCGGCTGATGTACGCGGCCGTGCCGATGCCGTTGCCGGGCGGTGGCCGCGGGGTGGCGCGCCTGGCCGTTCCGACCGACGAGGTGACGGCGGCGGTCGAGGCCGTACGCCACATCATGTGGGGCGGGCTGCTGGTCGCGCTGATCGTCGCGCTGGTGGCGTCGAGCACCGTGGCGCAGGTGCTGTCGCGCGCGCTGCGGCAGATGACCGACGCCGCCCGCAAGCTGGCGGGCGGGGACCTGGCGGTGAGGCTGAGGCCCCTAGGCAACGACGAGATCGCGGAGCTGGGGCGGGCGCTGGACTCGATGGCGTCGAACCTGGCGACGACGCTGGGCGCGCTGCGCGAGGAGCGCGACCTGCTGGGCCTGATCCTGCAGTCGATGCGAGAGGGCGTGCTGGTGCTGGACGAGGAGGGCCGCATGCTGCTGGTCAACCCGGCGCTCCGCTCCACCCTGGAGCTGCCGGCCGACACCGAGGGGCGGGCCGCCCTCGAGCTGATCCGCAACGCCGAGCTGCCGGGGATCCTGTCGCGCGGGCAGGCCGCGAGCGGTCCGATCAGCGGCGAGATCGAGACCACCGGGCCGCGGCCGCGGCGCCTGCTGGTGCACGCGGCGCCGCTGCCGATGGTGAACGGCAAGCGCAAGGGGCTGCTGGCGGTGTTCGTCGACGTCACCGAGACGCGGCGGCTGGAGACCCTGCGCAAGGACTTCGTCGCCAACGTCTCGCACGAGCTGCGCACGCCGATCACCGCCGTGCGTTCCGCCGTCGATACGCTCCGGCTGACGCTGGCCGGCGATCCCGCCGCGTCGGAACGGTTCGTCGACATCATCGATCGCAACGCCCAGCGGCTCGGCGCGCTGGTCGAGGATCTGCTGGATCTGTCGCGCATCGAATCGAAGGACTACCGGCCGGAAGCCAAGCCGGTGTCGCTGCGCACCGTCTCCGACCAGGCGCTGACGCTGCTGCGCGCGCGCATCGAGGAGAAGAAGCTGGACGTCGGCAACGAGATCGCGTTCGAGCTGCCGCCCGCGCGCGCCGATCGCCGCGCGCTGGAGCAGGTGTTCACCAACCTGCTCGACAACGCCGTCAAGTACTGCCCGGCGGGCGCGCGCGTTCGCCTGCGGGCGCAGCAGACGGACCAGCGCCTGCGCGTCGAGATCGCCGACACCGGCCCCGGCATCGAGCCGCGCCACCAGCCGCGGCTGTTCGAGCGCTTCTACCGCGTCGACAGCGGCCGCTCGCGCGACATGGGCGGCACCGGACTGGGGCTCTCGATCGTCAAGCACCTGGTCGAGACGATGGGGGGCGCCATCGGCGTCGAGAGCACGCCCGGGCGCGGCAGCACGTTCTGGTTCACGCTGCCAGCCGTCGGCTGACGCGGCCGCCGCGTCGGGCAATGCCTGAAAGCGGCGTCAGGCGATGACTGAAATCGGCCCGGCGGGACGGTTGTCCACAGTTCCGTCAACCGCCGTCGCCTGTGGATAAAGACGGCTAACCTTTTGCGGTCTTTGTGAAAATTGCGCACCTGGAATTGTCACAAATTTGTTACTTCCTCGTTCCGTAACCGTGGCATGGTGCGTCCTCCTTTCAGGCAAATGTCGTCGGCCAAACGCACGCTTCGAAGGGTGATCAGTGACTGGCTGAACGGCACGGCCGCGGCCCCCCTGCTGCTGCGGCATTGCGAGGTCTGCGGCGAGAAATCCTGGCGCCCGCTGGCCGACACGGTGCGGGGCGTGACCATCGACGCCCGGCTGCCGGGCGGCAAGCGCGCCGACGCGGTGCTGACCGACGCGCAGGGCGGGATCGAGCTGGTGATCCAGCTCGAGGGCGGCAGCAAGCTCGAGAACCGGGTCGACCCGCGCGCCGGCATGCCGCTGGTCGTGCTGCGGGCGGCGACGCTTTCGGACGAGCCGCAGCGCTGGCGGACGCTGCGCGAGCACGGGCTCACCGCCTGGCGCTGCCGCTGCGCCGGCACCCGCTCGCTTCCGGTCGACGACGACTTTTCGCTGCGTGTGATCGGCTGTCCGATCCACCTGCGCACGGACAACGGCACGCAGTTCTACGCGCGCGTGATCGAGGATTGCGGGCGCTGCGCGTTCTTCGTCGGCATCGGCTACGTCGGCAACGATCGCCGCCGCATCCAGCTTCGTTGCGGCTACGGCGCGCCTCCGGCCGAACGCCGGCCCGCGGTTCCCGCGCCGGTTTTCGGCCCCGACGCGCGTCGCCAAATCGTGGCTGGATCGTAACTGCGTCACGCGACGGG
>DATBHU010000521.1:0-6709 GCA_036557265.1 Polyangia bacterium
AGTGGCGATCGTGGCGGCCGCCATCCAGCGCAAGCCGGACCTGCTGCTGCTCGGGCTGGTGCTGGTGTACGGGTTCGCCTGGGTGGGGCACTTCTTCGTCGAGCACAATCGGCCCGCCACCTTCCAGTACCCGCTCTGGTCGCTGATCGCGGACTGGAAGATGTGGGCGCTCCGCTTGACGGGACGGCTTCCGACCGAGCTGCGCCGGCACGGCATCGAGCCGTGACCTGGCGTCAGCGGCCCGCCGCCTGCGACGCCAGCGTCTCCACCACCGCGAGGCCGCGCAGCATCTCGGCGGCGAGGTGGTGGCGCTCTCCCAGGTAGTCGAGGCTGTTGTAGGTGATCCAGACCTTCTGGTCGCCGTCCTGCCAGACCAGGAGCTTGAGGGGAAGATCGATCGCGCTGCGCGGCGCCGCCAGCATGATGGGCGTCCCCGCCCGCGGATTGCCGAACACCAGCAGCTTGGTGGCGGGCATCGTCAACCCCACCTTGGCCGCTTCGCCGCTGTGGTCGATGACGGTGAACAGCGGCACCCCCTTGGCCTGGAGCGCAGCCTGCAATCGCTCGACCGTCTCGTCGACGGAGTGAGCGCTCGCCACGTCGACGAGACCGGCGCTCGCGCTCGACACGTTCGCGGGCCAGATCATCTCGGCCGCGAAGCTGCGCATCGGGACGCGGTAAACAAGGCCACCGTTGCGGCGGGGCGGACTCGCGTTCTAGTTTGCGGGTATGTATGAATCCCCGACCCTCGAGTGCGACCTGGTCATGAAGGGCGGAATCACGAGCGGCGTGATCTACCCGCGCGCCATCGCGAGCCTGGCGGTGACTTATCGGCTGCGCAACATCGGCGGCGCGTCCGCCGGCGCCATCGCCGCCGTCGCCGCGGGCGCCGCCGAATACGGCCGCGCCGCCGGGAACAAGGCCGCGGGGATCGGCTTCGAGGGGCTCGCCGACCTCCCCACCCGGTTGACGGAGCCGGTCGGTCCCTCCCGGCGCCCGCGCCTCCTCTCTCTCTTTCAGCCCAGCGAGACCGCTCGGCCCGCCTTCCAGATCCTGATGACGATCATCGGCAAGCTCGGCACCGCCGGGAAGCTGGCCGCGATCCTGGGCGTGCTCCTCGGCAATACGGGCGCCGGGGCGGCCCTGATCGTCAGCGTGGCTGTGGCCGCGGGCCTGATCGTCTGCGCCGCCCTGAGCGCCAGCGCCTGCGCCTGGGTGGCGGCGATCGTCGCCGCTGTCCCGATCCTCGCCGTCGGGCTGGCCGCGGCGGCCGTGCTCTTTCTCCGCGATGCGCTCCGCGGTCTGGGACCGCAGGGCAACTACGGGATGTGTCCCGGATACGCGCAGGACGCTCAGGATCCACCGCTCACGACCTGGCTCGCGGACGCGCTCAACCAGCTCGCGGGCCGCGCCGGCCAGCCGCCCATCACCTTCGGCGAGCTCGCCAAGCAGGGCATCACGCTCGCCTTGATGACCACCGACCTGACGAACGGACGCCCCTACCGCCTGCCGTTCACGGAGTCGGATCGCGGAAAGTACTTCTTCAGCGAGGCGGAGTTCCGGAGGCTGTTTCCGCGCGAGGTGGTCGACGTGATGGCGGCCGGGGCGAAGGCGCTGCTCGAGGCGAGCCGCACCGCAACCACCGACAGGCAGCGGCGCCTCTACAACGTCTGGTCGAACGCGACCAACCGGACAGACCAGCTTCCCTTTCCCGACGCCGACGCGCTCCCGCTCGTCGTCGGCGCCCGGCTCTCGCTCAGCTTCCCGGTCCTGCTGCAGGCCGTGCCGCTCTACTCGATCGACTGGACCCGCCAGGAGAACCACGACGGCCGCGTCGAGCTGGAACGCTGCTGGTTCTCCGACGGGGGGATCTGCTCGAATCTTCCGATTCATTTCTTCGATGCGCTGCTGCCCGGCCGTCCCACGTTCGCGCTCAACCTGAAATTTCCTCACCCGGATCACCCGGTCCAGATCCCGCCGTTCGAACCGGGGAAGTCCGAGCGCGACAACGTCTGGATCCCGAAGAACAACACCAGCGGGATCTCCGAGGCCTGGAACCGCTTCGACCGACCGGACGCGAAGCTGCCGCTGCTCTCGTTCCTCTCGACGGTCGTCGACACCATGCAGTGCTGGAACGACAACCTCGTCATGCACTACCCCGGCTACCGGGATCGCGTCGTGCACATCAGCCACACCGAGGAGGAAGGCGGCCTCAACCTCGACATGCCCAAGCCGATCATCGATCGCCTGGCGGCCCGGGGCGAGGCGGCGGGCGAGGCGCTGAAGGCGAAGTTCGATCCCGCGACGGGGGGCGACGGGTGGCGCAACCATGTCTGGGTGCGCTACCGCACGCTGCTCGCGATGCTGGCGGAGGAGGCCACCTCTCTCGGGCGCAGCGGCAGCCCGGAGCTCGGCGCCCTGGTCGCGGACCCGCCCTCCTACAAGTTCGAGAGCAAGGCCCAGCAGACCAGCGCGGCGGGCGTGAACACCGCCTTGATCGATCTGTCGGCCAAGCTGGGCGTGCTGCCCTCCGCCGCCGACGGCGCCCCCAAGCCGCGCGCCGTCCTGAAGGGCCGCCCGACCTCCGGATAGCGCGCGCGGCGGCTCCGGCTAGACTGAGGCCGCATGACGACAGAACGGGCGCGCGAGCTGGGGAGAGCCACGGTGGGGCTGGTGGCGTTCGCCGCCGCCCTCGCGGCTGCGCCGCGCGTGCGCGCCTGCGGCGTGTCGACGGCGGACGGCCTCTCGTCCTGCAGCCTCGCCGAGCACGAGGAGGAGACGCGGCCCCGCTGGCGGCTGGGCGCGAGCGCCAGCTACACGTCGACGGCGATCGACTTCGGCGTCGTCCGCAGCCCGGAGACGCGCGGCTCGGTGATCGCGTCGCTCGCCTACCAGCCGACGCCCCGCTGGACGTTGCAGCTCGCCGCGGGCAGCACGCTGGGCGGCCACCTGGAGACGCCCGCGGGGCAGTACGACTTCTCGGCGGGTCCGACCGCGGCGGTCGGCGCCTCGTGGCGCGCGGTCGCCGGGACGAAGCCGTTCGTCATCCTGACCTCGAACCTGTCGTTCTCGTCGGCGAAGACGATGCCGACCGGCGCCGCGCCCGGCGCCAGCGTCGCTTATGACGCCTTCGACCTGCGGCTCGGCGGGCTGGTCGGGACGACGATCGCCCGGGTGCTCAGCCCCTACGCCGTCGCGCGCGTCTTCGGCGGCCCGGTCTACTGGCAGTACCAGGGCGCCAGCGTCACCGGCACCGACACGCACCACTACCAGCTCGGCGCCGGCGTCACCGTCGTCGCGGCCGGCCGCGTGAACGTGTTCGCCGAAGGGGTGCCGCTCGGCGAGCGCTCGCTCGCCGCCGGGACCGCGTTCGCGTTCTGAGCGCGCTCGCGCTGAGCGGCGCTCGCGCTTGAAAGTCCCGGCTCCGGAAGCAGGTTTTCCCTGCGATGAGAGCTGTTCGCCTTCATGAGTCCACCGGTATCCAGGGCCTGGTCTACGAGGACGCCCCCGATCCCAAGCCCGCTCTCGACGACGTGCTGGTGCGGGTGAAAGCCGCCGGCATCACCCCGACGGAGCTGGACTGGCCAATCTGGACGGACCGCGCCGGGCACAAGCGCGACGCGCTGATCCCCGCGTAAGAGTTCGCGGGCGTCGTCACCGCGCTCGGCTTCGGCACCGCCGGGGTGGCCGTCGGGGACGAGGTGTACGGCCTCATCATGGCCTACTGGGACGGCGCCGCCGCCGAGTACATCAGCATCGAGGCGCGCGACGTGGCGCCGAAGCCGAAGACGCTGGACTTCGTGCACGCGGCCGCGCTCCCCCAGGTCGGGCTCACGTCGTGGCAGGCCGTGTTCGATCACGGCCACCTCACGGCCGGGCAGACGGTGGTCATCCACGGCGCGGGGGGCGCCGTCGGCGGGATCGCGGTGCAGCTGGCCCGCGCGGCGGGCGCGCACGTCATCGGCACCGGCCGGGCCAACGTCCGGTCGCTGGTGCTGGAGCTGGGCGCTGAGCGCTTCGTCGATCTCGAACAGGACCGCTGGGAAGACGCGGTCGGCGGCCAGGTCGATCTCGTCTACGACATCATCGGCGGCGAAGTCGCCGCCCGGTCGCTGGCCCTGGTCAAGCCGGGCGGCGCGCTGGTGACGGTGATGGGCCCGCCGCCGCCCAGCACGCGCCAGGACATCCGCACCCTGTTCTTCATCCGCCAGACCGACCGCGCGCAGCTCATCGAGCTCGCGCGACGGGTCGACGCGGGCGAGCTGCGCCTGCCCCCGATCGGCGGCGTCTATCCCCTGGCCGAGGCCAAGACCGCGTTCACCGCCAAGTCCAGCGGCAACGTGGCGGGCAAGGTCATCCTGCAGCCCTGAGCGCCCCGACAAACCGTCAGGCCAACTCGGTAGGGAGGACTTTCGCAAATCGCGGCGGCAGGCGCGACCCGCTGGCCCTGCCGTCTATTTCACCGCCTTGCGGGTTCACCGCCTCGCGGGCCGCTCGCCTTTTGCAACGCTTCGCCGGCGGCTTGCAAATGCGGCGCAGGCCGCCGTCCCGCAATCGACCGTTCCGGTAAACCGCAATTCTCTTTTTCGCCATATTGATAATGAAGTTAACCAATCGACCCCATTCGTTGGTTGAAACGATCCGTCATTTCGTTGTACTTGCTTCGCATGCGATTGACGATCCGGGGTGCGACGCTGGGAGCCCTGTGCTTGACCGCGTCGCTCGGGGGATGCCAGCGCCGGTCGACGCCGCCGGTGACCGAGACCAGATCGGGCGCCCTGACCGGTTCTCAGACCTTCGCCATCCAGCTGCCGAATCCGGTGGGGCTGCCGAGCGCCGCGATCGCCGCCACCGATACGCTGCGCGTGGCCGACCGCGTGTCGGCGGCGTCACCGTCCACCGGCCTGGTCAGCTTCGTCAACACCGGCACCGTCCAGACGGACGTCGGCACCGACACCAAGCTGGGGACAATCGTCAGCCAGAGCGCCGTCGCGATCCGCGACCGCTCGAAGCTGGCGGGCGACGCCCAGAGCGCCGGTGACATCAGCCTGATCAACGGCGCGACGGTGAGCGGCGCGGTCAAGCGCTTCACGCCCATCACGCCGCTGCAGACGTTCTCGTGGACGGTCACCTTCCCGGCGCCCGGCGACCCGATCAGCCTCGAGCCCGACACCAGCCTGACCCGCTCGCCCGGCAGCTATGGCGACGTGTCGGTGAAGTCGCGCTCGACCCTGCGCCTCAACCCCGGCACCTACTTCGTCAACTCGTTCTCGATCGAGCCGGACGCGATCATCGCCGTCGACGGCGGCCCCGTCACGCTCTACGTCGCCACCACCGTGAACTTCAAGGGGACCATCTCGGCCGGGGCGTTCGACCGCAACTTCCTGCTCGCCGTCGCGGGGACCGGCACCGTGTTCCTCGAGAAGCCGTTCACCGGGACCATCGTGGCGCCCAACGCCACCATCCGCTTCGCGACCGTGACCGGCACCGGCTACACCGGCTCGTTCTTCGGGCGCGGGATCGACATCCAGCCCGACTCGGTCATCACGCTCAAGACCTACCTCGACTGGGGCAAGCTGTTCCCCCTCCCCGAGCCGCGCCCCACGGACGTGCACCCGCGCGTCGTCTGCGTCGCCCAGCAGGGCGGCGCCTCGGTGGCGCTGTTCGGCTACACGAGCGACGTCTTCCAGCGCCAGCGCATCCCCATCGGATCGAGCAACGCGTTCTCGCCCGCTCCGCTCGGCCGCGGCCAGGTCCAGGAGTTCCTGATCGGGCGCCACGAGCCCGCGTTCGCGACGCCGTTCACCGGCTCGATCACCTGGACGCTCCCCGGCGGCAGCGCCACCGCGAACGCCCAGTCGCCCGCCTGCCCGACCAGCCCGCCCTGCTCGCCCGCCTGCGGCGCCGGCGAGAGCTGCCTGGGCGGCCGCTGCGTCAGCCAGTGCGGCGACGGCATCTGCGCCGGCGAGGAAGGCTGCGACAGCTGCGCGGCCGACTGCGCCTGCGGCGCGGGCAACATCTGCTACCACAACGGCTGCGCGAACCCGATCCACTGCGGCACGGACTGGCAGTGCGGGTCGGGCATCGCGTTCGGGCAGACCGTCGACTGCGGCGCCTGTCCGGGCGGGGCCGCCTGCTTCAACCACGTCTGCCAGTGAGGAGAAGGCCGACCATGAACGCCATCCAGAAAGCCGCCACGCTCGTCCTCGGCGCCGGGGTGCTGGCGCTTCCGCTCACGCTCGCCGCCGCGCCGCCCAAGATCACCACCGTCACCGGCGGCACCGACCCGGTGACCATCGCCGACCAGCAGTCGGAGACGGCCTACAACGTCAGCCAGCTGGGCGGCGGCGTGCGCGTGGAGACCATCGCGTACAACGACAAGACCGGCGAGATCCCGACCTTCCTGATCTATCCCGGCGGTGACCACCGCACGATCTTCCCCGGCGTCTCGCTGATGGGCTGGTCGTTCCGGACGCGCACGCCGGCGAACCCCGATCCGCCCTGGACGCACGCCAAGGTGCGCCCGCCGGCGGGCACCGCGGGGCTGTGGGGCGATCCGTCGATCGCGAGCAACCCCGACATGCAGAACGTGGTGCTGATCGGATCGCTGGCGATCCCGGCCAGCAAGTTCCCGGCCACCGGCTCGATCGTCGACGAGCAGGTCGACTGCGACTCGTTCGGCGGCGGGTGCGTCGCCCGTTCGACCGAC
>DATBHU010000522.1:0-2361 GCA_036557265.1 Polyangia bacterium
GGATGTCGTAGACCTTGCGCGCGTCGGCGCCGGCGTAGAGCAGCGGGCGCGTGTCGCCGCCGCCGTTGTCGTTGCCCACGACGATGGCGAACCGGCGCAGCCCCTGGGCGCGCGCCGCCGACGCCGTCGCCGTGGTCATCACGGCGGCGAGCGCGAACAACGCGAACCTCGAGCATCCCCGCATCGACGTCGCCTCAGGGCTTCGCGAACGTCCTCACGAACTGCTCGCCCGGCAGATCCAGGCTGGGCATGCGGGCGAGGTTGCCGCCCACCTTGTCGTACGCGGCGCGCGCCGCGCGCATCGCCGCCGCGACGTCGATGGCCTGGTCCGACATCACGACGATGATCTGCTCGACGCCGGCGCCGTCCAGCTCCCAGCTGCCGGGCAGGTAGCGGGTCGCCTTCTCGCTGCCGTCGCCGAGCGCCAGGCTCTGGCCCTGCTCGGGCGACAGCGCCTGCACGACGCCGTGGTCGTCGATGGTCAGCGCGATCAGGTAGCGGTGCCCGCCCGACTGGTAACCGATGCGCAGCCGCTCGCCGCGCACCAGCGGCTCGGGCGAATCGCCGCGCGCGTTGCGCTGGCCGTCCACGCCCGCGACGCGCACGTTGATGCCGGCGCCGCCCTTGCTGCGCACCGTCGGCTTGTTGATGACCGGCCGGGGCGCGAACGTCACCACCGCCACCAGGCAGGCGGCCGCCGCCAGCATCGGCGCGACCCAGGTGTGCAGCAGGATCGGCCGGCGTTTCGCCGCCTGGGCCTTGCTGGCGCCGCGCGCGGCGCGCTCGACGCCCGCCGCGAAGCGGTCGAACGAGATCTCCTGCTCGAAGCGCCGCTGCTCCTCGTCGAGAGCGCGGATGCGGGCGCGGCAGTCGGGGCACGCCGCCGCGTGCGCGTCGATCGCCGCCGTGTCCGCGCCCAGCGCCTCGCCCGCCCGCCGCCGCCGCAGCGCCAGCTCGCCGATGTGTTCAGTCGTTGGGTTGGCCAGATTCATGCGTCACCTTCAGTTGCTCGATCTTTTTCCCGCAGCGCCACCACGCTGCTCAAGCGCTTGCGCACCGTCGGGATCGACCGCCCGATCGCGGCCGCCACCTCTTCCAGCGTCATCTCGTCGACGTAGTAGTGAATCAGCGCCTGCTGCGTCTCCAGGTCCAGCTTGGCCAGCAGCTTCTGCGCCGCCTCGCGATCCTCGAACAGCTGCGGCCCGCCGTGTCCCTCGCCGCGCGCGCGCGTCTCACGCTCGAAGCGTTTGTGCCAGGGCGCGCGTTCGGCGCGCAGCACGTTCAGGCAGTGGTGGGTGGCGATCCGCACCAGCCAGGTGAGCGGCGAGGCCTCGTTGCGGAACTCGTGCCAGTGACCGAGCGCCTTGGCGAACACGTCCTGCATGGCGTCCTCCGCCTTGGTGCGATCGCCGAGCAGGTACTGACAGCGGCCGTACACGGCTCCTCCGTACTGGGTGTAGAGCTCTCGCAGGGCCGCCCGCGAATCGGCGGGCTGCCCACCAGCGATCACCTGAAGTCGAGGTTGTGTGCTCATTCGTGCGCAGGCCCCGGGGCCGCCTCCGGCCCCGGGACCCTTCGATTATCGGCCTAAAGCGAAGGCGTCAGGAAGGCGGCGGTCGAGAACGAACAGCTGGTCTCGTCACCCCAGTCCAGGGTCGGATCGGTGGGGGCGTACGAGACGAGGCGGTACGTGGACACGAACGAGGTGTCCCAGCATTCAGACACCGTGACCGGCGCGATGCCGGCCGTCGCGACGTCGCCGCCCGTCAGCTCGTAGTCGGTGCGGCCGGTGCCGGTCTCCTGCCAGCGGCTGTGGATGGTGAAGTCCTCGAGCGCCGAGTTCGAGGGATGCGGGTCGGGGAAGTAGTCGCGCCTGGCGGCGTACTTCAGCTCGCCGCCCGCGCCCGGCGTGGCCGTGTAACGGTAGAGCGCATCGTAGAGCTCGGTCGAGGGCGGGTCGTCCTTGATCCCCTTGAAGTCGACGTCGATCGTCGTGACCGCGCCCGGCGCCGTGCGCGCGTAGGTGAACGTCGCGACGCCGACGGCGGTGCCGTGGTCGGGGAGCGCCTGCGCCGCGTCCCAGTCGACCATGAACGTGCCGCTGCCGTAGTTCTCGATCGGGCGGCCGCGGTCGTTGACCGCGCGCGTGTGCGTCCCCGACAGGATGGTGACGAAGGCGGTGTCGTCGGCGGTCTTCGGCTTGGCGTCGAGCGCCCAGGTGAAGACGTGCGGTTCGACGCGCGTGACGGTCAGCCGGTACGAGTTCTTCTCGAGCGGCTGGCTGCCCGGGCCCCAGACCGCGGTGTCACCGTGGACGCTGGTGGGCGGGTAGCTGACGATGGTCTTCACCAGCAGCAGCAC
>DATBHU010000523.1:0-7741 GCA_036557265.1 Polyangia bacterium
ACTCGTCGTCCGGCGACTCCTCGCTGAGGATCGCGTCTTCCGGAAAAGCGCCCCGGATCTTGTCGGTCAGGCAGACGTTCGCCGCCTCGTCAGCCGCGGTGACGGGTGAACTGTCGGGCTTGTTGTGAACCGCGACGTCCGGGTTTCCGTAAAACTTCAGGATCGCCGCGCCCGCTTCGCGGGCCGCCGCACGGGCGACTTCGAGCTCGCGATCGAGGCTGTCCACGGCGTGAGGTTATCACGTTTGGTGTACGCTTCGCCCGGGTGACTGGAGACACGAAATGGCCAATGTGAAGGTCGGCCAGGTGCTTTACGGCATCGCCACCTTCATCCCCGGTGTCGCCGCAGTCTTCGGGCGCGGCGGCGGTGACACGAACTCGGCGCGTTACTGTTATTCGGTCTGGCTGCGGCACCTGGTGAGCGCCTTCGCCAACGGCATGAAGGCCCACCCGCGCACGGTGGCCGAGCTCGGGCCGGGTGATTCGCTGGGCGTCGGCCTGGCGGCGCTGGTTTCCGGGGCCGAGAGCTATCACGCGTTCGATGTCGTCCGCCACGCCCAGGTCGAACGCAATCAGGCCGTGCTCGACGAGCTCGTCGAACTGTTCCGCGCGCGCGCCGACATCCCCGGAGAGGCGGAGTTCCCGGAGGTGCAGCCGCTGCTGCCCAGCTACGCGTTCCCGCACCACGTCCTCGGAGACGAGGAGCTGTCCGCCGCGCTCTCCGACGAGAGGCTCGCGCGCATCCGCGACTCCGTTCGCAACCAGAACACGCACGGCTCGATGATCGACTACCGCACGCGCTGGTTCGACGAGGGCGCCATCGAACGCGAGTCGATCGACCTCCTCTACTCGCAGGCGGTCCTCGAGCACGTCGACGACCTGGCCAGCAGCTACCGGGCGATGCGGCTCTGGATCAAGCCGAACGGTCTGATCTCGCACCAGATCGATTTCCGCTGTCACAACACCGCGCGGGCCTGGAACGGCCACTGGCGCTATTCCAATTTCGTCTGGACGCTGATTCGCGGCCGCCGCTCGTACCTCCTCAATCGCGAGCCCTACTCCACGCACCTGCGGCTGCTCGCCGAGAACGGCTTCGCGTTCGTCGGCGGCCAGACCGCGAAGCTGGACTCCTCGTTCGCGCGGCCGGACCTGGCGCCACGTTTTCGTCACATGACGGAGCAGGACCTGACCACCAGCAGCGCGCTGATCCAGGCCGTCCCGCGCCAGGATTCATGAGGCGTTCGCGCAGGCGATCACGCGCAGACGCGTGAGACAGACCACAGCGCCGCGACCACATCCGCCCACCGCCGACGCCGACGCCACGTAATCAACAAGGGTGAGCTGTTTACGAACCTCGCGCGGACCTTTATGCTCTAGGAACATGCGTCTACTCGCCCCCTCCGCGCGAGCGGCCCTCGTCGGGTGCGCAGTCGGTCTGGGTGTCGTCCTGGCGGCCGGGCCCGCGCTGGCCATCGGCGAGGAGATCACCGACGTCCGCGTGATGGGAAACCAGCGCACGGAGGAGTCGACGGTGCGCACCGCCGCCGGCGTGTCGATCGGCGACACGCTGGAGATGGACACACTCGATACCGTGCGCGCGCGCCTCAACACGACGGGCCTGTTCTCCGACGTGAACGTCTGGTGGGAGCAGTACAAGACCGGCGTCCGCGTGAACATCTCGGTGAAGGACAAGTTCCCCTGGGCGCCTGTCCCGACCGGTTCGTTCTCCGCCAACAACAAGTCGTTCGGCCTGCTGTTCGTGCACGGCAATCTGTTCGGACGCGGCAAGCAGCTGCTGCTGGGCGGCAAGATCGCGACCGTCGACTCGGGCGCGGCGCTCGCCTACCGCGATCCGTCCTGGTTCGGCACCTGGATCTACTGGCAGCTGCAGGGCTACTTCCAGCGCCAGAACATCCCCGAGTACTCGCCCGAGGACATCGCCGCCGACGCCGGGCCGTTCCGCACGACGCTCCTCAACTCGTACGGCGTCGAGCCGGCCCTGGGCGTCGCCTGGTTCCGCCGCGTGAAGACGCAGATCGCGTGGCGCGTGGAGCGGTACGACCTGGTCAGCGCCGTCGACGGGACCGGCACCCCGATCACCACGCCGGCCACGCAGGGGGCGACCGTCGGGGTCGGCAAGGCGTCGCTGTCGTTCGACTTCCGTGCCCGCGAGTTCGCGGTCATGACCGGCACGTCGCTGGGCGGCGGCTTCGACCTGGCCACGCCGGACTTTCGCGGCGACCTCAACTTCTGGCGCGTGGGCGGCGGCGTCGAGCACGGCGTGAAGTTCTTCCGCAGCCACAACCTCGTCGTCAGCGCGGGCGGCACGTTCGGGCACAACCTGCCGTTCTGGATGGAGGACACCGCGGGCGGTCCCAACCTGCGCGGCTACCTGTTCCAGCAGTTCCGCGGCGACAGCCAGCTGCAGGCCCACGGCGAGTACCACTTTCCGCTGTTCTCGATCAGCTCGCTGGATTTTCGGGCGCTGGCCTTCTACGACGTCCAGGCGATCTGGTGGCGCGAGCTGCCGCCCGTCGGGACCGACCAGTACTCGATTCGCGACACGCCCGATGCGCGCTCGTTCCTGGTCGACATGAACGGCGTGCGGCAGGGCTTCGACCCCGGGCGCGACATCCACCAGTCGGTGGGCGGCGGCCTGCGCTTCTTCCTCCGTTCGGTCGCCGTGCCGCTGATCGGCTTCGACGCCGGCTGGGGCATCGAGTCCCGGACCTGGCGCTTCACGCTGATCGTCGGCGCCTGATGCCCCCGCGGGGCGACAGCCCACATTTGCCGAGATGTCGGAAAGCTGTCACTTCCAGGTGTTGAAAGTTGAACAGCGGCGTCAGTTTCTGACAATAATTTCTAATAGTATCAGTCAGTTAACACGCGTCGGCGATCTGGATCAGGGGTTGCTCCTCCCCCCGACCCATGTCCACCGTCCCGTTCGACGTGACAGGCGCTGCCCTTCCGGGCGCCCTCTCTGCCCGCTCCTCCAGCGTCGCGCGGCTGCCCGCGCAGGCGCGGCTGCCGCTGCCGCGCGTGCTGCTCTGTGACCTGGACGGGACGCTGATCGACAGCATGCCGGCGCTGGCCGACCTGGCCACCGAGGTGATCGAGTCCCGCTACGGCACCCCGCGCATCCTGGCGCGCGAGCTCTACCTCGCGACCTGCGGGCTGCCGTTCGTCAAGCAGCTGGAGGAGATCTTCCCGGAGGACGCGCGCAACGCGGCCGCCTCGGACGAGTTCGAATCGCGCAAGCCGGCCCGCTGCGGCGCCATCCGCATGTCGCCCGAGACCCGCCGCGCGCTGGAAGACATGCGCGCGCTGGGCGTCCGCGTCGCGGTGTCGTCGAACAACGGCATCGAGAACGTCAACGCGTTCGCGCGCGACGCCGGCTTCAAGTTCGACCTGGTGCTCGGCTACGGCGACGGGCTGGCCAAGGGGCGGGCGCACCTGGACGCGACCTCGCGCGAGTTCGGCGCGTCCCGGCAGGAGATGCTGTTCGTCGGCGATTCGCTGCACGACGGCGAGATCGCCGAGCGCGAAGGCATTCCGTTCGTCGGCATCGCGACGACGTTCTCGCCCGATCGGTTCGCGCTGCGCTTCCCGTCGGTGCCGGTGATCCGGCGCTTCTCGGCGCTGCCGTCGCTCTTTTGAGATGGGAACCCTGAGAGGGTTCCCAAACCCTCCGGCGCACTCGGTAGGTCGCCCGTGAAAGCGGTGCTGCTGGCGGCGGGTCTGGGCAGCCGGCTCGGCACGCTGACCGAGCAGATCCCGAAGGCGCTGGTCGCGGTGGGCGACCGGCCGTTGCTGGCGCACGCGGTCGCGTTCGCGCGCGCGGCCGGCGCCGACGACATCACCGTGGTGGGCGGGTTCGGGTTCGACCTGGTGGCGGTCGAGGCGGCCCGCCGCGCGCTGCCGGTGCGGCTGGTCGAGAACCGCGCCTTCCGCGACGGCAATCTGATCTCGCTCACCGCCGCCCGCCCCCACGTCGAGGACGCGGACCAGCTGCTGCTCATGAACGTCGACCACATCTACCGGCCGGCCATCGCGGCGCTGGCGGGCGCGCCGGCCGACGACGTCACCGCGTTCGTCGACACCGACAGGGCCCTGGGCGCCGACGACATGAAGGTCGAGCGCGACGGGGGCGGACGCGTCCACCGCATCGCGAAGACGCTCCCGCGCTGGGACGCCGGCTACGTCGGCATGACCAAGGTGCCGCGCGCCGCCGCCGCCCGCTACTGGGCGGCGGTCGACGCCGCGCTGGCCGCCGAGGGGCGGGCGATCCACGTGGAGCGGGTGCTGGCGCGTCTGGCCGACGCCGGAGCGCCGCCCGCGTGCCGCGACATCAGCGGGCACGGCTGGCTGGAGGTGGACATGCCCGACGAGCGCGACCGCGCCGACGAGGCGGTCCGCCGCGGCGGCTGGCTGGACGCGTGAGCGGCCGCGGTCGAGATCTGCCAGATCCGGGGCGCCGACTGGAATCGTTCCCGCCCGCAGGCAAGATAGGCGCGTGACCGCCGCCGCGCCGCCGCCCAACGTGAACATGGATCTCGAGCGGACCGTGTTCGACGTGCTGATCGTCGGGTCGGGCTTCGGCGGCGGCACGATGGCGTACGCGCTGTCGCGCGCCGGCCTCAAGGTGTTGCTGGTCGAGCGCGGTGGCTGGCCGGCGCGCGACGAGACCGACTGGAACGGGCGGGCCATCCTGCTCGACGGGCGCTACCGCGGCGAGACGCCGATCGGCGTGCGCCAGGCCGGTGCCGAGGCCGAGGTCGACACGTTCCCCGCCGAGGTCGTGGGCGGCAACTCGATCTTCTTCGGCGGCGCGGCGCTGCGCCTGCGCGCCTCCGACTTCGCGCGCTGGCCGATCGCCTACCCGGATCTGGAGGCGTGCTACGGCGAGGCCGAGGCGCTGCTGGAGGTGCACGGCCAGGCGGGGGACGATCCGTGCGAGCCGCCGCGCTCCGGGCCGTATCCGTACGCGCCCGCCGAGCTGACGGCGCCGGCCCGGCGCGTCGCCGACGCGGCGCGGGCGCTGGGGATGCACCCGTTCTCGATCCCGATCGCGATCAACCACCGCGGCGCGCGCGAGCCGAGGTGCATCAACTGCTTCACCTGCGACGGCTTCCCCTGCCGCATCGGCGCCAAGAACGACGTCACGCAGACCGCGCTGGCCAAGGCCGACGCGAACAACCTGGCGGTCGTGGCCCGCACGCTCGTCGCGCGCGTGATCGAGGAGGGCGGGCGGATCGCCGGCGTGGAGGCGATCGATCGGGAGGGCGGGCGGCGCCTGACCCTGCGGGCGCGCGCCACCGTGCTGTCGGGCGGCGCGATCGGCTCGCCGTCGCTGATGCTGCGCTCCGGGCTGGGCGAGCGCGACGCGAGCGGCACGCTCGGGCGCTACCTGATGCGGCACTGCAACGCGATGATCGGTTACGTCTTCCCGTTCCGCACCAACCCCGCGCAGGTGAACCACAAGCAGATCTGCATCACCGACGGGTACGAATCGGTGCGCGAGGCCGACGGCACCGCGCTCGGGATCATCCAGGACATGTGCATGCCGCCGCGCGAGGTGGTGCGCGCGCTCGGGCCGCGCGGGTTTCGCTGGGCGGCGTCGCTGTCGGCGAACAACATCCAGACGCTGCTGTGCATCGCCGAGGACGAGCCGCAGGCCGACAACGGCGTGACGCTGTCGGCGCGCACCGACGCGTTCGACCTGCCGGTGGCGACCGTGCGGCACGAGTACAGCGCGGGCGACGTGCGGCGGCGCGACGCGCTGGTGCGGACGGCGCGCAAGGTGCTGCGGCGGGCGGGCGGCCTGGTCGGCAAGGTGAGGCTGATCGACAGCTTCTCGCATGCGGTCGGCACCGCGCGCTTCGCGTCCCGCCCGGAGGACGGCGCGCTGTCGCCCGAGTGCCGCTTCTGGGCGTTCCCGAACCTGTTCGTCGTCGACGGCAGCTTCATGCCGACGTCGGGCGGCGTGAACCCGAGCCTGACCATCACCGCGAATGCGTTTCGCGTGGCGGCGCATCTGCGGCGGGAGTTCGGGGCGATCGCGGCGGCGTAGCGCCGCTCTCCGTGACGTTTTCTCGGCGAAGGTGAGCGAGAGCGGCTGGCCCTCACCCTAGCCCTCCCTAGCCCTCTCCCGCCAAGCGGGAGAGGGGATCAGACCGAAGGGGAGCGGACGGGCGTCTCGGGGCGGTGGCTGGCGAGCGAGCGGTAGGCGGCGTCCATGTAGGCGAAGTCGGCGAAGATGTGATCGAGCGTGAGCTCGGGCGGGCGGCCGTCCTCGACGGCGGCGAGGAAGTCGCGCCACATCGCCTCGTAGCCGGCGGCGTCGCGGACGACCGGCCAGACGAGCGAGCGCCCCGCCGGCGCGTAGAGGCGGCCGAAGATGCCGCGCGCGTCGAAGTAGAGCGCGCCGTGCTCGAGCAGCACCTTCGAGGTGTCGAACAGCGGAAAGCGCCAGGGCACCGCCCAGGTGTGGAGCAGGCGCGACACCAGCCCGGAGCGGTGACGGGCCACGATCATCGTGGTGTCCTCGCCGGGCGTCGGCGTCACCGGCGCGGACGGCGCGACCGCGTACACGTCGGCGACGTGGTCCAGCTGTCCGCTTTCGAACACCGCGGCCAGATCCAGCAGCTTGCGGATCCAGTGCACGCCGCCCTCGTGCAGCGCGCCGAGCGGCATCTCCGCGGGATCCGCGCGCCAGCCGGTCGGGCGCGACCGCCCCAGCCGCACGAGGTCGAGCACCAGCGGCCGCCCGAGCGCGCCGTCCGCGAGCAGCGCCTTCAGCCGCCGGTGAAACGGGGCGTAGTGCAGGTTCTCCGCCACCATCACCGCGCGCCGGTGCGCCTTCAGCGCCGGCCAGGCCGCCGCCAGCTCCGCGAACGCCGCGAACACCGGCTTCTCGACGAGGATGTGCTTGTCGGCGGCGAGCGCCAGCTCCACCAGCTGCCTGTGCGCGCGCGGCGGAACGCCGATCACGACCACGCCGGCGCCCGACGCGAGCGCCTGCTCGTAGCTGCCGAAGTGCGTGGCGGCGCCGACGCGCGCCGCGAACGCGCGCGCCCGCTCGGGGTCGCGGCTGGCGACGGAGATCGTCGCCCGCGGCCGCAGCCGCCGCAGCGTGCCGATGTGGCGCGCGTTGATGCGGCCCGTGCCGAGAAAGCAGACCGACAGGTCCGACGCCGTCATCGGGGAGCTATAGTCCCGGCGTGGATTCTGGTTTGCTTACGCCCCAGGGGAGCATGCCGCGCACCAAGGTATTTTATTTCATCCCCAACCTCCAGCAGGGGGGCCCGGAGGGGCAGATCCTGGCGCTGATCAACCGGCTGCCCGCGCGCTTCGAGCCGGTGCTGTGCGTCTATCACGGCGACAACGTCTTCTGGGACGCACGCTGCCCGCCCGGCCAGCCGGCGCACGATCTGGGCGTGCGCCGCATGAACCTGCGCGCGCTCGATCGACTGACGGAGATCCTGCGGCAAGAGAAGCCCGCCATCGTGCACTCGTACCGCGACAAGGCGAACTTCTGGGCGCGCTGGGCGGCGCGGCGCGCCGGCGTGCCGATCACGATCACCGGGTGCCGCAACCGGATGATGGGGCTGCCGTACCTGGCCAGCGAGTGGTTCCTGCAGCGCATGAGCAAGGTGATCCTCGCCAACTCGGCCGGCGTGAAGCACGAGCTGGTGCACTGGGCGGGCGTCGACGAGGACAAGGTGCGCGTCATCTACAACCTC
>DATBHU010000524.1:0-6796 GCA_036557265.1 Polyangia bacterium
ATCGCGGGCGCGGCGGCGGGGGTCGCCCTCGCCGCCACCGGCGCGTCGCTGTTCCTGGGACGGATCCTGGCCCCCGATCGACCGCCGCCGGCGGCGGTCGCGGCGCCTGCGGCGGCGCCGTCCGTCGCGACGACACAGCCCGCCGCGGCGGCGGCCGCCACCGCCGCGCGCGCCGCGGTCGACACCGAATCGGCGCCCTGGCCCGAACGCGAGGCGCTGCCCGCGGCGGCCCAGCCGCGTCCCGGGGCGCGCCCCGCTCCGTCACTGCCCGGCGCGGCGCGCGCGCCCGCCGTACGGCGGACACCGCTCCCGGTGGCGATCCCTCGCGCGAACCTCGCGTCCAAGGCGACGGTGACGCCCGCGCCGGCGGTGCAGCCTCCGGCGGCGGCGGCCGGCGCGCCCGCCGCCGCCGGCATCCTGCAGCGCGGCCAGGCGGCGTTCGACCGCGGCGACTACCCGGAGGCCCTGCGCCGCGGGCGCGAGGCGATCGCGGCGGGCGGCGCGCTGGGCGGCCACCTGCTGGCCGGCGACGCCTACTACCGGCTCGAGCGCTTCCCGGACGCGATCCGCGAGTACCAGGCCGCGCTCGCGCTGGATCCCGGCAGCGCGTCGATCAAGCGGCGGCGGGACCTCGCGGCAAAGGGCGCGCAGCAGTAGGCGCGCGCCTCACCCTGGCCCTCTCCCAGAGGGAGAGGGAAAGAGATCCGGTTCCCTCGCCCTTTGGGAGAGGGTCAGGGAGAGGGGCGACCTCTCCCGGCGCTACGCGATGTACCCCTTGCGGGTCAGGTACTCGGCCACCAGGATCGCGCCGCGCGCCGCGCCCATGCGGGTGTTGTGCGAAACGAGCATGTACTTGATGCCGTTCCCGAGCGCCGGATCGCTGCGCAGCCGGCCCACCACCGTCGACATCCCACCCTCGGCGTCGCGATCCAGCCGCACCTGCGGCCGGAACGGATCGTCGCTGACGGTGATCAGGTGCTTGGGCGCGGACGGCAGCGCGAGCTCCGCCATGCCGGCGCCGAACGCGCGCCAGGTCTCCTTCACGTCGTCGAGGCTCGCCTTCTTCTTCAGCTCGACGAACACCGACTCGGTGTGGCCCTCCATCACGTTGACGCGCGTGCAGGTGCACGACACCGTCATCGGCGCGGGCGCGATGTCGCCCTCCACCAGCTTGCCGAGGATCTTGAGGGTCTCCTTCTCGACCTTCTCCTCCTCCTTCGGGATGTACGGGATGATGTTGTCGAGGATGTCCATCGCCGAGACGCCCGGCGAGCGCCCCGCGCCCGACAGCGCCTGCATCGACGTCATCAGCACGCGCGACACGCCGAACGCGTCGTGGAGCGGCTTGAGCGTGATCGCCAGGCCGACGGTGGTGCAGTTCGGGCCGGGCGACACGAACCCCTTCCAGCCGCGCTTCCTGCGCTGCGTGTCGATCAGCGCGGCGTGGTCCCAGTTGACGCCCGGGAGAAAGACCGGCACGTCGGGCTCGTAGCGGAACGCGCTGGCGGTCGAGATCACCGGGATGGCGGCGGCGCAGCGCGGCTCCAGCTCGCGCGCGACGTCCGCCTCGACGGCCGAGAACACCAGGCGCACGCCGTCGGTCGTCATCGCCGCCGAATCCTCGACCACGATGCCGGCGTGCTCGGCCGAGAGCGGCTCCGTGCAGAACCACTTCGAGGCGCCCTTGTCGTCCTTCACCGCGTCCGCGTACTTCTTGCCCGCCGAACGGCTGGACGCCGCCAGCTTGCGGATCTCGAACATCGGATGACCGGCCAGCGAGGCGAGAAACTGCTGGCCGGCGAGGCCGGTGGCCCCTACCACGGCAACGGGAATGCGGGACGACGACGACATGCTCTGTTGAACCTCCGGGCGCGGAACTTTATCAGCCCGGAGGCCCGCAGGCTACGCCACCGCGAGTAGATCGATGATCGGCGCGTCAGGGTGGTCGGGATTGACCCGGACCTCCCGCGAGCGGGCGTCGACGATCAGGTCCAGCACCTCCAATTGCACCTGACCGATGAGGGGCCGCGCTCCAGGCGGCATCACCAGCGCGTCGCACTCCATCTCCCGGCCGATGATGCTGATCTTGATGCTGCCGGCGTGTGGAATTTCATGCACTTTGCCGTCAGCCAGCCGCACCGTCACGGGCTTGAGCCAGCTGCATCCAAGCCGCTCGCAGAGGTCCATCGGCAGCACGAGCTGCGTCGCGCCCGTGTCGACCAGCGCCTCCACTGTCTCGGTACGGACCTCCTCGGGCTTCATCAGCCCTCTCGACACCAGATCCAGATCCGTATTGTTCCAGAGCGTCAGCTTCGTCATCACGCGTCCCATTCTGCCGGGTCATCGGACCGGCACCGCCGCAGGTTGCGCGAGATCTACCACCCCCGTTGCCGCGCGGCCTCGTACAGGGCGATGGCCGCCGCGACCGACGCGTTCAGCGACGACACCTCGCCGCGCTGCGGGATGTGGAACAGGCCGTCGCAGCGGCGCGCCACCGCCTCGCGCATCCCCTTCCCCTCGGCGCCGACGACCAGCGCGATCGGCTGCTTGAAGTCGACCTGGTCGAGGCGCTCGCCCTCGCCCGCTCCCGCGCCGAGCACGCGCACGCCGGCCTCGCGCAGCGCATCGATGGCGCGCAGCAGGTTGGGCACCTCGGCGATCGCCACGCGCTCGGTCGCGCCCGCCGACGCCTTCACCGCCCCGGGCGTCACCGACGCCGACCCGCGCGACGGGATCACCAGGCCGTGCCCGCCCAGCACCTCGACGCTGCGCGCGATCGCGCCCAGGTTGTGCGGATCGGTGATGCCGTCCAGCAAGACGACCAGCGGCGGCTGTCCCGCGCTCTCTGCCGCTTCCAGCAGGTCGTCGACAGTCGCGTAGCGATAGCGCCCCGCGATCGCCAGGATCCCCTGATGGACGCCGGCGCCCGCCAGCTCGGCGACCATCCGGCGCGGGCGAAACTCCACCGACACGCGCCGCTCCTTCGCGGCCTGCACGACCGCGTCGATCTCGGCGCCGCGCGTGCCGTCCGCGACGTAGACGACGGCGACGTCGTCCGGCCGCGCGCGCACCAGCTCGCCGACGGGACGGACGCCGAAGACGATGCGGCCCCTCGGGCTCACGGCCGCCGCCTACCCGGCCTCGTAGCCGATGGTCGCCGCGAGATCCCGATACGTCTTGATCTCGATGACGTTGTGGCTCGGGTCGGCGAGGTAGATCTTCCCCTGCTCCTTCGGCGTCCCCGCGTGGGCGATCGCGGGCGGCGACAGCAGCGGCGTCCCGCGCGCAACGAGGCGCGCGCCCAGCGCCTCCCACTCCGCCCACGGCAGGATGACGCCGAAATGACGCTTGCCCTGCGCCTCCGGCGCCAGCACCTCGCCCGGCAGCAGCTGCAACGTGATCTGATGCCCCCACAGCAGCACGTCCAGCCACTCGTCCGTCGTCCGGCCGACGCGCGCGCCGAGGACCTCCGTGTAGAAGCGCTTCGCCGCCTCGAGATCCGCGACGGGGATGGAAAGATGGAAGATGTGGCGCGCGGTGGTCACACCGCCGACTCGACCTCGCGCACCGCCGCCTCGAACGCCGCCGCCGGATCGGCCGCGTCGCGGATCGGCCGCCCGACGACCAGGTAGTCGGCGCCGGCCGCCATCGCCTGCGCCGCCGTCGCGACCCGCTTCTGATCGCCCTTCGCCGCGCCCACGCCCGCCGCCGGGCGGATCCCCGGGACGACGATCAGCAGCCCCGGCGCCGCCGCCCGCGCCGCCTCGATCTCCAGCGGCGAGCAGACCAGCCCCGCGATCCCGGCCCGCGCCGCGACGCGCGCGCGCGCCTTCACCATCTCCGGAATCGTCTGCTCGATCCCCTCGGCGCGCAGGTCGTCCTCGGCCAGGCTGGTCAGCACCGTCACGCCCAGGATCTTCACCTTGCCCTTGGCGGCCTCGGCCGCGCGCGACAGCATCTCGTAGCCGCCCGACGTGTGGACGGTCAGCAGCTCGGCGTCGTTGCGCGCCGCCGACGCGACCGCGCGCGCCACCGTCTCGGGGATGTCGTGCAGCTTCAGGTCGAGGAACACGCGGCCGCCGCGCGACCGCACCGCCTCGATGGCCCGCTCTCCCTCGCCGAGGAACAGCTCGAGGCCCACCTTGTAGAACGCGGGCCGGCCGTCCAGCCGATCCAGCAGCTTGGTCAGCCCGGCCAGGTCCGGCACGTCCAGCGCGACGATCACCCGCTCGCGCGCCGGGATGTCGTGAGCGAGCTTCATGACCCGCGCTCCGCCGCGACTTCGGCCGCCACCGTGCGAACCACCTCGTCGATCTTCATCTTGCGCACCTCCGTTCCGTTGCGGCGTTTCACCTCGACGACCCCTTCCGCCAGCCCCTTCTTGCCGACCGCGATCCGGAACGGCAGGCCGACCAGATCCGCGTCCTTGAACTTCACGCCCGCGCGCTCGTTGCGGTCGTCGTACAGCACCTCGACGCCGGCCGCCGTCAGCTCGTCGTAGATGCGCGTCGCCGTCGCGACGACGTTCGGGTCGTCCTGCTGCAGGTCCAGCACCGCCACCTCGTACGGCGCCAGCGGCACCGGCCAGACGATGCCGTCCTTGTCGTGGCTCTGCTCGATCGCGGCCGCGACGATGCGGGTGACGCCGATGCCGTAGCAGCCCATCTCGCACGGCGTCTCCTTGCCCTCGGCGTCCAGGAAGGTGACGCCCATCGGCTTCGAGTACTTCGTGCCGAGGAAGAACACCTGCCCGACCTCGATGCCGCGGTAGGCGCGCAGCGTCCCCTTCTCGCAGCGCGCGCAGGCGTCGCCCGCCGCAGCCGCCCGGTAGTCGCCGCACGCCGTCGGCGTGAAGTCGCGCTCGAGGTTGACGCCGGTCAGGTGCGCGTCGGCCTCGTTGGCGCCGACCACGAAGTCCGACAGCGCGCAGATCTCGACGTCGCAGTAGATCGGCACCGGCGCCTTCCCCTTGAGCCCGACCGGGCCCGCGAAGCCGACCGGCGCGCCGGTCACCTCGCGCACCGCCGCGTCGGTCGCCAGCACGATGTTGCCCGCGCCCAGCGCCTTCTTCAGCTTGATCTCGTTGACGTCGCGATCGCCGCGCACCAGCACCGCCACCGGCTTGCCGTCCGCCAGGTAGATCAGCGTCTTCACCAGCTTGTCGGCCGCCACCTTCAGGAACGCTGCGACGTCGGCGATGGTGTGCTTGCCGGGCGTCGCGACCTTGGTCATCGCGGCGGTCGGGTTCGTCCCGCCCTTGGGCGCGCGCGCCACCGCCTGCTCGACGTTGGCGGCGTAGTCGCAGTTGTCGCAGGCGACCAGCGCGTCCTCGCCGGTCTCGGTCAGCACCTGGAACTCGTGCGACAGCGAGCCGCCGATGTTGCCCGTGTCCGCCTCGACGGCCCGGAACTTCAGCCCGCAGCGCGTGAAGATGCGCTGGTAGGTCTCGTACATCTTCTTGTACTCGCGCTGCGCGTCGGCGAAGTCGACGTGGAACGAGTACGCGTCCTTCATGATGAACTCGCGCCCGCGCATCAGGCCGGCGCGCGGCCGCAGCTCGTCGCGGAACTTGGTCTGGATCTGATAGAGGTTCAGCGGCAGCTGCCGCCAGCTGCGCACCTCGCCGCGCACCAGCGCCGAGATCACCTCCTCGTGCGTCGGGCCGATGACGAAGTCGCCGCCCTTGCGGTCCTTGAAGCGCAGCAGCTGGTCGCCGTAGTTCTGCCAGCGCCCGGACTCCTTCCACAGCTCCGCGGGGATCACCGCGGGCAGGAAGACCTCCGAGGCGCCCGAACGATCCATCTCCTCGCGGATGATGCGTTCGACCTTCTTCACCACCCGCCAGCCGAGCGGGAGGAACGAGTAGATGCCGGCCGCGACTTTGCGCAGGTAGCCGCCCCGCACCATGAAGATGTGCGAGGGGACCTCCGCCTCCGACGGCGCTTCCTTCAGCGTGGGGACGAGTGTTTGCGATTGCCTCATGTTGGGCTGGGACGTCTTAACATACGGACGTGGGCCTCGCCGAATACAACCGGAAGCGGAACTTTGGCGTCACCAGCGAGCCGCCCGGAGACGCGCCCCTCAAGCAGCGGCCGGACGGCGCCCGCGCCTTCGTCATCCAGAAGCACGCGGCGACCCGGCTGCACTACGACTTCCGGCTGGAGCTCGACGGCGTGCTGCTCAGCTGGTCGGTGCCGAAGGGACCCAGCCTGGACCCGACCGTGAAGCGGCTGGCCATGCACGTCGAGGATCACCCCCTCGCCTACGGTGACTTCGAGGGGATCATCCCGAAGGGGCAGTACGGCGGCGGCACGGTGCTGCTGTGGGACCGGGGCAGCTGGGAGCCGCAGGAGAATCCCCACGCCGGGTACGCCAAGGGAAACTTAAAGTTCATCTTGAAGGGTGAGAAGCTACAGGGCGGATTTGCGCTGATCCGGCTGGGCGGCCGGCGGGCCCAGGCGAAGCAGGACGGCGAAAGGGCCTGGCTGCTCATCAAGGAGAAGGACGGCCAGGCCCGCCCGGGCGCGCCCGAGCTGACCGACACGAAGCCGGACAGCGTCGCGACCGGGCGCACGATGGACGAGATCGCGGCGGAGAAGACCCGGGTCTGGCACTCCAAGCCGTCCCACGTCGACCTGGGCGGCGCGCCGGGCGCGCGCGCGGCGCCGCTGCCGGCGCGGCCGAAGCCGCCGCGCGCGGCGTCGCGCCGCAAACCGCCCGAGGGGGACAGCTGGCTGCACGAGATCGCGATCCCGGGCGTGCGGGTGGTGGCGCGCAACGAGCGGAGCAAGGTGTC
>DATBHU010000525.1:0-2748 GCA_036557265.1 Polyangia bacterium
ACTACGAGCAGGCGCTCGCGGCGAACGCCGACCAGGAGGCGCAGCGCGCCGCGCTCGCGGACCTGTACGACTTCGCGCCCATCGTCTACCTGTCACTGGACGCGGCGTGCCGGATCCAGGCCGCCAACCTGACCGCCGCGGCGCTGTTCGGGCGCGAGCGCGGCAACCTGATCGGCAGGCACCTGACGGCCATCGTCGCGCCCAGCCAGCGCGCGCTGCTGCGCGACCACGTCCGCCGCTGCCTGTCCGAGCAGATCCGCGTCGACGACGAGCTGTCGTTCTCCGTGCGCGGGCGGCCGGCCGTGGCGACTCAGGTCACCAGCACGCCGATCGTCGACGGCGCGGAGCGGGCGGTCGCGTGCAGGACGGTGATCGTCGACATCTCCGCGTTCAAGTGGTCACAGGCGAAGCTGCAGTTCCTGACCCGCGCGTCCGGTTGCCTGGCGTCGCTGGACACCCGCGGCAGCCTGGCGCAGATCGTGCGTATGGCGGCGCCGGCGTTCGCCGACGTCGCCATCGTGGACGTGATCGACGATTCGGGCGCGGCGCAGCGGCTGGAGAGCGCGTTCGCCGACGAGCGCCTGACCGGCAAGCTCCGGCAGATGCGCGCCGTCGCGCCGCGCCTGCACCAGGGGACGGCCTTCGGGCGGGCCCTGCGCATGCGCGAGCCGCTGCTGTTCGCGGATTGCACGCCCGCCAGCCTGGTCGCGGCGGGCGACTTCGAGCACGACGCGCTGGTGAAGGCCGCGGGCGCCCGCTCGATCATGTACGTCCCGATCCTGGCGCGCGGAGACGTGCGCGGCCTGTTCACGTTCGCCGCCTCCGCCTCGGGGCGGCGGTTCAGCCCCTCGGATCTGTCCACCGCCGCCGATCTCGCGGCGCGCGCGGGCATGGCGATGGAGAACGCGCGCCTCTACGAGCAGTTCCGGCGCGCGATCGCGGCGCGGCAGGACGTGCTGTCGTTCGTGTCGCACGACCTGCGCAACCCGCTGATGGGCATCACCCTGACCGTCGAGAGCATGCTGCGCGCGGCGCCCGGCGAGGAGCGGCGCCGGAGCGGGGGCCAGCTGCAGCGGGTCCGGCGGGCGGCCCAGCAGATGCGGCGCATGATCGAGGATCTGCTGGACATGAGCGCGCTCGAGGGCGGCCGGCTGAACGTCGACGTGGCCGTGCACGAGGCGGGCGCGCTGCTCGAGGAGATCGACGAGATGTTCGCGGTGGTGGCGGGCGGGAAGCGCATCCAGCTGGAGATCGCGCCGCCGCCGGTCCCGGTCGCCGTCGCCTGCGATCGACAGCGCCTGGTGCAGGTGCTGTCGAACCTGGTCGACAACGCCATCAAGTTCACGCCCGAGGACGGGCGCATCACGGTGTCGGCGCGGGCGGAGAACGGGAAGGCGCTGTTCGCGGTCAAGGACACCGGATCGGGGATCCCGGCCAGCGTCCGCCCGTACGTGTTCGAGCGCTTCCGCCAGGCGCGCGAGACCGCCCGTCAGGGGCGGGGGCTCGGCCTCTACATCGCCAAGGGGCTGATCGAGGCCCAGGGTGGCGCGATCTGGGTCGACAGCGAGGAAGGGGTCGGCACCACGTTTTCCTTCACGGTGCCGCTTGCGCAGGCGGGGGCGGTGGACAGCTTCGCCTCGAAGCATGGCGAAGACGCGGGGCGCACGCAGCGGTGACCCGACCGTAGGCGCGGGGTGGCAATGACCCCCGACGCTCCCGGCCACGACATCGTGGTGATCGGGGCTTCGGCGGGCGGCGTGGAGGCGCTGTCGGAGCTGGTCCGTGGCCTGCCCGGCGATCTGCCGGCGTCGCTGTTCGTCGTCATGCACATGCAGGCGGGCGTCTCCAGCTTCCTGCCCGACATCCTGTCGAAGGTGGGGCCCCTGCGCGCCGCCCACCCCGTTCACGGCGAGGCGATCGTCCCGGGGCGCATCTACGTCGCGCCGCCCGACAACCACCTGATGTTGCGGCCCGGCTACATGACCGTGCTGCGCGGGCCCAAGGAGAACGGCCACCGCCCGGCGGTGGACGCGCTGTTTCGCAGCGCCGCGATCGCCTACGGCGCGCGCGTGGTCGGCGTGGTCCTGACCGGCTACCACGACGACGGCACGGCCGGCCTGCTGTCGATCAAGGCGCGCGGCGGCCTGGCGGTCGTGCAGGATCCCGCCGACGCGCTGGTGATGAACATGCCGCGCACGGCGATCCAGCACGTCGCGGTCGATCACGTCGCGTCGTTGCGCGACATCGGCGGGCTGCTGGCTCGCCTGGTCCGGACGCCGGCGGCGCGGCCGCCCGTCCACTTGCCGGGCGCGATGGCGGAGATCGAAGGCGACGAGCCAGGCTTCTCCGCCGACATCGTCTGCCCGATCTGCCAGGGGCGGCTGACCGAGACCGAGGTGAACGGCTTCCAGATGTTCCGCTGCCACGTCGGGCACTCGTTCTCGCTGGAGACGGTCGCGGCCGAACAGGCGGAGGAGGTCGAGCGCGCGCTGTGGGCGGCCGCGCGCGCGCTGGAGGAGAGCGCCGCCCTGGCGGCCCGGATGTCCGCGGTCGGCCCGAGCGCCGAGATGCGCGACCGCTTCGCCGAGAAGCAGCAGTCCCAGTTCCAGCAGGCCGAGCTGATCCGCCGCATCCTGCTGAGCGGCGGCGTCCTGTCACGCTCCGACGTCGAGGAGCGCCCCGAAGAGCTGAACACCGGCCACGGCAACCCCGCCGAACCGACCTGAGCGGAGAGCAGCGAGGCGTCCC
>DATBHU010000526.1:0-34596 GCA_036557265.1 Polyangia bacterium
CCGTGCTCGACGTCGTGCCGCTGCTGGAGATGGACCGCAACCTGAGGAGGAGCGGGTCCGTTTGCTGCCCTGAAGGTCGCTTTCCGGGCCTTCGCCCCCCTGGCAAAGTGCCGTCAGCCCGTATACGATCGAGACATGGCGTCCAAGAAGGCAGCGCCGGAGGGCCCCGTCGAGGTTCCTGAAATAATCTCGATCCTTCCGCTGCGAAACTCAGTGTTGTTCCCAGGGTCGATCATCCCGATCGACGTCGGCCGCAAGAAGTCGGTGAAGCTGGTCGAGGAGGCGATCTCCAAGGAACGCCCCGTGATCGGCATCGTCACCCAGCGGGACGCCCGCACCGAGGACCCCGGCCCCGGCGATCTGTACATGGTCGGGTGCGCCGCGCGGATCCTGAAGGTCATCAAGCTGGCCAAGGACAACTTCTCCGTCATCCTCCAGGGGGTCTCCCGGATCCGGCTGCTGGAGATCGGCGGCAGCGACCCGTTCATGACCGCGCGCGTTCAGGCGCTGCCCGATTCCTCGGTCACCGACGTCGAGCTGGACGCCCTGGTGATGAACGTCAAGGACGTCGCCAAGCGGGTGATCAAGCTGATGCCGGAGCTGCCCAAGGAGGCGAGCGCCCTCGTCGACAGCGTCGTGGAGCCGGGGCAGCTGTCGGACGTGATCATCTCGCACCTCGACGTGCAGGTGGACGAGAAGCAGGACGTGCTGGAGACGTTCGATCTCAAGGCGCGGCTGCGCAAGGTGCTGGGTTTCCTGTCGCGCCAGCACGAGGTGCTGAAGGTCCGCGAGAAGATCAACAGCCAGGTGCAGGAGGAGATGGGGCGCAACCAGCGCGAGTACGTCCTGCGCCAGCAGCTGAAGGCGATCAAGGAAGAGCTGGGCGAGATTGACGAGACGGGCGGCGACCTGGACGACTTCCGCGAGAAGATCGTGGCCGCCAAGATGCCGGGCGAGACCGAGAAGGTCGCGCTCAAGCAGCTGGAGCGGCTGAAGGTGATGCAGCCGTCGTCGGCCGAGTACACGGTGACGCGCACGTACCTCGAATGGCTGGTCGAGCTGCCCTGGTCGGTGTCGACCGAGGACAAGCTCGACATCCAGGAGGCGCGCAACATCCTGAACACCGACCACTACGACCTCGAGAAGGTGAAGAAGCGCATCCTCGAGTACCTGGCGGTCCGCAAGCTGAAGAGCGACAAGAAGGGCCCGATCCTCTGCCTGGTGGGGCCGCCCGGCGTCGGCAAGACGTCGCTGGGGCGGTCGATCGCGCGCTCGCTCGGGCGCAAGTTCATCCGCATCTCGCTGGGCGGCGTGCGCGACGAGGCGGAGATCCGCGGCCACCGGCGCACCTACGTCGGGTCGCTGCCGGGGCGCCTGATCCAGGGGATGAAGAAGGCCGGCTCTAACAACCCGGTCTTCATGCTCGACGAGATCGACAAGCTGGGGCACGACTTCCGGGGCGACCCCGCGGCGGCCCTGCTGGAGGTGCTGGATCCCGAGCAGAACCACACCTTCTCCGACCACTACCTGGAGGTGCCGTTCGACCTGTCGAAGGTCATGTTCGTCGCCACGGCGAACATCATGGACCCCGTGCCGCCGGCGCTGCGTGACCGGCTCGAGGTGCTGGAGCTGCCCGGCTACACGCGGGAGGAGAAGCTCTCCATCTCGAAGCAGTTCCTGATCCCGAAGCAGCTGGAGGAGCACGGGCTGTCGACGGAGCGGCTGACGTTCGACGACCCGGCGGTGGCCGAGGTGATCGACAGCTACACGCGCGAGGCGGGCGTCCGCAACCTGGAGCGCGAGGTGGCGAACGTCATTCGCGCGGTGGCGGTGCTGGTGGCCGAGGGCAAGGCGCAGCCGCAGGAGCGGGTGACGCACGAGCGGATCGCCGAGTTCCTCGGGCCGGCGAAGTACATCTCGGAGGTCGCGGAGCGGACGGCCGAGCCGGGCGTCGCGACCGGCCTGGCCTGGACGCCGGTGGGCGGGGACATCCTGTTCATCGAGGCGACCAAGATGAACGGCAAGGGGCAGCTGGTGCTGACCGGCCAGCTCGGCGACGTGATGAAGGAGTCCGCGCAGGCGGCGCTGTCGTTCATCCGCTCGCGCGCCAAGTGGCTCGGCCTGGAGGAGACGTTCCTCGAGAAGACCGACATCCACGTCCACATCCCGGCGGGCGCCATCCCGAAGGACGGGCCGTCGGCGGGCGTGACGATGTTCGTGGCGATGGCGTCGCTGCTGACGGGCAAGCCGATCCGCAACGACGTCGCCATGACCGGCGAGATCACGCTGCGCGGGCTGGTGCTGCCGGTCGGCGGCATCAAGGAGAAGTTCCTGGCCGCGCACCGCGCCGGCATCAAGCGGGTGATCCTGCCCGAACGGAACCGCAAGGACGTCATCGAGATCCCGGAGCAGCCGAAGAACGAGATCGAGATCCAGTTCGTCAAGCGGATGGACGAGCTGCTGCCGCTGGTGCTGACCGAGATGCCGAAGCTGGGCGTCATGTCGGCGCCCGTCCTACCGCCCGCCCCGGCGCCGCCTCCGCCCGCCGCGGCATGAACGTGACGCCGCGGCCGCCTCACGGCCGCGGTTACCATCGAGGCGTGAGCGTGTGGCGCAGGTGGATCCCGGCCGGGTTGCTGGCGGCGATCGCGTGCGCCGGTGGTTGCGAGCGCCGCCTGCTGGGCGCTGGCCCCGTCGACCGGCCGGACGCCGCGACCGATCTGATGCCGTCCCCGCCGCCGCCCGACGCCGCCGGCACGATTGACGGCGGGCCATCGACGGCGCCCGACGGGTCCGTCCCGATCGACGGGGCGTCGGGATCGTGCCCGGTCACGCAGGCGCCCGCCGGGACGTTCGGGTTCCTGAGCGCCGGCAACGACGGCACCTGCGGCGTCCGCACCGACGGGACGCTGGCGTGCTGGGGATACTTCTACACGTACGACGCGCCGCAGGTCGCCGGGACGGTCAGGAACGTCAGCCGGCAGCTCGGCGTCGCGGCCGTCCTCGCGGACGGGTCGCTCGGGTTGTGGGGCGCGCCGGCGAGCGTCCTCGCCGGCCCCGCGCCCGCGGGCGTCTACCAGCAGGCCGTCGTCGGGGAGGATGGCCTGTGCGCGCGCGCGGCCACGGCCAAGGTCAGCTGCTGGGGGCACGCCGGCTACGCGCCCGGGCAATATCAGTTCGTGTCGCTGGCGGGCGGCGCTTACGCCGTCTGCGGGCTCGAGGCCTCGCAGCAGGCCGCCGTCTGCTGGGACCCGCGCGTGGGCGCGGAGACCGTGCAGGTACAGCCGGGGCCGTTCATGTCGGTCGACGCGGGTCGCTTCTTCGTCTGCGGCCTGGGCGTCGGCGGGAGCGTCACCTGCTGGGCGACCATCTACCCGCCTCTGGGCCCGAACGACGCCCCGGCCATCCTGAGCCAGGCGCCGCCGGCGGGGCCGTTCCGCGAGCTGAGCGTGGGCGATCAGCACGCCTGCGCGCTGCGCTCGAAGGGCGAGGTGGTCTGCTGGGGCGAGGACCGCTACGGGCAGGCGACGCCGCCCGACGGCCTGCTGCTCGCGCACGTCAGCGCCGGCGCGACTCACACCTGCGGCATCCGGTCGGACGGCACCGTCATCTGCTGGGGCGGCAGCCCCACCTGCCTCGGCCCGCCCTGATCGTCAGACGGCGGGGGAGGCGGTGGTGGTGGTGTCCTTGACCAGCACCTCGCTGACGTGGAAGTGCCGTCTCAAGATCGCGTGGCCCGCGTAGATGAGCGGCGTCAGCCCGATCGCCAGCGCCAGCTTGACCACGTAGCTGTTGCGCGCGAGGTGCAGGATGAAGGCGGTCGATTTCGTGCCCGAAAACAGCACGAAGTTGACGACCATCGTGTCGACGGCCTGCGACAGCACGGTCGAGCCCGTCGCGCGCAGCCAGATGAAACGGTGGCCCGTCAGCTTGCGCAGCGCGAAGAACGTCGAGATGTCGAGGAGCTGGCCGATCGTGTAGGCGGTTATCGAGGCGATGTAGCCGCGGACGGACCAGCCGAAGACGTTACGGAACGTATCGCCCGCCATCGGCGATTCGGGGCTGGTGGGCAGGTGGATGGCGACGTTGACGACGACGAACACGAACAGCGCGACGCCGAGGCCCACGAACGTCGTCCGGCGCGCGCCCTCGGTGCCGTAGAACTCGTTGATGATGTCGGTCAGCAGAAACGTCAGCGGGAACGGGATCATCCCGACACCCAGATCGAGCCCCCAGACGCGGAACACCTTCCCGCCGATCAGGTCGCTGGTGATCAGCGCGGCGACGAAGATGGCGGTCAGCCAGATGTAGAACCTCTGCTTGCGATCCAAGGTCCTGCCCAGTTACCGCGAGGTGCTGCGGGCTGTCAATCGGGATGGGCCCGTTGCGGTTGAGCCGATCGGACGGCTCCCACTCGGGGTATCATCGGCGCCGTGTTGGAGTCGCCGGTGGTCACCGTTGTCCTGTGGGTCGCCGCCGTGGCGGGATTGGTCTGGGTGTTGACGCCAGCGATCGCGTTCGCCGCCGGCGCCGGTGGACTGAAGACTTCGCTCCTCCTGGACGTCGGCCCGCCGACGATGCACAGCGACGAATCGGTCTTCGGGGCGCGACTGCGCGAGCTGGCCGCGCTCGACTTCCGCCTCGCCGGCCGGACCCGCGAGCGCGCACGCTTCCCTTCCCCGGGGCAGTGGCGGTGGCAGTCGTATCAGCCCGCGCAGTGGCTGACGAGCCCGGACGGCAACGCGCACGCCACCTTGTACCGGCTGGTTCCGGGCGAGCCCGCTCGTATCTCGTTCATCACCGTATTCGACGACGGAGGCCTGGTCCGCACGGCGTGTCCCGGGCCGCTACCGATGGACGGGCCCGACAATTATAGGATGATGGCCGTTCGTGGCGCCGACGCCGCGGCACTCCTCGCCCTGCACCGGGAGCGGGTCACTGCGTGTGAAAACGAACGCGGCGTGCGTGTCCGGCCGGCGACGATTCCCGAGATCACCGCCATCGATGATGCCTTCGGTTGGGCGTACATGCGCAAGCTGGGTCGTTCCGCGTACATGGGGCTGGCCCCTTTACTGGTCTGCGCGCCAATCGCATTGATTGTCGCGCTCATCCACCCGGCGGTCTGGACCGTGCCGCTCGCCATCTGTGTTGCGATCGGGGCCCATGCGGTCGGAGGCTGGGCGCTGCACCGGCTCATCGTGCCGGGCCTCGCTCGTCGCGCGCACACAGCGGACATCACGGCTGGCGTCGGCGATGGCGGAAGGCCGCCCGATGACGTCGCCGAGGACGGCACCATCCTGGCGACCGGCGGGAACGAGCGGCTGCTGCGGAGGCTGGCGTGGCTGGCGGCTGCGCTGGCGGCGGTGTGGCCCATCACCTTCGTGCCGAAGCTGACGACGTTTGCGGCCGGGAGCGCTCTTCGGCTCGTTTTCGGATGCCTGCCCTTCGTGCTCGGCGCGCTGGTCGCGGCCCAACTCGTCGGCCGGGCGCGCGGCCGAATGCTGTTTAGCAATCGCGGTCGACGGGATCCAGCGAACGTCTGGCTCTTGTGGATGCTGCTCAACATCGTATTCGCGAGTGGAGTCATCGACAGAGGCAGCTCGTCGGCCAGTTGGAGACCGCTCGCGCTCGCCGGGCTTTCGCTGGTGCTCGGGCTCGCGGGTCAGCGGCTCGAGAAGAAGCGCGGCGCGTAGCTCGCCCCGTAGGCGTAGTCGCCTTCACGCGTCCGCCGCATGCTGGTAGCTTGGCGCGCCCATGCCCGCGCCTCCCAACCGTGTCGCCTTCACCGTCGGCGCCGGCGATGTCGGGCGGCGCCTGGATCAGGTGCTGGCGGCGCGGGTGGCGGGCCTGTCGCGGCGGCAGGCGCGCGTGCTGCTAGACATCGGCGGCGTGTTCGTCGACGGGCGCCGGATCAAGGTGGCCGGTCGCCCGATGCACGCGGGCGAGGAGGTGGTGGCGGTGATGGGCGGGGCGCTCGCGCGGGCCACCAAGAAGACGGGCCGCGCGGCGCGCAGCGCGGACGAGCGCCAGCTGCCGCCGTTCTCGGTCGTGTTCGAGGACGAGGACGTGGTCGTCGTCGAGAAGCCGGCGGGGCTGCTGACCGCGCCGACGCCGGAAAGCGACCGCAACAACCTGGCGGACCTGCTGAAGCGACGCCCGGGCGGGGCGGCGGTGCTGGTCGTTCACCGCATCGATCTCGAGACCAGCGGGCTCGTCGTGTTCGCGAAGACCGAGCTGGCGAACCGGGAGCTGTCACGACGGTTTCGCGACCACGACCTCGAGCGTTCGTACCTGGTCATGGTGGCGGGGCCGTATGCGGCCGAGCTGAAAACGATTGATCGCCCCGTCGGCGGGCGACGCGCCGTCACGCACGTCGAGGTGCGCGAGCGGTTCGACGACCGCGCCACGATGCTGGCGTGCCGGCTGGAGACCGGCCGCACGCACCAGATCCGCATCCACATGGCCGAGGTCGGAACGCCGGTTATCGGCGACGCCCGCTACGGCCGGCCGTTCTCGCCCGCGCCGCCCCGCATGGCCCTGCACGCCACGCGGCTGGGCTTCGTGCATCCCCGCACGGGCGCGCCGCTGGCGTTCGAGAGCCCCTGGCCACCCGACCTGCAAAAGTGGCTCACAGAAACAATGTGGCGCAACCGCGTTACCGAGTAACGCGATCGTTGCGCGTCAGGGTCGTGGCTCGCGCCGCAAATATCTTGTGATCGGCCGGCGGGGCGGCGGGCATTAGGTTCTGGAAGGTCTTGGTGGCTGGCATGGGCGTTGCTGAATCGGCGAGGAGAGGCGCGGACATGAACGACCCCCAAGTGAGAATCGTTACCGCAGCTGAAGCGCGTCGCGCGCTGACGAAAGGCGACATCCGCAGCGAGGTTGCCTTCCAGAACGACATCAACACGCTGCTCGCCCGCCTGGAGGAGACAAAGGTCCCGCTGCAGGCGCTGGCTGGCCCGCAGCCAGGCACCCGCCGGCGGTAGTCTTTTCGCCCGAAGCCCCGGTGTATGTTGCGCCGGTGCCGCTTCGAGGATTGGCCCTGGGTCTCGTGATCGGTTTCGCGACCGCGGCCAGGACGGGGGCCGCCGAGGACGCCTGTCGCGCTCGTTTGAAGCAGATGGACGCAACGCTGACTGCGCGGCGTGGGCTCGTCCGAGGTTGGACCCTGTTCGTGCCCGAGATCGATGGTTTCGAGATGCCGCAGTTTTCGGCGGTCCAGCCGCTCGAGTTCAAGGGTGTGGTGGTGCAGGTGAGCGAGTCCGGTCTTTGGCTCGATCACGAACCGATTCCCGGCCCTGATCGAAAGTCGCAGCTGAAGGAGCTGGCGGCACGAATCGCCAAGATCTGGGGCAACTACCAGCTGCTCTACCCGAACGGTCCGCCGCCGATTCGACGGATGTACGTGCTGTTCGACAAGTGGGTGATGGTGAAGGACGCCATCAGGGTGATCGACGTGATCGGGCGCGATGACGTCTTGGTTCCGACGGCGTTGTCAGAGAACTGGAGCGCGGTCGATCCCGCCGGTCCCGTCCTCAACGCGCGGCTGCGGTCGTTGCGTGGCGAGATCGACGCGGTGAGCGCGGCGACGAAATGGTTCGACCAATGGAAGCTGCTCGAGCATGCGATGGGCACGTGCAAGGGCCGGGTGGTGGCGCCCGGCGCCGGGCCGGGAGACAAGCGCTCCGAGGACGAGGTTCGAGCGGCGTGGCATTCGCACATCAGCGGCTTGCTGACCGCCTGCGATTGCCGCGGCGCAAACGTCGACGCCGTCGAAAACGTGCTGCTGGACGAGGCCGGCGGGTTTGCGCGGCCGCTGCAGCGCTTGCCGTTGCAGCTGAAAGCGACGGGTGGGAAGGCGGTGGACGCGGGGCCGGATGAGCGCGTCGTCGTGGTGCTCGCCGACTACCTGTCCCACACCGCGGCCGGTACGCGTCCCATCACGATCAGAGAGCGCGCGCCGCGGGCAACGAAACGTTAGTTCCGGTGCGCGCGGCCGGTCAGGCCGCGGCGGCCTTGGCGATCGCCGTCCCGAGCTTCTCGCGCAGCAGGAAGTGGTCCTCGCTGACCGCGAAGCGCAGCAGCTCGCGCAGCGGCTCGTAGCTGGCGGCGAGGCGGCGCACGTCGTCGGCGCCGGGCACGTCGCCGTTCTGGAACGCGCCGCTCTCCTTCATCACGATCGCGGCGGCGATCTTGAGATCGCCGCACAGCACGAGGCCGGTGCGGTTGCCGACGTGGTGGACGACGGACCGCCAGCGCAGCGAGCTCCAGGACGTCGTCCCGAGGCCGCCGAACAGCTCGACCAGCTGCTTCGACACCTTGTAGGGGACGTTCTTCTTCAACTTGGCGGCCTGCTCGGCGGCGGTGTCGCCGGCGCTGGCGCGACGCCGCGCGTGGCGCGGGTGGAAGGCGCGCAGGACGCTGGCGAACAGGGTCGTGAACTGCTTGGGGCGGACACCCGCCGCCAGGATGTATTCGGGGCGTGACAGCTCGATGCCGCGGCCGAGCTGGAAGCGCACCTCGGCGGCCTTGGCGCCGTTGCCCAGCGCCGCCCCGACGACCAGGGCCGGGGGCGCCTGCACGACGATGGTGACGTCGCTGGTCCCCTCCTCGGGCCGGACGTAGAGCGCCGTCTTGCGGTTGCCGAGCGCCTTGGCGACCTGACCGTAGATCTTGCCGAGGTCGAGGTCGGACATCGGCGACACCTTGTCGCGCGCCGACACGCCGAAGTCTTCCAGCCGCTGGCCGATCAGGCCGGGGGCGCCTTCCCACAGGCAGGAGAAGATCTCCGCCATCAGCGTCGCCTCGGGCAGCGCCAGGTGATCGCGCCGGTCCTGATCCTCGATGGTCGTCATGTACGGATCGTCCGGCTTGAAGTCGGGCAGGGGATGCGCGTCGAGGAACGCCTCCTCGTCCTTGGTCGCGACGCCCAGCACGGACAGCACCTCGTGACAGCAGCGGGCGCGGTCGACGTCCCCGCGGCGCGCGTAGGCCGCGGCCAGCGCGCGCAGCGAATCGGCGCGGGTCACGTCCATCGCCAGCAGGTGGCGGTGGTTCTCCATGGCGGCGTCTTCATAGCCGCCGCGATCCTTGTAGAGGGCGGCCAGCGCTTCGCGCGCCGCCAGCTGATCGGGATCCAGCGCGACGACGTGCTCGAACGCCTCGATGGCGGCGGCCGGGTCCTTCTTGCGGGCCAGCTCGCCCAGCCGCTGCCACAGCTCCGCGCGCCGGCGGCGCGCCGCCGGGTCGGGCGCGGGCGGCGGCAGCCCCTCCAGCGCGCGCGCCAGCTTGTCGGACAGGCCGAAGTTCTTGGGCAGGCGATCGCCCAGCCCGCACAGCGCCACCAGCGTCGCTTCGTCCTGGGGATCCTCGACCAGCGCCTGCTCCAGCAGCTCGGCCGCCTCGCGCACGGAGCCGCGCTCCGCCATCAGCACCGCGGCGTCGCGGCGCCGCTCGGCGCGCTCCTTCGGATCCTTGACCAGCTCGACGAGCAGCGCCGACGTCTGGGCCGCCGCCTCGGTCGCGCCCGTCGACCGCTGCAGCTTCAGCACCTTCTCGAGCAGCGACACCTGCTCCTCGCCCGGCACCTTGTAGGCCTTGACCGCGTCGTTGTAGGCCGCCAGCGCCTGCGCCTCGTCCTCCAGCTCCAGGAACAGATCGCCGAGGCGCTCGAACATCTGCGCGCGCTCCATGCGGTCGCTGGAATCCTCGGCGATGCGCCGCAGGAAGTTCGCGGCCTTCTGCTTCTCGCCGCGCTCCAGCGCCAGCTCCGCCAGCGCGCGCAGCGTCGGGCGGTGGTTGCCGCGCAGCTTCAGCGCCGACTCGTAGAGATCGACCGCGCGCTCGGGGTGACGCAGCTTCACCTCGGCCTGCGCCGCGTGCGCCAGCGCGTCCGCCACCTCCTCGGGATAGAGCGCGGCGTCCGGGTGATCGACGAGGCCGCCGAGGTGCATCGCGGCCTCGCGCCAGCGCCCGGCCCGGAAGCGGTTCTCGCCCAGCGACAGCTTGGTCAGCAGCTGGCCCGGCCCCATGCGGTCGGCCTCGACCAGCTGGCGGTAGGCCTCGTCCAGCTTGCCCAGCTTCTCGTGCACCTCCGCGAGGCGCTGGAACAGCTTGGCGGCCTGCTGCGGCTGATTGCGCAGGCGGCGGACCGCCTCGGTCAGGCTCTTCTCGGCCTGCTCCCACTGGCCTTCCTTGTAGTGGATGTCGGCGACGGCGAGGATGGCCGGCAGGTGGTTCGGCACCAGCGCCAGCGCCTCGTCGAGGTGGCGGTGCGCCTCGGCCCCGTCGCTGAAGCCTTCCCAGGCGGTGCGCGCCAGATCGGTCAGCACGCCGGCGCGCTCGACCGTCTCCTCCGTCCCTTCGAGCTGCCGCTCGAGCACGCGGCGCGCGTCGTCCCAGTTCGCCTCCGCCGACAGCAGCGACGCCAGCGCGCGCAGCGCCTCGCCGTTCCTGGGGTCGTCCTGCAGCGCCTCCTCGAAGCAGGCGCGCGCCTTGTCGGGGGCCTTCACCTGTTCGCGGTAGACGCGCCCGGCGTCCAGCAGCGCGTCGATCGCGTCGGCGCGCCCGCGCAGGGCCCGGGCCTCGCGCACGCGCGTGGCGGCGTAGGCGGCGAAGTCGTTCTGTTTGAGGTGCAGCTGCGCCAGCGCGGCCAGCGCGGCCGGGTTCTCCGGCGCGGCCTCGAGCGCGGCCTCCACCTCCTTGCGGGCGGCGGCCGGGTCGTGCAGATCGTCGAGCTTCAGCAGCGACAGCTCCAGGTTCAGCTCGGCGACGCGCTTGCCGCTGTCGGCGCCGCCCCGGGTCTTCTCGATGTCGATGCGCTGCGAGAGCGCCCGCGCCGCCTCGTGGGCGAGGCCCGCCCGCCGCAGGTTGCGCAGCAGCGCCGCCAGCATCTCGTCGTCGCCGATCGCGTCGGTCCCGAGCTCGCGCAGCGCGCTGGCCGCCGCCTCGGGGTTGTTCAGCTTCTCCTCCAGCAGCTTGGCGCGCCGGCGCACCAGATCGATGCGCTCCTTGCCGGTGGCGTGGGCGGCGCGCTTCTCCAGGATCTCCTGCAGATCCTCGAAGCGGCTGTGGACCTCGTTGAGGCGATCGAGCGCCGCCAGCGCCTCCTCGTCGTCGGGGGCGGACGCGAGGATCGCCTCGTAGGCCTCCGTCGCGCGCTCGGGGACGGCCAGCTCCTTCTCGTAGACCGACGCCACCTGCAGGCGCAACGCGCGCGCCCGCTGCGGATCGGGGGTCAGCTCCGCCTGGCGCTTCAGGCTGTCGACGACCTTGCCCCACAGCCCGACGCGCGAGTAGAGGCGCGCCAGCGCCTCGTGGGCGCCCAGCATCTCGTTGACCTCCGCCTCCGTGGCGGCCTCGCCGTGGCTGCGCTCCTCGTCGGCCACCTCGACCAGCAGCCGCTCCAGCGTGTCGATCGCCTCGTAGGGCCGCTCCAGGCGATCCTCGTAGAGCCCGGCCAGCTCGCGCAGGCGCGCCCGCCGCGCGGCGCCCAGGGGCAGCGCCTCGGTCGGCGCGCTGGTCCGCTTCTCGAGCGTGTTGGCCAGGTCCTCCCAGCGCTGCTGCACGCGGAAGATGTCCTCGACCCGCGCCAGCGCGACCTCGTCGTCGGATTTGAGGCGCAGGATCTCGTCGTAGAGCGCCTCGGCCTTGTCGACCTGCCCCAGGCGCTCGCGCAGCCGGGCGGCGTCGTGGTGCAGCGCCACCGCCGTGTCGATCGGCCCGAACTCGTCGATCGCGCCCAGGTAGATCTCGACGACGCGATCCCAGCGGTCGTAGGCGCCGCCGATCCGCTCCAGCTCGTCGCGGATCTCCTTGTCCTTGATGTCGAGCCGGAACGCCCGCTCCAGCGCGCCGAGCGCGCGGTCGACGTCCTTCTGGCCCTTCTCCCAGACCTCGACGATCTTGCGCAGGTAGACGCGGCGGGCGTCGGCGTCCTCGGCGGGGAGCGCGTCGTAGGCCTCCGCCAGCTCCTCCCACGGGGTCGCGAACCGCTGGTCCTCATCGTCGTCCCGCTGCGCGCGCGACAGCGGCGGCGGGGCGGGGGGGCGCGCCGCGACGGGCGGCTGCGGCATCGACGTGTCCTCGAGCAGATCGGCGTCCAGCTCCTCGATGACGTCGGCTTCCTCTGCTTCATCTTCCTGGACGATGGCGTCGTCGGCGCGGATGGCGCCGCTCGTGCCCGCGTCCATCGCCTGTTCCAGCAGCGCGCCGGCCACCTCGGGCGGCGGCGTCATCTGGTCGGCGCCGTCATCGGCGGCGATGCCGTCGTCGGCGTTCACGCCGTTGGACGCGGCCGCCGTCGTGGTCGGCGCGGGCGTGGCTTCGTCGTCGTCCATCTCGACGGCGATGTCCTCCGCGTTGTCCTCGTCGGGGACGGCGGCGGCGCGGGCCTCCGCGGCGGCCGCTCGGGCCGCCGCGCGGTAGTCGTTGTAGTTGCCGATCGCCGCCGCCAGCCGCCACAGGTGCCCGACGATCTCGGAGTCGTCGGCCGCCAGGCGGAAGGCGTTCAGGTAGGCGCGGAAGGCGCGCACCAGATCCTTGACCTCGTGCTCGACGAGGTAGGCGGCGTTGCGCGCGATCTCCAGCTTCTCGGGCAGCGTCGCGGCCAGCGCGAACAGGTGGCCCTCGACGCGGATCGCCTCCTCCCAGCGGCCCGTCGCGCGCGCGAGCCGCAGGATCTCCTCCTGCGTCGCCGCGTTCTCGGGCGCCAGCGCGAAGCTGCGCAGCATCTCGTCGAGCGCGCCTGACGGATCGGACATCCTGCGCTCGCGCACCTCGGCGCGCAGGCGCAGGAGCTCGACGCGTTCGCCCGCCTCCGTGCGCGCCTGGGCGACGCGCGCGTAGACGTCCAGCAGCCCGCGCCAGTCCTTGGTCT
Source organism: Polyangia bacterium (assembly GCA_036557265.1). Lineage (GTDB taxonomy): Bacteria > Myxococcota_A > Polyangia > Fen-1088 > Fen-1088 > JADGRB01. The sequence goes on from DATBHU010000526.1 coordinate 12,878, forward strand.
GGTCCGCCAGCCGCTCCAGGTTGGGCAGCAGCTCGCGTCCGGCCGCGTCGGCGGGCAGCGCCTCGCACAGCGTGGCGAACGCCCGCGCCGGGTCGCGCAGCTTCTCCTCGCAGATGAGGGCGATCTTCAGCGAGGCGGCCAGCTGCTCCATCGGCTCGCTCGCGCGCGCCCGGGCCCCCTCGTAGATCTGGATCAGCTCCTCGAACAGGCCGTGGCGCTCGGCCGCCTGGTCGACCAGCTGCAGCCCCTCGGCGTCGGGCGTCTCCAGGTAGGCGCGCCGGTACCACTCGAAACCGCGCGGCGCATCGTCCAGGTGCGTCTCGTACAGCGCCGCGATCTGCAGCATCAGCACGCGGCGTTCGTCGGCGTCGTTCTCGCGCTCCAGCAGCTTCTCGTCCGCGAACGCCAGCCGCTGGTGGTCGCCGATCTTGGCGTACAGATCTGCCGCGGCGTGCAGCGCGTCCATGTTGTCCGCGTCCATCTCCATGACGCGTTCGAAGATCGCGATCGCCTTCTTGTCGTCGGCCAGCTTGTCGCGGACCAGCGCGCCCAGCTCCATCGCGCGCGGCACGCGCAGCCCCGGATCCTCCGTCAGGTAGAGCTGCCGCTCGGCCACCTTGACGACGCGCGGCCAGTCCTCGTCGTCCTCGTAGTACTTGCGCAGGCGCTCGTAGGCGACGAGGTTGCGCGGATCGATCTCTGCGACCAGCTGCTCCAGGGCCAGCGCGGCCTGGTCGGTGTCGCGCAGCTTCTCGTGGAAGATCTCGGCGCGCTGGAGGCCGATGTCGGCGGCACGGCCCGGCTCGCCGGCCAGCGGCATCTGCCGCTCCATGATCTGCACCAGCGGGATCCAGTCCGCCTGGCTGTTGTAGATGCGGGCCAGCGCCTCCAGCGCCTCACCGTCGGTCGGCAGCAGATCGAGCAGCTGCTCCCAGGTGTGTCGGGCCCGCCCCAGATCGTGCAGCTGGCCTTCGACCAGCCGGGCCAGCTGGCGCAGGAAGTCCGCCTGCTGGGCCGAGTCGGCGACGACGCGCTCGACCTGCAGGTCCAGGATGCGGGCCAGGTCGTCGTGACGGTTCAGCGAGGTGTAGACGTCGACCAGCACACCCAGCGCCTTGCCGTCGTCGGGGTCGAGGCGGACCACCTCCTCGAGCCGGGCCGCCGCGCCGGCGGGATCCTGCAGCGGGCCGCGCAAGATGTCCGCGATGCGGTGGAGGATCTGCAGCTTCTCGTCGGGGTTCGCGGCGTGCTTGGTGTGCAGATCCAGCACGCGCACCAACTCGCCCGGCTGCCCGGCGCGCTCGAGGATCCGCTCCAGCCGCGTCAGCGTGTCGCGATCGCCCGGGACCGCCTGCAGGATCTCGTTGGCCGCCCACTGCCCCTGCGCGAGGTCGCCGGTGCGCTCGTCGCAGATCACCAGCACCCGGCGCAGCAGGCCGACCCGCTCCTGCTTGGTGCCGGCGCGCTCGATCTGCTCGCGCAGCAGGTTGGCCAGGCTGACGAAGTCGCCTTCGCGCTCGTAGGTCTCGACGACGGCGCGCATCGACACCGCGTCGGTCGGATCCGCCTTGAGGATGTCCTTGTAGATCTCGATCGCGCGCGCGGCCTTGCCGAGCTTCTCGCGGTAAATCTGGGCGGCCCGCCGCAGCACCTCGGCGCGCGCGGCCGGATCCGTCTGGGCGGCCGCCTCGCGTTCCAGCAGCGCCGCCAGCCGATCCCAGCTCTTGCCCTTGAGCAGCAGGCGCCGCTGCGCCTCGCGGGCCCGCCCGTACGTCGGGACCAGCTCCTCGGCCCGCTGCCAGGCGGCGATGGCGCGCTCCGCGTCGCCCAGCTGCTTCTCGCTGACGACCGCGATCTCCTCGAGCCGCGGCAACAGCTCGTCGGAGCTGATCCCCGCCAGGCGCGCCCGCTCGAACGAGAACTCCAGCAGGTCCGCCAGCGCCGCCCAGTCGCCCTTCTCGCGGAAGTGCTCGGCGTAGGCGCCCAGCGCCATCTGGTTCTCGGGCTCGATCTCCAGCACCGCGTGCAGGTAGACCGCCGCCTGATCGCGGTCGCCCAGGCGGTCGCGGTACAGCGCCGCCAGCTCCAGCATGGTCCGCGCGCGCACCGCCGGATCGGCGATGGCGCCCAGCTGCCGCTCGCGCAGCTCGGCGAGCTTCGCGTACTCCTGGCCGTTCAGGTAGAGCTCGACCAGCTTCTCCGAGGCCGGGCCGCCCGACGGCTCCAGCAGCGAGATCTCGTTGTAGACGCGCTGGGCCTCCGCGACGTCCTCCAGCTCGCCCTCGGACAGCTGCGCCCGCTTGTAGAGGTAGTCGATCCGCTCGGCCTCGTTCGCGGCCGCCGCGATCCGCTCGCGATAAAAGCGGTCCAGATCCTGGAAGCGGTGCGCGTCGTAGTAGACGCGCTCCAGCAGCTCGGAGGACTCGGCGTGGCCGGGGACGGCGGCCAGCGCGCGCCGCAGGGCCGCGATCGCGTTCTCGGTGTCGCTCGCCTCCTGGCGGCGGCGGGCGATCTGATAGTAGATGGCGGCGGCGCGGTCGGCGCCGTCGGCGCCGATCCAGTTCGGGTTCGCGTAGACGCTCGCCAGCAGCTCCAGCGCCTTCTCGTCGCGCGGCCGGATGCGCACCACCTCGGCCAGCCGCTGCGCGGCCGCGTCCAGCTCCTCCAGCTTCTCGCCCAGCACCCGCCCCAGGCCGAGCAGCAGGTCGGCGCGGCGGCGCGCGTCGGCCGTCCCTTCCAGCTCCAGCTCGTACAGGCGGACGACGGCGCGGTAGTCGCCGAGCGCGCGGTAGATCTTGCGCGCCGATTCGATCGACCGGACGTGCTCCTGCGCCAGCTTCGCGCCCGCGCGCTGCGGGTTGCGGATCGTCCGTTCGAGCGGCGCGAAGTGGTGCAGGTAGAGATGACTCATCTCCGCCTCCAGCTCGGCGCCGCGGGCTGGATCGCGCGTGCGGGCCACCGCCGCCGCCTCCATCTCCAGCATCGTCATGTAGTCGGCCATCCGGCCCTGCTCGCGATAGATGTCCTTGAGGCGCGCCGCCGCGCGGATGTGGGACGGATCGCGATCGACCGCGTTGACCAGGTCCGCCTCGGCGCCCTCGGCGTCGCCGAGCTGATCGATGCGCAGCTCCGCGGCCAGGTAGAACAGCTCGCCGGCCTTGCCGTTGTCCTCTATCGCCTGCGCGCGCGCTTCGTACAGCGTCACCAGGCGGTCGTGCTTCTGCGACTGGCGATAGGCCTTACGCAGCGCGACGAACGCTTCGGTGTCCGCCGCGTTCCTTTCCATCGCGGCTTCGTATTCGCGAACGGTGGGCATGCGAGACGTCTCTTTTTCGGTGACGGGAAGGCCAGCTACTGGGGGGGGGGCCGAAAAGAGACGGCTAACCTAACACGCCTCCAGCGGCGAAACCAAGCCCCCTAGGCCAGCCAAGCCGCTGATCCGAAACGCCTTTACGCCGGGGGGCTGGCTCACAAAATTTGCGACTTCCTCGGCCTGAATCGATCGGGAATTCCCGGTTCGATCGAAACAAACCCCGCCGCAGCTCTAGTGCGGGCAGCCTAGTGCGCGCAGCTCAGTGATAGAGGAAGACGATCTCGATGCGGTTGTTCTTGGCGCGGCCGGGCGCGGTCTTGTTGTCGAAGCGCGGATCGTCGCCGCCCAGGCCGCTCGCCATCAGGCGCCTGGTCTCGACGCCCTTGGCGGCCAGCGCGGAATAGACCGACTGGGCGCGTGCCGCCGAGACCGCCAGCAGCTCGGATGCCTTGCCCCGGTTGTCGGTGAAGCCGATGATCTGGACCGGATAGGTCGGGTACTTCTTGATCAGCTCGGCGATGGCGCCGATGACGCCGTCGTGGCCGACCGAGATGTCCGGCTTGCGCTTGCTGAACAGCTCGGGCACGGCGATCACCAGGCGCTGCAGATCACCGCGGCGTTCGAGCCGGACGTCGGCGCCGGTGATCGCCGAGGCGTCGCGCGCCAGCGCCTCGTCGCGCGCCTTGTTCTGGCTGGCCTGCTCGGCCTGCTCGTAGAGGGGCTTCGAGATCTCGGTCGCCTTGTCGGCGTTCTTCTTGGCGACCTCGGCGCTCGCCTGCGCTCCCGCGTAGTCGTTCTGCTGCAGCTCCGCGCTGGCCTTGGCCAGCATGTCGCTGGCGGCGCTGTACTCGGCCTTGGCGAACTTGGACGCGTCGACGGTGTCAGCGGTCCGCAGCGCCAGCTGGGCGGCCGCGATCTTCTGCTCGCTGGCGAGCTGCAACGCCAGGCGCTCGTGCTCGGCCTGCGCCTTCTGCTGCTCGCTGCTCATCTGGGCCGACAGGCGCTGCTTCTCCGCGTCAGCGTTCTTGCGCGCCTCGACGTACTTCTGGAGCAGCGTCAGCTTCTCGTTCTCGTTGGCCAGCTTCTCGGAGAGGTCGCTCGCCTCTTCCTCGGCCTTGGCCTGCTGCGCCGACAGCGTCTGGATCTTCGCCTTCAGCTGCTCCTGATCCGCCAGCGCCAGCGCGGTCTTCAGCTTGATGTTGGCCATGATGGCGTCGCGCCGCGACTCCTCGAGGTCGTTCGACTGCCACTCCTCGCGGGCGCGATCGGCGGCCTTCTCGGCGGCGGCCACCAGGTCGGGTGACTTCTTGCTGGCGTCCTGCAGGTTGGCGTTCTTGCGCAGCAGATCGTACGCCTCGAGCTCGCGCGGCTTGGGCGGGGTCGCGCACGCGGCCAGCGCGGCGGCGGGCACCAGCACCAGCGCGAGGCGCAGCAGGGACTGACGCAGGTTCGTCGTCGTCGTCGTCGTTGTCGTCATCGTCATGGCGCCGCGCCCTTCTCGGCGGCCGGCTTCTCCGCGGCCTTCTCGCTCCCCTCGATCGCCTTCTTCTTCCTGATCGTCTCGGCGAGCGCCTTCTGCGTGCGCGCGATGCGCGCCCGCACGTCGGCCAGCCCTGCCTCGCGGGCGTTCGCCTGCGCGCGCAGCTTGGAGGCGGTGATCTTGGCGCGGATCAGATCGGCTTGCTTGCGCGTCCGCTCCAGCACCTCGCGCACCTGGTCGTACTCGTGCTTCGAGCGCAGGCTCCAGGCTTCGTCCAACCAGGATCTGAGCTGCGTGATCTCGTCGCCGGTCGCCTTCAACTCGTCGAGGCGTTCGAGGTCCGCGACGCTGACGCGCTGGGTGTCGATCTCCCGCTGGAGATCGTCTTCCTCGCCGGCCCGGGCCGGGCGCTGGCTCGCGCCGAACGCCGCGCAAGCGAGCACGGTCACGATCAGATGCAGTGTTCGCCTGCTCCGCGCTGTCATCAGAATGGGTCGCCTCCGGTTACGGTTTTCGAATTGCGTGGGACCGACGGTACTGCTCGATGACCTTAAGCCCCTGTTTTCTTAAGTTCAAGGGCCGTATGGCCTCGTCATCGACCTGTCAGACACGCTCAGCGGGCCGGGGCGACAGCCTCGGTCGGTCCCCGGAGTCGTCCCACGGCCCAATCGATCGCGTAGGCCAGCAAGACCCCTGTGGTTGTCCCGATGACATCCCAGGTGAGGTCGCGCCACGAGGCATCGCCGTGGCCGCCCAGATCCCATGCCTCCTTGGCCAGCCCGGCGGCCAGCGCGACTGACGCCGCGGCGACCACCCGTTTCACGCGGCTCTCGGTCTGGAACGAGGCGCCCGCGTAGACGACGACCGCGATCGAAGCGCTGGCCGCGAAGTGCAGCGCCTTGTCGCGGCCGAACCAGGGATCGGTCTCCTGCTGCTGGGCGCGCGCGGAGGGGCCGAGGAGAAGCAGGACGCCGGCCAGCACCAGCGGGCTGCGCATGGCCGCAATCTAGCCTAGGTCGCCGCGGATCCGATCCGGATGTCGGCCAATATCGGCAGGTGATCGGACGCGCGCCGGGCCGCCCGGCTTCTGTGGGCGGTCAGGTGGGCCAGGGCGGCGCGCGGGTTCACCCAGATCCGGTCCAGCGCGAACACCGGCAGGGCCCCCGGGAACGTGGGGATGCCACGCGTCCTTCCGAAGCGCGCGTGCAGCCAGCGCAGCGGGCGCCCGACGGCGAACCATTCATTGATGTCGCCGCACAGGACGACGACCTCGGCGCGGGTGTCGCCCAGCCGATCGAGCAGGCGGCGCACCTGCGTCCGGCGTTCGCCGGGAAGCAGCCCGAGGTGCGTGACGATCATCCGGACGGCGATCCCGTTCACCTCCAGGTCGACGTCCAGCGCGGCGCGCGGCTCCCGGCGGTAGACGGTCAGGTCAACGTGGCGAACGTCGCGCACCGGCCAGCGCGTCAGCAGAGCGTTGCCGTACTCGCCGCCGATCCGCCGCAGGGTCGGCCCCGCCACCCCGTGGTGGCCCAGCGCCGCCGCCAGGTACTGCATCTGCATCCCGTCGACGGATCCGCCCGGGCGGGCGTCCACCTCCTGGAGCCCGATCACGTCGGCGTCGATCTCGCGCAGCACCGCCGCGATGCGCGCGGGATCGCGCCGGCCGTCGATGCCGACGCATTCGTGGATGTTGTAGGAAGCGACGCGCAGCCGCCCGCTCATCGTCGTCTCGCGATCCGTCGTTTGAGCCACCAGAGCGCGCCGCCGATCGCGCCGCCCACGAGGGCGAGGACAATCAGGTTGCGGGGGTGGGGATGGCGGATGGTGGCGCCGATGCGGTCGGCGAACACGGTCAGGGCCAGCACGCCCGGGAGGAGCCCGATGACGTTGCCGATCAGGTAGTCGCGGAAACGGACGCCGAGCGCGCCGGCCGTGATGTTGATGAGCGAGAAGTTGCCGACGGGCACGATGCGGGCGGCGATCACCGCCAGGATGCCGCGGCGGCGCAGCTGCCGGCTGACGCGCTTGATGCGCGGGCGCTCCAGCCAGCGCGGCCGGAAGCGGCCCACCAGCCGCCCGATCCCGTAGGTGGTCACCGCCGCCGACAGGGCGCCGCCCAGGCAGTAGGCGAACGCGAGCGGCGCCGGGAACACCAGCGCGGTGGCGCCCAGCAGGGGGGTGATCGGGAAGAACAGCAGCGTGCCGCCCAGATAGGCGCCGAGCACCGCGAACGGCGCGGCCGGGTGCCGGCTGAGGGTGCGGCCCAGCGCCGCCACCCGGTCGACGTCGAGCAGCGTGCGCAGCGGGGTCAGCCGCCAGACGGCGACCAGCGCGAGGACCGCGGCGACCACCAGGCCCCAGCCGACCAGCGATCGGCGGACCGGCGGGCGCAGCCCCTCCGGCACCAGCATCGACAGCAGCTCGTCGGGCGCGGGCTGTTCCGGATCGCAGGCGAGGCCGTCGAGGAACGCGAGGTCCAGCGTCCGCTTGCTGCCGGCGGGACCCGGCGGCGCCGCGCTCGCCTCGGTCGCCGCGGCGCCCCCGGCCGGCTCGGGGAGCGGCACCAGCGATCGGGCCCGGCCGCGCAGCGCCTCCACCGTCGGGATCAGCGCGCCGCGCGCGGCCAGCGTGTCGGCGATCGCCTGCGGGTCGCAGTCGAGGTGCTCGGCGAGCAGGCGGTTGCGCAGCGCCGCGATCGCCGGGCCGTGGCGGGGATCCAGATCGGCGTCGAGGATCAGGTCGCACTCGCTGTCGAGGCCCATCGACCGGTTGGAGAGGTTGGCGGAGCCGACGCGCGCCGTGCGATCGTCGACGATCATCACCTTCGCGTGGACGTTCATGCAGGCGCCGTCCAGCGCGGGGACGGTGGGGAAGTAGAGACGCAGCCGGTCGTGGTGGTTGCTGGCGTAGAGGTGGCGCAGCAGGCGTGCGCGCATGATCCCCATCGAGCTCCGTTCCAGCCAGCCGTGCTCCTCGCGCGGCAGCACGATCACCACCTCGGGGCCGTCCGCTTCGGCCAGCCGGCGCGCCAGGGCGGCGCCGACGGCCGCCGAGGTGAGGTACTGGTTCTCGATATAGATGTAGCGCCGCGCCGAGGCGATCGACTGCGACGCGAAGGCGGCCACCTCCTGCACGGCCGGCGCGCCGCGGAACGCGGGCATCGTGCGGGCGATGCCGAGGGGCGCGTCGCGGAGGTCCGGGACGACCGCCTCCGGCCAGAGATCCGGGGCGCGCGTCAGCGCGGGGGGCGGGGGCGCCGGCATCTGGCCCGTGGCGGCGTGCCAGCGGGCGCGGGCCAGCTCGCCCAGCGCCGCCGCCGCCTCCCCTTCCACCATCATCTGTATATCGTGCGCGGGCGGGTAGGGGCGGCCGGTCGGGTCGACGCGGCCGGGCTCGCGCGCGTGATGGGCGGGCGTATCCCAGCGGCGAATGGTGAGATCGAGGCCGCCCGCGAAGGCGAGCGCGTCGTCGACGACGACGATCTTCTGGTGGTGGGAGGCGCTGAACGGGTGCGCGTCGTCGAGGTGGAACGACAGGCGCGGGTGCGCGTTCCAGGCGAAGCGATAGGAGGGGAGGGGCTCGCGCTCCAGCGTGAACAGGACCGAGAAATCCCAGGCGAGCGCGAACACCCGCAGCTCCGGCTGCGCGGCGAGGATGTCATTCAGGAACGGCAGCAAGGTGAGCGGCGGTTCGGCCGTCCCGGGGTTGAGCCGCACGCGGCTGTCGATGTCCCAGCCCAGGATGAAGACGCTGTGGCGCGCCCGGCTGCCCGCGTGGCGGAACGCCGTGAAGTACGCGTCGGCGTCGATCAGGAACGCGGCGCGGGAGGCGCGGGCGATCCGCCAGCAGTTTTCCCGTTCCCGGAGCACGCTCGGGAAGTTAACCACGTGCCACGCGTGGGCAGAGGCGGGCTCGGCCCGCCGGAGCCCGTCGCGGGAGGTTTGGAACCCTCCAGGGTTCCAAGTTTGTTAGACTGCAGACGTGGACAGCGCGACCGAGGTTCGATACGGGGGGGTGATCGTCGGGCGCTCGCCGCAGATCCGAGATCGCGACGACGGCGGCGCGTTCGTGGTGTTCAGCGAGCCGCTGCCGGTCGGCACCCGGATCGCGTTCAAGCTCGACGACCAGGGAAAGGAGCAGCACGCGCGCGTGACCGAGGTCGTCGAGTCGGCCGACGCGTCCGTGGCCGGCATGCGCGTCCGCTTCGTCAGCGCCGCGGAGCGCGAGCGCAGCGGACCGGTGGCGGTACCGGCAGCCGCCGCGCCCGCGCCGGCCGCCGCTGCGCCCGCGCCGGTCGCCGCCGAAGCGTCGCAGCCGAGCGCGTCGGCGGTGCCGACGCCGGTCGGCGGTGATTCGTCGTCGGTGGCATCGACCGCCGTTCCGGCTGGTGAGTCCAGCGCTCATCACGCCGCCGACCCGAACGCTCCCCACCACGACGGCGAGGGCGGTCGCCGCCGCCGCCGCCGGAAGTGATCCGGGCGCCGCGCCTCGCGCCGGGCGATCCGATCCGCGTCATCGCGCCGTCCGGCCCGGTGCCGCGCGAGGCGTTCGCCGCGGGGCTGGAGATCCTGCGCGCCCGCTACGACGTGCGCCACGACGACGGCGTGTTCGCGCGCGAGGGCTTCCTGGCGGGTCCGGACGAGCGCCGGCTCGCCGAGCTGGCGGCCGCGATCGCGGAGCCGGACAACCGCGCGATCGTGATGGCGCGCGGCGGATACGGCCTGCTGCGCCTGCTGCCGTTCGTCGATCTCGGCCCGCTGGTGAAGCGGCCACGGCCGATCGTCGGCTTCTCGGACGGAACCGCGCTGCTCGCGCTGGCGGCACGCGCCGGCGTCGCGTCGATCCACGGTCCGGTCGTGACGCAGCTCGGGAACCTGGGCGGCGCCGATCGCCGGGCGCTGTTCGATCTGCTGGAGCAGCCGGGGCCCGGCCTGGTGCTCGACGGCCTCGAGGGGCTGATCCCGGGCCGCGTGCGCGGGCCGCTGCTGGGCGGCAATCTGGAGATGTTCTCGCGGCTGCTCGGCACGCCGTATCTGCCCGACGTCTCGGGGGCGATCCTGTTCTTCGAGGATCTGGGCGAGCGTCCCTATCGCATCGATCGGCTGATCGCGCACCTGGATCTCGCCGGCCTGTTCGGGGCCGCGGCGGGGGTGGTGGTGGGCGATTTCTCGGGGTGCCGCGAGCCGGAGGCGACGCGCGCCGACTCGCCGACTGCCGACGAGGTGCTCGCCGATCGCCTGGGGCGCCTGCCGATCCCGGTCGCGGTCGGCGGCGCGTTCGGACACGGCACGCGCAACCGCGCGCTTCCTTACGGGACGCTGTGCGAGCTCGACACCATGGCGGGGACGCTGCTGGCGATCGAAGGCGCGGTCAGCTAGCGCCACCTCAGGCCGCCAGCCGGTCGACGTTACCGTGGTAGCCGAGGGCGCGCGCGCGGGCCGGCGGCGCGAGGCCGAGACGGAGGCCGCGAATGACGGCGCCGGCGGCGTCGGCGGCATGGATGGCGCTGACCAGCGCGGCGCCCGCGAACCAGCGCGGGCCGCGGACCGCCGGCGATCCTTGTCGTTGCAGCGCGAGCAGGCTGCAGCCCCAGCGCGCGGCGAGCACGGCCAGCCCTGACAGCGGGCCCAGGCGGCCGAGCCGGCGGGCGCGCGCCGGCAGGTAAGCGTCCGCCAGGTGCGGCGCCAGCTCGACGCTGTCAGCCCCGCGCAGCAGGCGCAGGCGGACGAGGTCGGCGATCGAATCGGGGAGCCGATGAACCGTGTGCGCGCGCGGTGCGAAGTGAATCGCGATCCCGCGCGCCTGCAGCGCGAGGCCGAGCACCTGGCAGCTGCCGCGATAGAACCCGTGCGCGCCGAAGGCGAGCGGGGCGTCGGTCAGCACCTCGCGCCGGAAGGCGACGTTGTTCGCGTAGAAGTTGCGCGTGCAGCCCGCGGCAGTCGCTCCGCGCCAAAGGCGCGGTGTGCGACTGTTGTTTTTTTCAGAGCGCCGCGATCCCGCGCTTCGCGCGGGGGCGGCGAGCGGGCTTCCGAAGTACATGAAGTCGATCGCCGTCGCGGCGGCGCCGAACATGTCCGGGCGGTAGCTGGTCCGCCCGGCGACGGCCCCGACGGCCGCGTCGCGCGCGAACGGCTCCAGCAGCGCCCGCAGCCAGTCGGGATCGGGCCAGCAGTCGGCGTCGGCGAACGCGACCACGGCGGCGCGCGTGGCGGCGAAGCCGGCGTCCTTCGCCGCGTAGTAGTCGTCGCCGGCGTCGAGCCGCACGAAGGTGAGCCCGCGCCCCGCCGTCGCCTCCAGGCGCGCGCGCGCCGCCTCCGCCAGCCCGTCGTGAACGACGATCACCTCATCGAGCGACGCGAGCGGGCGCGTCTGCGCGCGCAGTCGCATGAGCAGGCGGGCGAGGCTCCGTTCGATCGTGGCGGGATCGCCGCGGCCGCCCCGCAGGTTGTTGGTCTCGAGCACCAGGGCGGTGGTCGGCGATGTCGTCTCCGGCTGCATGGTCGTCCTCCTTTGGGTGCGCCGCGAGCGACAGCAAGGCCTCGCTCCAGAGACGGCGTACGCGTGCGTGTTCTCCAGCGGCATCTCGTCGGTGGGACGGCGAATTCATCAGGGACGCGAGGGCCTGGGGCAGATCGGCCAGCGTCCGCGTGTCGACGGCGTGCACCGCCACGCCGGCGGCGCGCGCCTGTTTCAGGTTCAACGCCTGCTCCGGTTGCGCGCCGACCAGCGCGATCAGAGGGACGGCGGCGCGACGGGCGTGCTCCAGCGCGCCGGCGCCGGCGCCCGACACGAACAGGTCGGCGGCGGCGATGACGTCGCCGAAGTGGGGGTCGACGGCACGCCAGCCCGGCCGCCCCGCCCACGGCTCCGAGATGCCGGCGAACCGGAGGCCGGCGCTCGCCAGCGCCGCCTCGAGGCCCGCGGCGATGCTCGGGTCGCGAAAGTGCGGGTTCAGGTAGATGGCCGCGAGCCGATCGCCATCCGCGAGCCCGAGCGCGTCGCGGACCGCGGCGCGCGAGCGGCGAGGAGGGGCCAGCAGGGGCGGCAGGCGAAAGCGGTTGCGTCCGTCCCGCCGGCCGAAGCGATCGCGCGGCGCCAGCGAATGAACGATGCGCCCGAAGGCGCGCGCGTCGGCGGCCTGGAGGGTGCGGCGGAACGCGCGGCTCGCCCAGTCGGGCAGGCGGCGATCGAAGGTGTGGGCGGTGGCGCGCCACAGGTTGTCGCCGTGGAGGTCGACGACGCGCGGGGCGCGCGCGAAGCGCGGCGCGGCGGCGAGGGCGAGCGCCGCCGGGTGCAGCGAGTCGTTGACGATGAAGCGCGCGCCCGCGCCCAGGCGCGCCAGGTGCGCGACGTCGCGGGCCAGGCCGTGCGGCGACGCCAGATACGCGGCGAGGTGGCGCTCGGTCGCGCCCGCCCGCAGGCGGTGGCAATCGTCGAACAGCAGCGCGAAGCCGCCCGGCAGCAGCGCGGCGGGCGTCCCCAGGCCGGCCAGGAACGCCTGTCCCGCCTCGGACGTCGTCACCACGTCGACGGCGAGCCCGTGACCGGCGAGCAGCCCGCGCACCAGGTGCGCGCGCATCAGGTGGCCGCGCCCGTCGGCTACCGCGAGATAGAGGACGCGAGTTGGGCGCGCATCCACAGGAGACCTCCGAAGGTGAGGAGCAGCAGCGCGCCGGCCACGCCGAGCCGCCGCTCGATGCGATCGATTCGCTCGACCAGCGCCGCGAGCGCCGGCCGCTCGCGATCGTTCACCAGACGTTCGACGGAGCGGTGGCAGGCGCGCGCGTGGCGGCGCTCGTCGGCCAGCACGACCCGCAGCAGCGGCAGGAGCGGCGCATCCGGGCGGGCGCCCGCCAGCACGTCGACGTGACGCGCGAACACGCGCGCGCCCATCTCCTCCATGCGCCAGGCGACCGCCAGCGCGGGCACCAGCGCGCCCGCGCCGAACGCCGGCGCCGACGCGACCACCAGGCGGTGCAACGCCGCCAGCTTGCGGCGGCTGACGGCGTCGAAGCCGTCACGCGCGTCGCCCACTTCATTCGTCTCGCCGGTCAGCGCGTGCAGGCGCTCCGCGAACAGGGCGGCGTGGCGCCGCTCGTCGGCGCGGTGCAGGTCCAGCCAGGCGGCCAGCCAGGGCGGGGCGGTCGCCAGCATCGGCTCCCACGGCGCCGCCCGCTCGGCGTGGCGCTCGGCCTCGAGGTAGAGGCGCACCAGCAGCGCCTCGCCTTCCGGCGTCGCGTGCAGCAGGCGCAGGGCGGGGCGCTTCGTCCGTTCCAGCAGCCAGTCGCGCGCGCCGTCCACGAGACCATGGATAGCGCCCGGTCACGAAACGGCCGCGGCGGCCCTGTGGAAGATCAGAGGCCGAACGGTGAAAAACCGATGGCACGCGCCGAGAGGCCGCTGGCGGCGAACGCCGCGGCCGCCGGCCCGCTGTATTGCGCGGTCGCGGTGCCTCTTATGTCGCAGTCGATCGCCGCGTCTTGAACGGTCGCGGTCAGCTCTTGGGTCTCGGTCAGGTAAGTCGGCTGGCCGTTGGCCGATTGGATCCGCCCGCTTGCCACCGTGTATTCGACATCTCCCGGCTGGACGAGCGCGCCGTTGCAGTGGAACGTTCCGTCGCCGTCCACGGCGCCCGTGCACACGCCCGTCGAGGTCGCGGTCGCGAGCTGCAGCGTCCCGTCGGTCTGCGCGACCGTGATCGTCGTGCCGATCAGCACCCGAATCGTGGCGCAGTTTCCGAGACGGCAGTTGCACCCCTCGACCAGGCCGCTGGTGATGACGTACTCGCCCGCGAACAGCGATCCCGTCGCGGTGCCGGGCGCGATCGGCACGATGTCGGCGGCCGTGATCCGGCGCGGGCCGTTGTCGCAGCCGATCGCCACGAGAACCGCTCCGAGCACGAAGGCTGTTGCGCGCATCATCATCCCGTCAACCGCAGCGGAAGACGACGCTGACGCGCGAGATCGTGCCGCTCATGGCCGCGTCGCAGGCGGGGCCGTGCAGATCGATCGCGTCGTGCGCGGCGCTGGAGTAGTCCCAGCCGGCTGCGTGGCTCGGGTCGCGCGGGATCGCGGTGCCGTCGCCGCGGACGTCGATGGCGTCGTAGCTGCCGCCCGGCGGCGGCGCGCCCAGCGAGAAGTGGCAGGTGCGCGCGATGCCGACGATCTGGTCGAGGGCGGTGGTCAGGTCGGCGGTGCTGGCGACGGGATAGTAGCTGGGGTCGGCGGCGCGGGCGTAACCGCCCTCGGTCGCCATCAACGACAACGTCACGTCGCTCATCTGGTAGCCGATGCCGATCACGAACGTGCCGATCCCGGCCGCGCGCGCGTCGGACACGGCCTGGATCGCGGCGGCCGAGTCGTCGGACAAGGGGTTCGCGATCCCCGGCATGCAGTTGGGCTGGCCGTCCGTCGCCAGCAAGATGAACTTCGGTTCCTGGTCGGTGAGTGACGACAGATACGCGACCGCCACGTTCATCGCCGCGCGCGTCGGCGTGTTGCCGGTGGGGGCGCGCAATGCGATGGCGGCGCCGATCGCGGCAGAGCTGGACGGCGCGACCGGGACGGTGACGGTCCCACTCACGCCGCACGTCGCCGAGTCGGGGAAGAACTTCATGCCCCAGTTCACGCTGCCGTCGGTCGCCGCCACGACTTGATTGACGGCGGTGGTCGTCAGCGTCCACTTCGAATTCGCGCCGCATCCACCGGCGCACGTCTGATCGAGCGCGTCGTTGTTCATCGAGCCGGAGCCGTCGAGCAGCACCAGGATGTCGGGCTTGCCCGACAGAGGGCGCTCCACTGCGGTGCAGCCGCCCGTGCCGGCGCCGCCCGCGCCCGTGCCGCCGCTCCCGCCCGTGCCGCCGCTCCCGCCCGCGCCGCTACTGCCGCTGGTCCCGCCCCTGCCGCCGGCGCCGCCTATCCCGCCGCTGCCGCCCGCGCCGGCACTGCCGCCGGCGCCGGCGCCGCCCGTGCCGGCGCTGCCGCCCGCACCGGCGCCGCCACCACTCCCCGTCGCGCTGCCGCCGGTGCCGCCGGTGTCGCCGCCGCCGCCCGCGCTCGCGCCGCCGTTTCCTGCCGCGCTGCCGCCCGTTCCCCCGCCGCCCCCCGCGGACGCGCCGCCTCTCCCGCCGCCGCCGGATTTACCGCCGCATGCCGCCAGCAGCAACGCCGCCGCGATCAACCCCAGGTGTCCCGGTACCCGCATCGAAACCGACCCCGAGCTTAACCGAGGTCGGGGCGCCCGCGCGAGTGACGCCGGACGCGACTATCGGATCAGCTGATCAGGCCGCCCGAAGGCAGCGGCGGGATCGGCATCGGCTCCATCTCCTCGATGCGGCCGAAGCGCTCCTCGTAGCGCCGGACGTTGTGCTCCAGGGCGCGCAGCAGGCGCTTGGTGTGACGCGGCGACGAGATGATGCGCGCGCGGACGCGGGCGCGCGGCGCCGACGGCTGGATGTAGGCGAAGTCGAGCACGAACTCGTTCTCGTTGTGGTTGATGAGGACGAGGTTCGAGTACGCGCCCTGCGCCGTGGTCTCGTCGACGTCGATCTGGATCTGCGGGGCGCCGGCTGGCGCCGCGGGATCACCGGATGGAGCTTTCGGCTGGTCCGCCATGGCTACGGTATACACTCATTTGCTCGAAATGAGCTCCTCGTCCGTGCCCGGCAGGGTGATCGCGATCGACCTCGGGGCCCGCCGCATCGGGGTGGCGGTGACGGACGGGCTCGGGCTGACCGCGCAGCCGCTGGCGACGATCCCGCGCCGCGGCGGGCAGCGCGATCTCGACGCCCTGGCGGCCCTGGTCCGGGCCCACGGCGCGGAGCGCATCGTCCTCGGCTTGCCCCTCGATCCGGAGGGCGAACGCGGGCGCGCCGCCAAGAGCGTCGAGGCGTTCGCGGACCGCCTGCGCGGCACCGTCGCCGTCCCGGTCGAGCTCATCGACGAGAGCTTCAGCACCGTCGAGGCCGAGGAGGTGCTGTTGGCGGCGGACGTTTCGCGGGCTCGCCGTCGCGAAGTGGTCGATAAGATGGCGGCAGCGGTTATTCTCCGGCGGTGGCTGGACGCGCAACGTGGCAACGGGGTGCCCGAGTAAATGACTAAGCCCATGAAACGCGCGTTCATCGCGTTCCTGATCACGAGCGCGCTCGGCCTGATCGTGCTGGTCGTCGCCGCGCGCACCGCCTGGCGCTACGGCGACACGCCGGGCGGCACCGCCGCCGGCAAGATCACCATCGAGATCCCGAACGGCGCCACGGCGGGCGACGTCGCGAGCCGTCTCAAGGACGCCGCCTTGATCGGCAACCCGACGGTGTTTCGCCTCTACGCGGGCCAGCGCGGCGTGGCCGGCCGCTTCAAGGCGGGCCGCTACGAGATCCTCGCGCCCGCGTCGCCGAAGCAGATCCTCGACACGCTGGTGAAGGGCGCGGCCGACGAGCTGGTGACGGTGGTCGTCCCCCCCGGCAAGAACCTGCTCGAGATCGCCGAGATCCTCGCCGCCGCCGGCGTCGCGCCCAAGGCCGAGCTGGCGGCCAAGGCGAGCGACCCCGCCTTCGCCGCGGAGCTGGGGCTGCCGGGCAACACCCTGGAGGGCTACCTGTTCCCCGACACCTACCGGCTGCGCCCGCGCAGCACGCCCGCCCGCGCGCTGATCCCGCTGGTGCGCCGCCACCGCCAGGTCTGGGCCGAGCTGCGCGTCGCGCACGCGAAGGCGGCGCTGGAGCTGAAGAAGACGCTCGGCTGGGACGACCACCAGATCGTCGTGATGGCGTCGATCGTCGAGAAGGAGACGGGGCGCCCCGAGGAGCGGCCGCGCATCGCCCAGGTGTTCATCAACCGGCTGCGCATGCCGACGTTCGTGCCCAAGCTGCTGCAGACCGATCCGACGATCATCTACGGTTGCACGGTGCCGCTCCAGAAGTCGGCCGCCTGCGGCAAGTGGGACGGCCGCATTCGCCGCATCCAGCTCGACGATCGCGACAACGTCTACAACACGTACACGCACGAGGGGCTTCCGCCCGGCCCGATCTCGAACCCGGGCCGCGCCGCGCTGGAGGCGGTGCTGGCGCCCGACCACACGCCCTTCCTCTACTTCGTCGCGAAGAACGACGGCACGCACCAGTTTTCGCGCACCGTCGCCGAGCACAACGCGGCCGTCGTGAAGTATCAGCGCGGCGGCAAGGCGCTGCCGCAATGACGCCGCCGGCGTGGACCGGGACGCCTGGGCGATGAGCGCAGCGCCGGCGATCGTCGCCGACCGGCTGAGCAAGGTCTTCCACCCGCCCACCGGGCTGGGCGCGATGTTGCGCGGCCGCTTCCTGGGGAGCCCGCTGGTCGCGCTGACGGACGTGTCGTTCTCGGTCGCCGCCGGCGAGATTGTCTGCGTGATGGGGCCGAACGGCGCCGGGAAGTCGACGCTGGTGCGCATCCTCGGGGGCCTGTTGCTGCCGTCGTCGGGGACGGCGCGGGTCGCCGGCGCCGACGTCGCGACCGCCGGGTCGGCGTTCCGGCGCCGGGTCGCGTTCGTCGTCGGTGACGAGCGCAGCTTCCACTACCGCGTCTCCGGGCGCGCCAACCTGCACTACTTCGCGGCGCTGCACGGGCTGCCCGCGCCGGAGGCGCGGCGACGGGCCGCGGCGCTGCTCGAGCGCGTCGGTCTGGCCGACGCCGCCGACCGCCGCTACGGCGAGTACTCGCGCGGCATGCGGCAGCGGCTCGCGCTGGCGCGCGGGCTGCTCGCCGACCCCGAGGTGCTGCTGCTCGACGAGCCGACGCTCGGCCTGGATCCGCGCGGCGCCCGCGACATGCGGCTGTTCCTGCGCGACGACGTGATCCGCAAGCCGGGGCGCACCGCCATCGTCTGCAGCAACGATCCGTCCGAGGCGCGCGCGCTGGCGGATCGCGTGCTGTTTCTCGAGGGCGGCCGGCTGCACGCGGACGCCTCTCCGGCGCGGATCGAAGCGGAGCTCGGCCTGTGAGCGGGGCACGTTGGTTCGCGCGCATCCTGTGGGCGTTCATCCGGCGGGAGCTGTCGGCGATGGGCAGCTATCGGTCGGCCTTCGTCATCCGCATGCTCGGCCTGGCGACCGCGGTCGGATCGCTGCTGTTCCTGTCGCGCTTCGTCAGCGCCGCCGTCAACCCGCACATGGCGACCTACGGCAGCAACTACCTCGGCTTCATGGTGCTGGGGGTGCTGGCGGCCGAGTTCCAGCAGGTGGGCGTCTCCGGCCTGGCCCAGCGCATCCGGACCTCGCAGATGATGGGGACGCTCGAGGCGGAGATCGCGACCCCGGCGGCGCCCTGGATGGTGCTGGGCGCGCCGCCGATGTACGAGTTCGGCGCCGCCGCGCTCCGGTCCACCGCCTACCTCGTCGCCGCCACGCTGCTGCTCGGGCTCGACCTGCGCCGCGCCAACTGGGCGTCGCTGGCCCTGGCGGTGCCGCTGGTGATCGCGGCGTTCTCGGGGCTGGGCCTGCTCGCGGCCGGGACCACCATGCTGGTGCGCCGGCTGAACCCGGTCGCGATGGTGATCGGGTCGTTGTCGTTCTTCCTGTCGGGCGTCCTCTATCCGGTGACCGTGCTGCCGGGCTGGCTGCGCGCGGTCGGCAAGCTGCTGCCGCTGACCCACACCCTCACCGTGCTGCGCGGCGCGCTGCTGATCGGGGCGAGCCCGGCCGCGCTGGCCGATTCCTTCATCGCGCTGCTCATCTTCGCGGGGGTGCTGGCCCCGCTCGGCGTCGGCGTGTTCGCGTTCGCGCTCCGCCGCGCGCGCATCGACGGCTCGCTCTCCCACTACTGAGGCTGCGCCGCGCGAATCGGCCCGGGGCTGATCTGGGCGCGCGCCCCCGGCGGTCGCAGCTTCCAAGATTGAGATGCCCGGGCGAGCGCATGAGCCCACGGCGGTGTTCGTGAACGCCGACGTGGTGACGATGGACAACCGCCAGCCGTTCGCCGAGGCGGTGGCGGTCCGCAGCGGCCGCATCCTGGCGGTCGGCGAGGTCGGCGGCGTGGTGAAGGCGGCGGGGCGGGACGCGCGGCTGTTCGACCTCGGCGGTCGGGCGCTGGTGCCGGGCTTCATCGACGGCCACGGTCAGTTCACCGCGGTGGCGGGCGAGCTCGACTGGGTCGATCTGGCGCCGCCGCCGGCGGGCGACGTCTCGTGCATGGAGGACATCGTCGTGGCGCTGCGCCGCCGCCTCAAGCGGCTGGCCGCCCAGCACAAGTACGTGCTGGGCGTCGGCTACGACGACTCGATGCTCGCCGAGCGGCGCCACCCGACCCGTGAGGATCTCGATCGCGTGTCGACCGAGCTGCCCATCTGGGTGGTCCACGCCTCGCGGCACATGGCGGTCGGGAACAGCGTGGCGCTCGACCAGGCGGGCATCGCCGCGGCCACCCCCGATCCCGACGGCGGCACCATCGTCCGCCGGGCCGGCTCGCGCGAGCCGACGGGCCTGTTGCGCGAGGCGGCCTGGGCGCACGTCCGCTTGACCCTGGTCCCGACCATCCCGGAGCACCACCACCCCGACCTGATCCGTCGCACGGGCGAGCACTACGCCCGGCTCGGCATCACCACCGCGCAGGACGGCGCGACCGACGTGGCCGGGATGCGGATGCTGCACACGGCGGCCGAGGACGGCTCGCTGCCGATCGACGTGGTCGCCTATCCGCTCTACCAGCTGGAGGACCGTCTGCGCGCCCACGCCGCGCCCTACCTGCGCGACCGCGTCGGCGGGGTGCGCGTCGGCGGCCTGAAGCTCGTCCTCGACGGCTCGCCCCAGGGCAAGACCGCCTGGCTGACCGAGCCGTACCGCGTCCCCCCGGCCGGCGAGCCCGCCTCGTACACCGGCGTGTCGTTGTTCTCGAACGACGACGTCTATCGCATCGTCGCCGACTGCTTCGCGCGCCGCGTGCAGCTGCTGGTGCACGCGAACGGGGACGCCGCCGCCGAACAGATGATCGAAGCGGTCGCGCGCGCCGAGCGCCGCCACGGGCCGGACGACCGCCGGCCCGTGATGGTCCACGCGCAGCTGGCGCGCGAGGACCAGCTCGACCGGATGCGGACGCTCGGGATCATCCCGTCGTTCTGCTCGTCCCACTGCTTCTACTGGGGGGACTGGCACGTCGCCTCCACGCTCGGACGCGAGCGCGCCTACCGGATGAACCCGGCCTTGTCGGCGCGCCGGCGCGGCATGCGGTTCAGCCTGCACAACGACGCCCCGGTCGTGCCGCCCAACATCCTGTTCCTGATCTGGTGCGGGGCCACCCGGCTGTCGCGCACCGGCGAGGTGATCGGGCCCGAGCAGCGGTTGACGGCCGGCGAGGCCCTGCGCGCCGTCACCATCGACGCCGCCTACCAGTGCTTCGAGGACCGACAGAAGGGTTCGCTCGAGGTCGGGAAGCTGGCGGACATGGCTGTGCTGTCCGCCAACCCGCTGCGCGTCGCGGCCGAGACGATCAAGGACATCGAGGTGCTGGCGACGCTGAAGGAAGGCGTCCCCATCTACGTCCGCGAACGGGCGCCCCTGCCGCAGTCGCTGTCCGTCGGCCTGACCCACTGACCGCCCGCGAGGCGCGGCGACGCGCGCGCCGCGGGCCTGGGGAAAACCCGGTGGACGCCCCGACAGGGGCCGCGAGACCGCGCGACGCCATGCGAGCCCCTGCGACGGCTCTGGAAAGTGGTTGAATCGATTGATAAGATGGTGAAGCGCGCTTCACCTGCTCAGCGCGTCGTCTCCGTTGCTGGGTAGATGCTCCGTTCCGAAAGGAGTCAACCGATGGCATCTTCTGAATCGCCCCCGAAGGGTTCCGAATCGACCCCGAAGGGCGACATGCCCGCCCTGATCGCGAAGGTCGCCGCGCTTCAAAATCTGAAAGAGTACGCGGAGCTGAACTGGACCGGCACGTTCGAGGATTACTTGGCGGTGGTCCGCAAGAATCCCACGGTCACGCGCAGCGCCTTCCAGCGCGTCTACGACATGATCCTGTCGTACGGGCAGGAAGAGTACATCGACAACAAGAAGCGGCTGATCCGCTACAACTTCTTCAAGGACGAACAGCACGCGGGGCGCGACGCCATCTTCGGCCTCGACATCCCGCTCATGCGGCTGGTGAGCGTGCTGCACAGCGCGGCCCAGCGCTACGGCACCGAGCGGCGCGTGATCCTGCTGCACGGTCCGGTCGGCAGCTCGAAGTCGACCATCGCCCGCCTCATCAAGCGCGGCATGGAGGAGTACTCGCGCACGCCCGAGGGCGCGCTCTACACCTACGAGTGGACGATTCCCGAGAAGCTGACGCGCGTGACGGGCGGCCAGACGACGTTCAAGTGCCCGATGCACGAGGAGCCGCTGCGGCTGATCCCGCCCGAGTGGCGCGAGCGCGCGCTGACCGAGCTGGGGATGAACGCCGCCGGCAAGCCGCACGTGCACATCGAGGGCGATCTGGATCCGGCCTGCCGGCTGATCTTCCGCGAGCTGCTCGCCGAGTACCAGGGCGACTGGAGCCAGGTGGTCAAGCACGTGAAGGTGCGGCGCCTGATCCTGTCGGAGCAGGACCGGGTCGGCATCGGCACGTTCCAGCCGAAGGACGAGAAGAACCAGGACTCGACGGAGCTGACGGGCGACATCAACTACCGCAAGATCGCCGAGTTCGGTTCGGACAGCGACCCGCGCGCGTTCAACTTCGACGGCGAGTTCAACATCGCCAACCGCGGCGTCATCGAGTTCATCGAGGTGCTGAAGCTGGACGTGGCGTTCCTGTACGACCTGCTCGGGGCCAGCCAGGAGCACAAGATCAAGCCGAAGAAGTTTCCCCAGACCGACATCGACGAGGTGATCATCGGTCACACCAACGAACCGGAGTTCAAGAAGCTCGAGAACAACGAGTTCATGGAAGCGTTGCGAGACCGCACGGTGAAGATCGACGTGCC
>DATBHU010000527.1:0-3215 GCA_036557265.1 Polyangia bacterium
GGTCGCGGCGGCGGCAGCGCCGGCGCGGCGGGGCGTGGCGGCGCGAGCGGCGCAGGCGCAAGCGCGGGCGCGAGCGGCCGCGGCGGTGGCGCGGGGACGGGCGGCGCCGCAGGCACGACGGGCAGCGGCGGCGGCGCGCAACCCTACAAGGGCGTCGCGAACTCGCCCTGCGCCGTGCGCACGATGCTGAAGACATCCTGGTACTACAACTGGACGCAGTCCGCCGACACGTGCGCCGCCGCCCAGGGCGGCGAGTTCGTGCCGATGATCTGGGGCCACACCGGCAACGAGCAGAGCGCGACCGGCATCGCCAGCTCGATCACGTCGTTCGTCGGCAAAGGCTACGGCAACGTGCTCGGCTTCAACGAGCCGGACAACAGCGGCCAGGCGAACATGTCCGTGGCGACCGCGATCGCGCTGTGGCCGTCGTTCAACAACCCGGCGATCAAGATCGGCTCGCCCGCGACGTCCGCCAATTCGGCCGGCCAGACGTGGTTCCAGAGCTTCATGAACATGCTGAACGCCGACGCCTCGCTGCGCGCCGACTTCGTCGCCATCCACTGGTACGGCTGGAACGCCGGCTCGTGCGACGCGAAGGCGTCGCAGCTCGAGAGCTACCTGAAGTCGGCCGAGGGCTGGGCCGGCACGCGGCCGATCTGGCTGACCGAGTGGGGCTGCCTGAACGACAGCGCGCCCGACACGCAGACGGTGGTCACCTTCTACAACGCCGCGGTGACGATGTTCGCCAAGCATCCGCGCCTGGTGCGCTACGCCTGGTACCCGTGGTCGACCAACCTCGATCTGGTCGATTCGGGCGGCGCGCTGACCGCCCTCGGCGTCGCGTACGCCGCGGCGCCCTCCACCCGGTGAGCCGGCGATGACGTTCGACGAATTCCGGGCGTCGCTGCGCACGCACAGCAAGCCGCCCGTCGGCCTCAGCGCGCCGCTGCGCGCGCTCTGGATCGACGGCAAGGGCGACTGGGCCCGCGCGCACGCGACCGTGGACAGCCTCGAGACGAAGGAGGCCGCGCGCGTCCACGCCTACCTGCACCGCAAGGAGGGCGATCTCGACAACGCGCGCTACTGGTACGGCCGCGCGGACGCGCCGCCGTCGCACGAGCCGCTGGAGCGCGAGTGGGAAGAGGTCGCCCGCGCGCTGCTCGGCGGCGCGTGACGGACGCGCGCTTCAGAACCTCGAATAGGCGGCACCCCGTGCGTCCAAATTGCTCGCGTCGCTGACGGCGCCGGATCGGCGAGCGCGAGCAGCGCGGCAATCGGCGCCGTGATCCTCACGACGAGCGCCATCAGAACCCCGCGGGGTGGTACTGTCGAGAGATGAGAATCGGCTGCACCGCGGTTCTCGGCCTCCTGCTGGCCGCGTGCTCCGGCACGACGGGCACCGGTCAAGGACCGGACGGCTCCGCCGGCGCCGGGAACGCCGGCTCTGGAGGCAGCGGGGGCGATGCCGCGGGCAGCGCCGGGACGACCGGGACCGGCGGCACCACGGGCAGCGGCGGCAACGGCGGTGGTGCCGGCAGCATCGTGACGGGAAGCGCCGGTCGCGGCGGCAACGGCGCCGCCACAGGAAGCGCCGGCCGCGGCGGCAACGGCGGCACGGCCGGAAGCGCTGCGCGCGGCGGCAACGGCGGCACGGCCGGGAGCGCTGCGCGCGGCGGCAGCGGCGGCACGGCCGGGAGCGGCGGCGCGGCCGGAAACGGCGGCCGCGGTGGCGGTAGCGGCGGCACGACCGGCACGGGCGGCGCGGCGCCGACGTGCAAGCGCGGCATCGCCGCCAACACGGCGCCCGGCGCGGCGTTCTATCCGGCCGTTCGCTGGTGGTACAACTGGGGCCTGTCGCGCAGCGGCGGCAACACCGGCATCGAGTTCGTGCCGATGGTCTGGGGCAGCTCGACGGTGAACGGCACGATCCCCGCCGGTTCGAAGTTCCTGCTCGGCTTCAACGAGCCGAACTTCAAGGCGCAGTCGAACCTGACGCCGCAGGCCGCGGCGACCGCGTGGCCGGCGCTGACGACGAACGCGCGCAACGCGGGCATCGGCACGCTCGTCGGCCCGGGCATGAACTTCTGCGGCCCCGCCGCGAGCTGCAACGGCACCGACCCTTACGTCTACCTGACGGATTTCCTGGGCGCGTGCACCGGCTGCGAGGTCGACCACATCGCCGCCCACTGGTACAACTGCGACCTCCCGTCGCTGAAGGCGTACATCGAATCGAACAGCAGTCTGGCCGGCTGGCAGCAGTTCGGGAAACCGATCTGGCTGACCGAGTTCTCGTGCGACGGCAACGCCACCGCCGCGCAACAGGAAGCGTTCATGCGCGACGCGATCCCCTACCTCGAGGGCAACCCGCACGTCTTCCGCTACTCGTGGTTCAGCGCCGACCCGATCCCGAACGCCAAGCTGATCAACAGCGACGGCTCGCCGACCGCGCTCGGGCAGGTCTACATCAGCCTCGCGTCGAACTGTCAGTGAGCGGTCGCGCGCGCGGCGGCGCGCTCATCTGCCGCGCGAGCCACCAGAAGTGGGCGATCGAGACGCCCGCGAGCAACGCGAAGAACGGCAACCGCGGCATTGGCCAGGCAGCGAACGCGTCGAGGAAATGCACGCGCGCCATCACCCAGACAGCGACCAGGAAGATCAGAACGCTGCCGACCGGAACGGGTCGATCGTTCGAACCGACGACGGACTGCCGGATCGGGAAGATGAACAATATCGAGAGAATCACCAGCGTCACACGCAGAACGTCCAGGTACAGCAGGGGACGGAGCTGCGCCCAGAGATGCTGCGGCAGACCGGCCCGCGGCCACGTGTCGGGCAGGAAGGTCGCCCCAAGCACCTCGCGCATGTAGCGGATCGCATCTGTGCTCGGCGGGTGCCCAAACAGGCCGCCCCTCTCGATCCAGTGGAGATTGACGAAGCAGAGCGCGGTCAGAGGCGCCAGCAGCAGGAACAGCGACGGAAACAATACGCCCCCGACGAATCGACGGCCGCCGTCGAACGGCCGGGTAAGAAGGAACTCGTGCACCTCGGCGGAATAAACGGCTGCGATCAATCGCGCCAGAATGACGAACGCCCAGATGAAGCTAGGAGCGGTCCACAAAGCGAACGGGCTCATTCCGTAGAACACGGCGAAGCCTGCCAGGATGACGAGAAAGGCCGGGCTGTCGCTGAAGGTGAGGCGCGTGAAACGTCCGGCC
>DATBHU010000528.1:0-17131 GCA_036557265.1 Polyangia bacterium
TCACGAACGCCAGCTCGGTCGACGCCTCCAGCTCGCGCCGCTGCGAGACCATCTCGTCCGATCCCTGGCGGCGGATGTCCAGGCTGCGCGGGCTGGCGGCCGCCTCCTGTTCGAGCGGCATGGCCCGCTGCGCCAGCAGCACGTCGGCGCGCGCCTCCGCCGCGATCGCCGTCAGCGCGCCGAGCGCGAGCAGCGCGCAGGCCGTTGTCCGACGGGGCCGCCTCCTGGTATCCGCCACGGCGCGGCCATTGTCGCGCGGGTGGCCTGGGTCGTCATCCTCCGGGATCGGGCTGTGACGGGCGCCGCATCCTGACGTTTGGGCGATCATTTGGCGCGTGTCGACGCATGAAGGGGCGTGCGGCTCTCGGCAATCGCCCCGGCAATAGTTTTTTTTGGCGGCGCCCTGACATTGGGCGTCGGATGTGCCGGCAGCTCCGCGGGACCGGGCGACGGGACGGGCGGCGGTAGCGGCCAGACCGGAACCGCCGGCAGCAACGCCGGCGCCGGTGGGAACGGGGTCGCCGGCGCTGCCGGCGGCGGCGCGGGCGGCGCTTCGCCCGTCGGCACCGGCGGCGTGGGAGGCGTGGGAGGAGTGGGAGGAGGAGGAAGAACGGGCACGGGCGGCGCCGCGTCCGGCGGAACATCGGGTTCGAGCGGCACCCTGGGCGGGGGCGGCGGGGCGGGGACCGCCGGCACGGCGGGAGCCGGTACGGGGGGCGCAGGGCGGGGCGGGGCGGCGGGCACGTCGACCGGCGCCGCCGGCAGCGCGGGCGCTGGCGGTCGGGGCGGCGCGGGCGGTGCTTCGGCCGCCGGCGCGGGCGGCGCGGGCCGCGGGGGCGCCGCGGGCACCTCGACCGGCGGCGGCGCGGTCGGCGGGACGTCAGGCACGACCGGGACGGGCGGCGCCGCGGGCGCCAGCAACGATCCGTGCGCGAACAATCCGGCGGCGGTCCCGCTGCCGACCATCCCGGCGCGCGCGTTCAACGTCACCAGCAACGGCGCCGCCGGCGACAACAAGACCGACAACACGGCGGCGATCCAGGCGACGCTCGACGCGGCGGCGGCCGCGGGCGGCGGCACCGTCACCGTCCCGTCGGGCACGTTCCTCTCCGGCCCGATCGTGATCGGCAGCAGCACGAACCTGGTGCTGTCGTCGGGCGCCGTGCTGAAGATGTTGCCGCGGGCCAGCTACGGGTCGGGCGACACCCCCTTCATCACCGCGACCACCAGCAGCGCCCACGACATCGCCATAACCGGCTCGGGGACGATCGAGGGCCAGGGCCAGGACTGGTGGGACGCGTTCGCGGCCGATTCGTCGATCTCGCGCCCGCAGGAGGTGAACCTCGGCCACGTCACCCGCGTGCAGATCAGCGGCATCCGCCTGCAGAGCTCGCCCGAGGAGCACATCTGGGTGAAGAGCGACACCAGCGTCACCATCACGGGCATCACCATCTCGACCCTGGCCGTCTCCGGAAAGTCGCCGCCCAAGAACACCGACGGCGTCGACGTCACCGCCACGGGGATGTTCTTCTGCAACAACAACGTCGCCTGCGGCGACGACAACATCGCGATGTCGGGCACGAACCTCTACATCGGCTACTCGACGTTCGGCGTCGGCCACGGCTGCTCGATCGGCAGCATCACCAAGAACGGCGTCTCGGGCGTCACCGTCGACCACCTGACCATGAACGGCACCACCTCCGGCATCCGCATGAAGTCGGCGCGCGACCGGGGCGGCACGGTCAAGGACCTCACCTACTCGAACGTGACGATGACCAACGTGCAGAACCCGGTCTACATCACCTCGTACTACCCGGACCTGCCGGCCAATCCGACCAGCGACACCGCCATGGCCGTCACCGCGACGACGCCGTACTGGCAGAACATCACGATCAAGAACCTGACCGCGACCGGATCGACGAACGGCGGGATCATCTGGGGCCTGCCCGAGGCGAAGGTGTCGGGCCTGACCTTCGACAACGTGAAGATCCAGGCCAGCACCGGCATGGAGATCTTTCACGCCACCGGCGTCCAGTTCACCAACGGATCCAGCGTGACGCCGAAGTCGGGCGCCGCCGTCACCGTCTACGACGCCGCGGTCACCGGCGTGACGACGACGCCGTACTGAGGGCGTCGCCCGCGCGGCCGGCCAGGATCCGGCTCAGCAGATCGCGCAGCGTGCGAAAGTCGATCGGCTTGACCAGGTGCGCGTCGAACCCGACCTCGCGGCTGCGGGCGACGTGCGACTCCTCGCCGTGCCCGCTGAGCGCGACCAGGAAGGTCGACGGGGCGGGCGTCCGCTCGCGGAGGCGGCGCACCAGATCGTAGCCGCTCATCCCGGGCAGATCGAGATCCAGCACCGCGACGTCGGCGGCGGGAAGCGACAGCGCCGTCTCGGCGTCATGGACCACGGTGGGCGTGTGGCCCATCAGCCGCACGGCGTCTCCGACGATGCGCGCCGCCTCCACGTTGTCGTCGACGACCAGGACCGCCAGTGCGCGCGCCGGGCCACCGGGCCGACCCGCGCTCGCCGCAGCGGGCGGGGCGGGCCGCGGCGGCCCCCCGGACGGCCAGGCGATGTCGAATCCGCTGGCGCCGCTGCGCGCGGCGCCGCTGCCGCCGCCGTGCATCGCGCGGGCCGCGTCCAGCAGATCGTCGACCAGACGAACGAGCAGCTTCACCTCGCGCTGGACCAGCGTGCGCTCGCGCGCCGCCGCGTTCCCCAGCTGCGCGTCGATCAGATCCAGCCCCAGGACGATCGCGCCCAGCGGATTGCGCAGCTCGTGCCCGAGCAGCGTCAGAAAGCGATCCTTCGCCTGGCTCGCGATCCGCTCGCGGTCCAGCGCCTGGCGGAGGGCCACCTCCAGGTCGTGGCGCTGGGCCAGCTCGCTCTCGAGGGCCCGGGCCCGCTGTTGCAGGCGCGCGGTCTCGCGCGAGCGCGCGTCGGCGTCGCCCGCCAGCGCGTAGCCCTCGGCCGGCCGCACGTCGCCGTGAGCGACGCAAACGCTCGCGAACGCCGCCGCGTCGCTCGCCTTGACGAAGTTGTCCATCGCATAGGCGCACAGCACGGCGATCGGATCGTCCTTCATCAGCGCGTTGGCCATCTCTTCCAGGAGGATGGCCGCGCCGTGGTTGCCGTCCCGCCACAGGACGTCGACCATCTCGCCGAACAGGCGGGCGCGTCGGCCGCCGGTCCGCGCCGGCTCGAGCATCCCGCGGAAGCTGGTCGCGAACCGCTCATAGGAGGGCGTGCCGTCGACCATCACTGCCGCCAGCACCGCGCGGGCGTCCAGCAAGGAGAGCCCGCCCGTCGCAACCGCGGCGTCCGGGTCGACGCCGCGATCGATCAGGCGGCGGCGCACCTCCGCGCGGTGCGCGTCGGTCGCGATCAAGATGACGGCGTCGCCGGCCCGCAGACCATCAGCGGCAAAATCAGTGAGAAGCTGACAGAGGAATCCGTCGTTCTCGTAGAACTGCACCGCGTGCCCAGAGTAGCCGCCGCGCGAACGATCAGTTTCTGGTTGGTTATCGGGTTGCCGCAACGAATTGCCTTTGTACCACGCACTGTTGCCGGTTACGTTTCGAGCCGCGCATGGCGTCCGACCCTGTCGATCCGTCGTTGTCGGCGTCGCCGTCGTTGGCGCCGCCTGCAATCAGCGAGGCGGAGTACCGCAGGCTTGCCAACGCGTTGCCGCAGATCATCTGGATCTGCGACGGGCAGGGCCGCCTCGAGTGGGTGAACGATCGCTGGACCGATCTGACCGGTCTGACCTTCCAGGAGTGCGTCGGCAGCAAGGGGGCGCTGGCCGCGGTCCATCCCGACGATCGCGATCAGATCCAGCAGCGATTCGGGCAGGCCATCGCGACCTCCAGCTCCTGCGAGATGGAGTACCGGGTCCGGACGCGCGCCGGCGACTACCGCTTCCATTTCTGTCGGGTGGTCCCGGTCCCCGACGACGGCGGCGCCATCACGCGCTGGGTGGCGGCGGCGTTCGATATCCACGATCGGCGCGCGACCGAGGAGGCCCTGCGCCTCTCGGAGCGGCGGTTCGAGACGGTGTTTCACCTCAATCCGCAGGCGTCCGGGATCACCCGCCTCTCCGACGGGGCGTTCGTGAGCGTCAACGACGCGTTCCTGAAGTTGACAGGCTATTCGCGCGAGGAGGTGGTGGGCCGGACCACCGCCGATCTGGGCGTATGGACGCTCGCGCGGCGCGAAGAGATCGTGGCGCCCGTGAAACAGAACGAGCGCGACACGGTCGAGTTCGAGCTCGCGTTTCCGACCAAGGACGGACGCTCTTTGACGCTGATGATCGTCAGCTCGCGCATCGATTTTGGCGGCGAGCCCTGTCTGGTCAACGTCGCGACCGATGTGACCGATCGGCGCGCCACGGAGGCGGCGCTGCGGAGGAGTGAAGCGCTGGCGCGCGCGCGCGCCGACGAGCTGGCGGCGTTGATGGACGCGGTGCCTGCCGTGGTCTGGATCGCCCAGGATCCCGAGTGCCGCGAGATCCGGGGCAATCGAACCGGCCGCGAGCTGCTCCGCATCATCGACGGCCAGAACCTGTCGAAGACGGCCGTCAACCCGACGGCGACCGGACATTTCAAGGTGTTCGTGGACGGCGGGGAGGTCGCGCCCCAGGATCTGCCCGTGCAGCGCGCCGCGCGCGGCGCCGAGGTCCAGAACCACGAGGAAGAGGTCCGCTTCGACGACGGGCAGGTGGTTCACCTGTACGGCGGCGCCATCCCGCTGCGCGATCCGGCGGGCGCGCCGCGCGGCGCGATCGGTGCGTTCGTCGACGTCACGCGCCTCAAGCAGGCGGAGGAGGCGATGCGCGAGGCCGATCGCCGCAAGGACGAATTTCTGGCGCTGCTGTCCCACGAGCTGCGCAACCCGCTGGCGCCGATCATCACCGCCGCGCAGCTGATGGAGCTGCAGGGCGACGTCGCCACGCCGCGCGAGCGCGAGGTGATCGTGCGGCAGGCGGAGCACCTGCTGCGCCTGGTCGACGATCTGCTGGACGTCTCGCGCGTGGCGCGCGGCAAGGTGACGCTGACGAAGCGCCGGCTCGAGCTGGCGACGGTGGTGGCGAAGGCCGTCGAGGCGACCGCGCCGCTGCTGGAAGAGCGGCGCCACCAGCTGCGCCTGTCCGTCGACGCGGAGGGCCTGGCGGTGGAGGCCGACGAGGTGCGCCTCACCCAGGTGATCAGCAACCTGTTGACGAACGCCGCCCGCTACACGGCGCCGGGGGGCCGCGTCGAGGTGACGGCCCGGCGCGACGGGGACGAGGTCGTGCTCGCCGTCCGCGACAACGGGACCGGCATCGATCCCACGCTGTTGCCGCAGATGTTCGACATGTTCGTGCAGGGGCCGCGGGGCGCCGATCGATCGCAGGGCGGCCTCGGCCTCGGTCTCTCCCTGGCGCGGTCGCTGACCGAGCTGCACGGCGGGACGATCGCCGCGCACAGCGAGGGGCCGGGCAGGGGCAGCACGTTCACGGTGCGGTTGCCGGCCACGGACCGCCCGGCCCGGGTGACGCCCCCGGGCGGCCTCACGCCCTGGGCGCACAGCAAGTCCGTACGGCGCGTGCTGGTGGTCGACGACAACGGCGACGCCGCCGAGCTGCTCTCCATCGTCCTGGCCCGCGCCGGACACAAGGTCGAGGTCGCCGGCGACGCGTCGCAGGCGCTGTCGGCCGCCGCCGCCTTCCGCCCGCAGGTGGCGATCGTCGACATCGGGCTGCCGGTGATGGACGGCTACACGCTTGGGCGCGAGCTGCGCGCGCGCCTGGGCAGCGAGACGCCCATCCTGATCGCGCTGACCGGCTACGGCCAGGAGCAGGACCGCCGGCGCAGCGCGGAGGCGGGCTTCGCCTCCCACCTGGTCAAGCCGGTCGACGCGCGGACGCTGATTCAGCTGGTCGACGAGCTGTCCCGCGCCACGCCCGGCGAGACCGCGCGTGTCTGACCGCGCGTGACGAGCGTGCCGCCGAGCGCGAGCGCCGCCAGCGCCATGGTCGCGAGCACGAACTCGTGGGCCGTCGTCACCAGCCCGCCGCTGTGCACGACGCGCAGGCCCGCCAGCACCGCGGGGACGCCCATGGCCAGGTAGGCGACGACGAAGACGATCGACAGCACGCCGGCGCGCTCGTGCGGTCCGGTCTGCGCGACCACGCTGCGGACGGCGCCCTGGAAGGCGCAGCCGAAGCCCGCCCCGGCGACGGCGGTGCCCGCGAACAGGAGACCGACCGAGGCGTGGGTGATGGCCGGCAGCACCGCCGCCAGACCGACGAGCATCGCGGTGGTGGCGAACAGCGTCTGGAAGCGCGGCGACCGTTCGCGGGTCAGCAGGACGGCGAGCGCGCCGCTGCCGGCGAGCACGAAGTAGATCAGGCCGCCCAGGGCGGGCGAGGTCGAGCCGAGCAGCCGCCGCACCAGCGACGGGCCGAGCGAGCCGTAGAAGCCGATCAGCGCCCAGGCTGCGACAAGCGCCGGCACGGCGAGCAGCATGGGGGCGCGCACCGCGGGCGGCAGCCGGAAGTGCGGCTTGAGCGAGGCGAGCGCCCCCGGGCGCGGCGTCGCCGACTCGCGCATCGCCGTCACGCCGATCGCCTGGGCGACGAAGATCGCCGCGAGCACCAGGTAGACCAGCTGGGTCGGCGCGGGCAGGAACACCACCATCAGACCCGACAGCAGCGCGCCCGACGCGGTCCCGATCATCGGGGCGACCGCGTTCGCGATCGTCCCCTTGGCGCGGTCGAGATCCAGCATGCCGGCGCCGACCGCGCCCGCCGCGGCCCCGGTCGCCAGCCCTTGCACGACGCGGGCGGCGGCCAGCGCCGCGACGCCGTGGGCGGTCGCGAAGATCGCCATCGCCACCGCCTGGATCAGCGTCGTCGCCAGCAGGATGGGGCGCCGCCCGACGTGGTCCGACAGGCTGCCGAACACCAGCAGGGCGGCCAGCACGGCCAGCGCGTAGACGCCGAACACGACCGTGATGGTCACGGGCGAGAAGCCCCAGGCGGCCTGGTAGACGGTGTAGAGCGGGGTGGGGGCGCTCGAGCCGGCGATGAAGAACAGGATGATCGACACCTGAAGCGCGAACGCGGCCCGATCCGACAGCTGCCGGACGCGGCCGGCTGCGGCCGGGGCGGCGCGCGGGATGCGGGGGGACACCAGGGCGAACGGTCGGGTCGGGGTCGGGATGGACATCTGAGCCTCCGGGCGGCGAAGCGGTTTCGGTCCGAAAAGAACAGACCGGTCTGTCTACCTGGTTCGACATTTAACAGACCGGTCTGTATAGTCAAGGTGAAATGTCGCCCAACAAGATGACGGCCAGGATGACGGGCAAGACGACGGGGCCGCTGGAGGGCTCGGCGCGCGACCGCCTGCTGGCCGCCGCGAACGAGCTGTTCTACGAGGAGGGCGTCCACACGGTCGGGATCGAGCGGGTGATCGAGCGCGCCGGCGTCGCGAAGGCGTCGCTCTACAGCACGTTCGGCAGCAAGGAAGAGCTGATCCGGGCGTACCTGCAGCAGCGCGCCGACGCGCGCAAGCGGCGGATCTCCGAGCGCATCGCCCGCCATGACGACCCGCGCGACCGCATCCTGTCGGTGTTCGACGTGCTGGGCGAGCGCGCGTCCGAACCGACCTGGCGGGGCTGCGCCTTCATCAACGTGCGCGCCGAGGGGCCGCGCGCCGAGAACAAGGTGACGCGCCTGTGCGCCGCGACCCGCGGCTGGATGCGCGGCCTGTTCACGGAGCTGGCGCGCGACGCCGGTGTCTCCGATCCGGAGACGCTGGGCGGGCAGCTCGTCGTGCTCTACGACGGCGCCACGGTGGGGACCTCGATGGACGACGACCTCGGCGCGGTCAAGACGGCGCGCGCGATGGCGGAGGCGCTCCTCGACGCGCAGCTCGCGGGCCCGCCGGCGAAGCGCGCCGCCGCCAAGAAGTGAACCGGGCGGCGACGGGCGTCAGGTGCCGCCGTGAACGGTGGCGCTGGAGCGGGGGCTGGGCGCGGGCAGCGTCGCCAGCTGCGTGACGATCTGCTGGAACGGGAACGAGAGCTCGCGTCCGCTCATCCGGATGTGCAGCCAGACGATCTGCGCGGTCAGATCGATCGGGATGTAGACGCGCCCCGCGGCGCCCCGCGCCGGAAACAGCGTGTTGCGGCGGAGCGCCTCGTTCGACCAGATCGCCTGCTGCATCGAGATCGAGGCCAGGCTGCTGTCGCGCGCGGCCACGTCGGCTTGCGCCAGCGTCGCGGCTGTCAGCGTGGCTTGGCCGGTGTGCGCGTTCGCGTGCCCGCTCGCGATCGTGGCCACGTCGCTCACCGCGCTCAGCACCACCAGGGTTCCCATCAACGCCTGGCTGTTCGCGGCGTCGGCGCGCTCGCGCGATTGGCGGGCGTCCAGGGACGCCAGCATCTGCTCGGGATCGATCACCCGGTA
The DNA here is from genome assembly GCA_036557265.1 of Polyangia bacterium. Classification (GTDB taxonomy): domain Bacteria; phylum Myxococcota_A; class Polyangia; order Fen-1088; family Fen-1088; genus JADGRB01. Next base: position 8,454 of record DATBHU010000528.1, read on the forward strand.
GGTCGGGCCGCAGGTGGTGACCGCGGTGCCGGTGCAGGTCGTGAAGGTGAACTCGCTCGGATCGACGTCCAGCGTGGCGCCCGTCCCGTTCTGGACCTCGACGTGCATGCCGAGGGTGCCGCCGTCCTGGTGATCGAAGGCGACCGCGACGCGCACGCCGCCCTGCTCGCGCGTCACCGACGCACGGCCGGCGACCCAGATGATTTCGGGAGCGCGCGGATAGAGGCGCACCAGCGGCGCGGGCGTCGCGCAGCCGGCGAGCGCCGCAGCGATCACGAACGCTGCGGCCGCGGGAGAGGGACGGAAGCGACGCATCGAAGCGGGCATGCGGTCCCCCTTCGCAACCTGCGTGCCATCCGGGGCCGCACAAGATCCCCCCTGTTTGGCCGGATGCTCCGGGCGGCGTGCAGCGCAGTGAGTCGCGGGCGACACAGCCATCGAGGTGCTAGGTCGCGGCGGGCGTCGCCGGCGCGGCGGTCGCGGGCGCCGGCGTGGCCGCCCCCCGCCGCCAGGCGAGCCGCAAGCCGCCTGCCAGCAGCGCCGCGATCGCGAGGGCGGCGAGGGCGATGTTGCGCGCGTCCCGCCGGGTCGTCGACCGGACCGCGTTGGCCGCGTCGTGGAACACCGCCGGCGAGACCATCGCCTCGATCGCCTCCTGCACCGTCGGCTGCCCGCCGGCGCTGCCGCGCGCCCGGGCGCGCAGGTGCTCCACCGCCGGCCGCAGCCAGTCGCCGTGGTGGCTGGTCAGCGCGTGGAATTCGTGGCGCAGCACCGGCGCCAGCTGGGGCGGCATCGGCGAGCCCGTCGCCCGCTGCCAGAACGCCGACACCCTGTCCTGATCGAGCGCCTCCGAGATCACCTCCGGCGCCGACTGCACGACCGAAAGAAGCTCGCGCTCGGAGAGGCGCTTGGCGAGCGGCAGCCGCTTCAGCACGCCGACGCCGATGCCGTTCGCCGCCGCCAGCCAGGTGTGGGTCGTCTCGCGCACCGTGGTCGAGATCGGACCCTCGACCAGGCTGCCGACGCCCGAGCCGACGCCCCACATCAGGCCCGCGGCCGTGAAGGCGAACGGCAGCGTCATCCCCCACACCAGGCAGCAGGCGCTGGCCAGCCGCCGGATCGCCAGCCGCTGCGGCGCCGCCAGCTGCGCCCGGATCACGCGGTCGATCAGGCCGTAGGCGAGCCCGAGACCGAGCAACGCCCCCAGGGTGGCGCCCACTCCGCTCGGCCACGCCACGGATGAGAACGCCAGCGTGAACAGCGATGAGTAGAGACCGAACACCGGGGAGGAACCGCCGGCAAGGTTCGCGCCCGCTGCGCGCGAAGTCAAATCGAGTCGGCTGGCTCGGGCTCGTCGTCGGCCTCGTCGGCCTCGTCCCGGCGCCGCAGGCGCTCCACCACCTCGGCCAGGGTCCGGCGCCGGTCCGGGCGCAGGCGGGCGAGCAGGCGCGTCAGCCGCGGGATCGCCTCCTCGCCGAGGAACAGCAGCCCGTCGGTCGCGGCCGCGCGGACGGTGTTGCTGGCGTGGAACAAGAGCTCGGCGATCTCGCCGACCGCGTCCAGATGCCGCCCGTAGGCGAGGGCGCGGATCGCGCTCCGCACCGCGGCCGGATCGTCGTCGGACAGCAGGCGGCGCGTCGCCGACAGGTAGCGCGCGCGATCGGCGTGGGCGCGCAGCAGGCGGAAGGCGTGCAGGCGCACCCGGGGCGAGCGGTGCGCGAGGCCGGCCTCCAGCGCGTCGACGGCCGCGCTGCGCTCGACCTCGGTGCGGGCGCGCGCGGCGCGGTAGCCGAGGACCCGGCGGGCGCGCTCCGGCTCGCCGTCCAGCTCCTCGTCCATCGCCCGCTCGATCGCCGCCACCAGCGGCGCCGCCAGCGCCTCGCGCTGCGACGGCTCGGCGAGCAGCAGGTCCGCCAGCGCCAGCACGACGGCCCGATCGCCCGGACCGCCGACCGCGGCGAGGACGCGGACGCGCTGCGCGACGTCGAGGTCGGTCGTCGATTCGACGATCCACTGCAGCAGCTCGTCGCGGTCGCCGCCGGCGAGGGCAGGGGCGATCACCGCCGCCAGCTCGTCGACGCGGGCCGGGTCGGACCAGTCGTCGAGGCGGGCGAAGATGCGGACGGCCCGCCGATCGTGCGGGGGGCGGGCGAGCTTCCCGGCCAGCACGCCGGCCAGCCCGGGCGCGGTCAGCGTCCCGCCCGCCGCCATGCGTTCGAGGAAGCGCTCCCACGGCGGTCCGTCCGCCGCGCGCGCGTAGCCGTCGATCAGCGGGCGCGCGATGAGGCGGGTGGCGCCGACCACGTCCAGGATCGACGTGTCGCCGGCGGCGAGCGCCTCCGCGATGAACGGCAGCACGTCGATCGGGTCGAGCCGCCGCAGGATGTCCCGGGTCTCGGCCTGAAGCTCGCCGTCGGCCGTCCGCCAGAGCGCCAGTAGCAGCGGCACCCGGGCCGGATCGGCCAGGCGTCCGACCAGCCGCGCCAGCCGCAGGCGGGATTCGCCCCGCGCGGAGCGGGCGGCCGCCTCCAGGAACGCGACGTCCTCGTGCGCCGGCGCGAGGGCGAACGCCTCGCGGAAGGCGCCGGCCAGGAACTTTTCCAGCACCAGCCGCCGGTCGTCGGCGTCGCCGATCCGCAGCAGCCCGAGCGCGGAGCGCTCGCGCAGGTCGGCGTGCGCGCCGTCGAGCAGCCGCCGCAGGTCGTCGCGCATCTCGGCGGACGCGCGGCCCTCGCCCAGCTCCAGCGCCCGCAGGCGAAGCTCCAGCGGAACGACCGACGAGGCCGCCAGGCGCGCCAGCTCGGCCTGTCCGGCGTCGCCGAGCCGCGCCAGCTCGGACAGCAGCGCGCCGAGGACGTCCGGGCGCCGTTCGACCCACCCGCGCACGCGCGCGACCGCCGCTGTCTCGCCCTCGACGGCGCGGACGACGGCGAGCAAGCGCGGCAGCTGGCTCCGCTTGACCGCCCACTCGAAGGCGGCGTCGGCGGCGCCTTCGCGCAGCCGGTGCTCGAACAGGCGCTCGGGATCGGCGTCGGGCCAGGCTTCGCTCGGGCGCTCCTTCTCCAGAAGAAGCGTGCGGGCGGCGGCCTGCCGCACCACCGGATCCCGCCAGTCGGCCAGCGGGCGCGCCCAGGCGAGGCTCATCGTCTCGGCGACCACGCGCGCGAGCTCGGCGGGGATCTCGTCGGGCGTCAGTCCTGCCCTCAGGATCTGGGCCGCCCGCAGGCGCGCCACTGGATCCAGCTCGCAGCCGGCGAACACCTGCAGCGCGCCGGCGCGCGCCTCCTCGTCGAGATCGCGGTACGCGTCGAACAGGGCGTCCAGCTCGGCGCGCGACAGGACCGGCAGCGACATCTGTCCGGCCACGTTCGCCTTGCGCAGGACGCCGAGGTGCTGCCCGAGCCCGCCGACGTCGACCGGCAGCCGGCGCAGCGCGCGCGCCAGCTCCAGCCCGGCGCGGGCGGCGTGGAAGCGCCAGAGCCGCGTGTCCTTCCGATCCGCGGGCAGCGCCGGGACGGCGATGGTGATGCCGCGGCGGGCGAGCTCGCTTTCGAGGTCGCTCGCCGTCCCGCCGGTGATGGCGATCCGCCCGCTGTACGCGTGGCTGACGAGCACGTGCGTCCAGTGGCCTGGCGTCGCGTCCGCGGCCGGCCCGCGCAGGCGCACCAGCGCCGCGATCTCGGCGGCGGTCTGCTTGGCGGACAGCGCCTCGATCAGCAGCTCCTGCGCGCGCGGATCGTCCGTCTGCGCGAGCCGATCGATGACGACGCCGCGGAACCCGCTGCCGAGGATCGCCGCCAGCGCCGCCGCGAGATCCTGGCGGAAGCCCGGGTTGTCGTGGATGGCGAGCCAGTGCAGCACCTTGCCGGCGACCGTGCGATCGCCCGCCGTGACCAGCGTCTCGGCGGCGGTCTTCTTGAGGTTCATGTTGCTCTGGTCGAGCCACGCGGCGATGGCGGCGGCCAGTCCGCTGCCCCGGATCTTGCCGAGCGCCAGCAGCGCCTGCCGGGCGACAGTGATGTCGTCGTCCTCGAGCGACGGCGCGATCCAGGCCGCCGCCGCGGGGCCGGCGGCGCCGAGGCAGGCGAGGGCGCGCTTGCGGATCGCGGGCGAGCGGTGGCGCAGGTAGGGCCGCACGATCGGCACGAGCTGCGGGTGCGAGCGACCCGCCAGCGCGTCGAGCAGCCGGGCGGCGATCTCGGGCGCCAGCGCGCGAGCACGCAGGCGGCGCAGGAGCGCGTCCGCGATCAGCGCCGCGCCCGCGTCCGCCGTGCCGTCGAGGAGATGAGCGGGGCGGGCGGCGCCGCTCTCGCGCAGGCGTCTGCCCAGGACCGCCAGCGCGGCCAGCGCCTCGGCGCGGATCAGCTCGTCGGGATCGCCGGCCACCAGAGCGAGCACGTCCGCCGCCAGCGGGCCGCCGGCGCGGCCGAGCGCCTGGATCGCCGCGCCGCGCAGGGGATGGCCGGGCCGCAGGGCGCTCTCGCGCAGGGCGGCGGTCTGCGCGATGGCCCCGTGCGCGGGCAGCGCGCCCAGGATGTCGGGTGTCAGCACGCCGCGCGCCGCCAGCTGCTCGAACAGGTGCGGTGATGGATCGAGCTCGAACGCCAGCCGCGCTCCTGCCTTGAGCCACGGCGGCGGCGCGCCGGCGCCGCCCAGCCGCTGGCCCAGCATGCGGGCGGTGGCCGCGCCGCCGATCAGCCGGAGCGCCGCGAGGCAGGCGTCGGGCTCGTCGTCGAAGCGGGCGAGGATGTCGCCCTCCGCGTCGGTGGCGGCGAGCCGCCCCAGCGCGTCGATCGCGTACCACCACCCCGCGCGCTCGCCCGGCCGGTTGACGACGGCGCGCAGGCGCGCGAGCGCGCGCACCGTCCCGAACGACTCCAGCAGCGCGGTGATGCGCGGCCAGGGCGGCGCCGGATCGGTCGCGTCGAGCGGGCCTTCCAGCGCGCCGGCGACCAGGTCCGCGCGGCCGCTGAGCACCTCCGCGGCGGCGGTCGCGTCGAGCGCCGGCCCCTCGAGGAACAGCGCCAGCAGCGCCAGCGCCTCGTCGTCGCCGGCCGAGATCCCGCGCCGCTTCAGGGCGACCAGCGCCGTCAGCCCGGCCGCGCCGAAGCGGATCGGATCGGCCTGCATGCGCTCGAGGATCGCCGGCAGATCGCCGGCCGCGCCGCTCTCGCCGAGCGCGACGAGCAGGCCGCCCGCGACCGCGGGCGCGACGGCGTCGCCCGCCAGGAGGCGTCGAATCCAGCCGGCCTCGCGCCGGGCGCGCAGCATCTCGACCATCTCGCGCTGCAGCTGCAGGTCGGCCGGGAGCGCCGGGGCGCGCGGCAAGGGGAGGGCGAACGTCCACGGCTCGCGCAGCAGCGCGAAGGCGGCGGCGGCGACCGGCACGTCGGCGTCATCGGTCAGGCGAAAGGTCTGCGCTTGCGCCGACGCGAGCTCGAGCAGCCCGCGCTCCGCCGCCGCGCGCAGGTACCCGATGCTCGCCAGGCGAAACGACGGATCGCCGCTGGCCGCGAGGGCCTCGAGGAGCCCGGTCGCGATCACGCGCTCGCAGGGGAGATCCCGGACCGCCTCGCGCCCGAGCGGCGCGCCCTCCCAGGCGGGCAGCGTATCGGGGCGATGCAGGAGCCACGCGCGCAGCCAGGCGAGCCGGACGCGCGGCGGGAGCGCGGCGGGCGGGTCGGGCGGCGCGGGACCGAGCCCGTCGGCCGACGACGCGGCCAGCGTCAGCTGACTCTCGAGCGGCAGGCGCGTGACGTCGCCGGGCAGCAGCTCCTCCCAGCGGCCGATCGCCTCGCCGCGCCGGAGGCGGCGGTCGACGTGCAGCACCGCCGCGTGCACGGTGGCGGCGTCCGCCGACCCGAGCAGCTCGATGAGCCGCTCGCGGGGCGGATCCCGATCGTCCAGCTCGCGCGACATGGCCGCCACTTTACTACCGGACGGAGGCCGAACCCGTCGGTCGCGCCCGCCTGAATCGCACGGCCCGCGGCGCCCGCGCTGTCAAACTGACAGACCGGGCGCGGCGCCTCGCCCGCGGCGGCGGATCGTCGCGCGCCGGCGCGCGCCCGGGTCGGCTGGCCCCGCCGTTGCAATTCGCGTCCGGCGGAGGTGGACGATGGAGCTCGTGCTGCGCCGGTACCTGTGGGTGGTCGACCTGATCGGGATCGCGATCGGCGCGGTGCTGGCGGGCGACGCCGCGGCGACACTGATCGCCGCGGCGTTGCCGCCGCCAGGCGCGGCACTTTCGGCGCGGCGCGCCCAGCCGCCGCCACGCGCGTCGATCGTCGCGGTCGGGAAGCCGATCGACGGCATCGTCGGACGCAACATATTCTGCTCGGCGTGCGGCGACGCGCCGGCCGCGCCGGAGCCCGAGCGAAGCCGGCGCCCCTTGCGCCTGCTCGCGATCATGTTCGCCCCGCCGCCGTTCGATCCGGGCTGGTCGCTGGCGATCGTGCGCGACGACGCGGCGGGGACCACCGGCGCCTACGGCGTCGGCGACCGCGTCGGCGACGCGGCGGTGCGCGAGATCCAGGACGTGCGCGTGCTGCTCGACGTGGGCCGCGGCCGGCGCGAGCTGCTGGAGCTGCTCGCGCGCCGGCCCGGTGAACCACCCGAGCGGCGCCTGCCGGCCGACGAGAGCTTCGACGGGGTCCGCCAGATCGGCGCGCACAGCTACGAGGTCCGTCGCGCCGTGGTGGACCGATTCCTCGGCGGCGGCATCACGCCGCCCTGGCCGCGCGTCGTGCCGCAGACGCGCGACGGCGCGCCCGCCGGCTTCCTGCTGACGGGCGTGCGCGGCAACAGTCCGTTCGCCGCGCTCGGCCTCGCGAACGGAGACCTGCTGCGCGCCGTGAACGGGCAGTCGCTGGCGACGCCCGAGGCCGCGCTGGCGGCCCTGAGCACGCTGCGCGCGGCCAGTCAGCTGGCGCTGCTGATCGAGCGCGACGGCCGCGTCGTTCGCCTCGACTACGTGATCCGCTGACGTTCAGCGCCGCGCGTGCGCCTTGAAGAAATCCCAGATCGCGACGGCCGCGTCGAAGTCGCGCGCCGTGTGCCCGCGCCGGAAGAACCGCCAGGGGCTCTCGCCGCCCGGCCAGGCGTGACCGCCGCCTTCGATGGTGTAGAAGGCGACCGCGGTGCCGGCGGCGCACGGCGCGTAGAGGTCGACGCGCGTCTGCGTCCCGTCGTCGGGATCGACGTCGGGCAGCCGCGACGACGCCGGCTGCGCCGGGCAGCCGTCGCGCCGCACCCAGGTCTGGATGTCGTGCTGCTGGCAGTCGTCGAACGGAACGGTCGAATCCTCCGTGCCGTGCATGGCGATGATCGCGACCGGTGTCCCGCCCCGGCACGTGCCGGCCACCGGCCCGCTCATGGTGCCCGACACCGGCGCCACCGCCGCGACCAGCCCCGGGCGCTCGCAGGCGAGGCGGTAGACCATGCTCGCGCCGTTGGAGAAGCCGGCCGCGTAGACGCGCTGCCGATCGATGGCCAGCTCGGCGGCGAGCGCGTCGATCAGCGCCGACAGGAAGGCGAGGTCGTCGGGCGGCGCGCCGGCGCCGGGCTCGGGCGGCCAGCCGTCGTTCCAGCGCGGGTCGCCCAGCGCCTGGGGATAGACGACGACGGCGCCGTCGCGATCCGCCAGCGCGTCAAACGAGCCGCGCGTGCGCCGCTCGAGGCCGGCGGCGTTGCCGTGCCAGCCGTGCAGCACCAGCACCAGCGGGCGTCCCGGCTTCGCGGCGCCGCCCGCGTGCACGAGATAGGTGCGCGAAACGCCGCCGACCACCAGGTGTCGTGTGGCCGTGCCCGCCAGCGCCCGCCCCCGGCGGACGGCGTTCGCGGTCGCGAACGCGGCGCCCACCACGATCGCGGCGAGCATGACCAGCCGGGCCCGCGACCTCTTCACGTCAGCTCCGCGTCAGCGCCCGGCAGGCGGCCGTGAAGTCGTCGTGCGAGCCGTACTGCAAGGTCACGCGAGCCGTACCGGCGTCGGCCGTCGACGTGACGCGCCGGATCTCGCCCCGCGGCGTGAACGCCTCGGTGAACGAATTGTCGGGAGTGCTCAGCTCCAGCGCCGGACCGCGCCAGGCGCCGTGCCACGCGACCACCCAGCCCCCCTGCAGCTTGACCGGCGCGCCGCCCGTCAGGCCGATCGTCGTCGGCGCGCCGTCGGTGGTCCACCAGCCGTCGACGACGCCGGTCAGCTTGAAGGTGTGGACGGCGCCCGACTCGGTGCAGAGCTCGGCGCTGCCGTGCAGGTTGTCCGACTTGCCGTGGCTGCCGCCGCCGTAACTGGACCTCCGTCCGCCGTTGATCGGCGCGCCGCCCTCGAGGTGGGTGAACAGCACGTAGCGGCCGCCGTTGCTCGCCTGTATCTGGCCGAGCCCGTCCCACTGCCGCCCGGGCGTCGATCGGCCGCCGATGTGCAGCGCCCACGGATTGATGATCGCGTAGGGGATCGACAGCGCGACGGCCACGATCACCAGCAAGGCGAACCACTGGACCGGTCCGCGCAAGGGCTTCATGGCGGCCCATTATAGGCGGCCGGTCGGCGGGTTGATGTGGCGGACGTCATGCCGACCCAGCGCACCCGCCGAAAAAACGCGCAGACGGACGCGTGGCGCCGTCGAGACGCGTGCAGCGCGCTAGCCCGCATTTCTCACCACCGCCGGCGAGAGCGG
>DATBHU010000529.1:0-8919 GCA_036557265.1 Polyangia bacterium
GGCGCGCGCCTGCCGTCGCTCGCGCGCCGCGGAACGTCGCACGCGAAGCAGCTCGGCTGGGCGCCGCGCGGGTGGGCGGCGGCGATCGCGGGCGGCAACGCGGCGGGCGTGCTCGCCGAGGCGGAGGCGCACGGCCTCGACAAGACGCTGCTCGAGGTCGACAACACCGCGCTGATCGCGCTCGCCGACGCCTCACGCTATTCGGGGCGGCCCGAGGTCGCGGTGCGCGCGCTGGGCGCCGAGCGCCAGCGCTTCCCGGACACGCCGGCGGCGCACGCGGCGGCGTTCCTGCTGGGACGGCTGGCGGACGATCGCGGCGAGGTGGCGGCGGGCCTGGCCTGGTACCGCCGCTATCTGTCGGAGACGCCGAACGGGCCGTACGCCGCCGAGGCGCTGGGGCGCAAGATGCTCGCGGTCGAGCGGATCTCCGGGCGCGACGCCGCGCGCAGCGTCGCGGCCGAGTACGTCGAGCGGTTCCCGAACGGGACCTACATGCTGCAGGCGCACGCGATCCTCTCGCATCCAGCTCCGTGACGGGAGGGCGCCGCATGCGCTCGGGTGGATGCGGTGGTCGGTACGCGCGGCTGGTGCTGGTGGTGACCGTGTCCGCGCTGCCGGCGCTGCGCGTGGCGCGCGCCGCGCCCGCCGGGCGCGCGACGGTCGCGGTCCCGGCGGTGACCAAGGTGACGGTCGTCGATCCGCCGGCGGACGATCGCATCCTGGTCGAGGCGGGCGTGCGCATCCGCGCCGAGCTGGACGCCGCCGGCCTCAGCAACCGCGCCATCGCTTGCGCAGGCGGGGTCGGGTCGGCGGCCTGCGACGCGACCGCGTCCGCGGCGGCGATCGCGCTGTCGCGCCAGGACGGCCTGGCGACCATCCGCGTGATCGCGACGCTGCCGGACGGCTACGAGTTGCACCGCTTGATCCGCGTCCCGGGCGCGGCGGGCGGCGATGATCCGTCGGTGCTGGCGGTGCGCGCCGTCGAGCTGCTGCGCGACATCTACCTGGACATCCCGCGCGATTTCCCCCACCGCGAGGCGGCGCCGTCCGAGCCGGCCCGGCCGGCCGCGGTCGCCAGCGCGCCGGCGGCGCCGGCGGGCGCGGATCGCAAGCCGCTGCGCGTGTTCCTGGGCGCGGCGGTGTTGACCGGCCGGCGGGGGCTGGGCCCGGCGGTCGCGCCGGTGCTGTCGCTGGCGCTCCCGGTCGGCTACGGGCTGTCGCTGGCGGCGACGGCGTCGGGGCCGTTCGAGAAGCTGATCGGCGACGTCGAGCCGGGGACGGCGTCGACCACGCAGGCGCTCGCGATGGTCGGCGTGCACTACGAGCTGGTGCTCGGCCGCTTCGGCCCGTTCGCCTCGCTGGCGACCGGGGTCCACTACCTCCGCGCCGAGGGCACGCCCACGCAGATGATGAACCAGCTGATGGCGGCGGACGCGATCTCCCCGCTGCTGGCGTTTGGCGCGGGCGTCTCGGTCTGGGTCCGGCGCTGGCTGGCCGCCACGGCGCAGCTCGAATCGTTCTACACGCAGCCGGTCAACTACGTTACCGTCGGCGGCGTCATCGTCGGCCAGTCGGGCGGACCGTCGCTGCTCGCCCAGCTCGGGCTGTCGGTCTCGCTCGGCGAGCGCTAGCGGCTGCCGCGCTCAGCGCAGCGGCTGCGACGTCATGGTGGTCGCCAGGGACTGGTAGAGGCTGCGGCGCGGGTCGTCGCTGCGGAAGATCAGACGGAAGAAATCGTGCAGCGGCCGCACGCGCGGCAGGACCGTCGTCAGGCGGCCCGCCGCCAGGTCGGGCGCGATGAGGTACTTCGGCAGCACGGCGACGCCGTCGCCCGCCAGCGTCCCGGCGCGGATGGCGGCGATCGTCCCCAGGTAGACGAAGCGGCCGAACGCCAGGCTGTCGCGCCCGCCCGCCGAATCGCGCCAGTAGGCGTAGAGCGGCAGCGCGGAGCGCTCGTCGAGCAGGGTGTGGTTCGCGGCGTCGGCGGGGCGCCGCAAGGGCGTCCGCCGCAGCAGCGCCGGCTGGGCGACCAGCACGTAGTCCTCGCGATGCAGCCGGACCGCGTCCAGCTTCGGATCGTCCATGCGCATCGATCCGACCGCGCAGTGCACCTCGCCGGTGCGCACGCGGATCAGCAGATCGCTCCCCGAGCCGAAGTAGAGGTGAAACGTCAGCTCGGGGTGGTGGCGGCGCAGCAGCGGCAGCATGGGAACGATCCACGACATGCCGAGCTCGTGCCGCGTCCCGAGCACCAGCTCTTGCGGCGGCGGCCCGGTGTCGCCGCGGCCCGCGCGCAGGCAGGCGTCGGCGGCTTCGAGCGCGCGCTGCGCGTGGCCGAGCAGCGCGAGGCCCGCCTCGCTCAGCGTCACCCGCCGCGTCGTGCGGTGGAACAGCGGCCGCCCGATCTGTCCTTCCAGCTGCGCGATGCGCTGCCCGAGCGCGGCCGGCGTCAGCGCCACGGCGCGCGCGGCGGCGCGGAAGTTGAGCAGGCGCGCGGCCTCCACGAAACATCGCAGCGATTCGAGGGCGACCGTCGAGCCGGACGCTCGCGGGTGGGCGACCGTCGAGCCGGAGGCTCGCGGGTGGGCGACCGTCGAGCCGGAGGCTCGCGGGTGGGATGGAAGCGGCGCCGTCACGAAGGTGACGGCATTGTGCCATCGCCGGCTGCCGGGCTGGCAGACGACGGCGGAGCCGGCGGCCGCAGCACGCTGAAGTACACGCACGCGACGGCCGCGAACGACAGCGCGGTCAGCAGGTCGAAGTGGCGGTTCGCGTCCGGATCGAGATCGGCCCAGTACCCGGCCACGCACAGCACCAGCAGCGGCACCGCGGCGCCGAGCAGGCTCCCGCGCGCGCCCAGCAGCACGAGCAGGAAGAGGACGTGGTCGTGGTAGTTGAGCGAGTTCATCAGCGTCAGCGCGAGCGGCAGTCCCAGCAGCATCGCGTCCTCGAGCGGTCGCTTGCGGGCGGCCAGCACGACGATCGCGACCGACGTGAGCTGCGCGAGCACGAACAGCACGCGCCGCGAATGCATCAGCGCCGCCGCCGTCTGATCGACGCCGGCCACCAGCATGCGCAGGTCGACCTCGTTGGTCGCCATGTCGTCGTTGAGCGCCTTGATGCGGGCGAACCAGTCGGTCCAGGCGCCGAATGAATAGAGGAACCCGGTCACGACGAAGAACGCGAGCATGGTGACCGCCGCGGCCGCGACGACGCGCACGGCGGCCCGGTTCTCCGCCAGCAGCGCGCGCAGGGCGGGGCGCCGGCGGCGCCACCAGGCGGCCACCAGCCACGCCACCGCGGGCGCGACCACGCCCATCAACCCGACGGCGGGCACCACGCGCAGGATCGTGCCGGCGCCGAGCAGCGCGCCCGCCAGCAGCCAGCGCTGCTTGCGCAGGGCGCAGGCGGCGAACCCGAGCAGCACCAGCCAGTCGTGGCGCAGCGTCGCGCCGCCCCAGTTGGTGCCGAACATGTAGAGGTCGGTGGCGCCGAACACCGTCATCGCCACCAGCATCGGCACCAGGCCGAAGCTCGCCCCGATCGCCCAGGCCATCACCAGCAGCAGCACCGCGTCCAGCAGCCCGGCCGCCGTCAGCGACGCCTCCGACGCCGGCACGTGGCCGATGGTCAGGCGCGCCAGCCAGACCCACGACGGCGGCGCGTTGGCGCCGTGGTCGTCGAGGCTGGTCAGGAAGCTCGGGCCCATCGCCTCGCGGAAGAAGACCTGGTCGCGCTTGAACTCCTGCCAGCGCTCGGGCGAGAAGCGCTGCTTGACCTTCAGCATCTCGCCCTTTATCTCGAGCGCCGTGCGCATCCGGAAGTCGTGCATGTCGCGGATCTTGGTGGCGCCGATCGCCTCGATCGATCCGCCCCGCTCGTCCTCCGCGAACGCCAGCGCGCTGGCCAGGTAGACGCCCTCGTAGCCGAGCTCGTCGAAGTACTTGGCGAACGGCTGGTAGATCCGCATGTCCGTCACGTGCACGAACATCGGGCGCTGCTTGCCGTGGTGCCAGAACTGCGGCCGGCCCAGGTTGTAGAAGCAGGCGAACGCCAGCACGGCGGCCGCGGCGCAGGCGGCCACGACGGTGGGCCGGTGGGGCGGCGCGCGGCGGGCGCGCTCCCATCCGCGCGCGACCGCCAGCAGCGCGATGGCGGCGGCGGCGGCGCGTGCGGCCGCAACCTCGCGCCCGCCCAGCGGCCAACCGTCCGCGAGCGCGCGCAGCGCGAACAGCGCGGCGCCGGCGGTCGCCAGCCAGAGCGCGGCGACGAGACGCGGCGGCGATCCCGCGCGCGTCGCGAACAGCAGCACCGCGAACGCCAGCACCAGGTAGATGAAGGCGGTCCGGACGCGCGCCGCCAGCACGTCCGATGACGCCTCGGCGGCGAACGCGGGCGGCGCGCCGGTCCACACCTGCAGCTCCGCCACCGAATAGGCGCCGTCGCCGCCGCGCGCGGCCAGACGGATCCAGCGGCCGCGCACGTCCAGGCCTTCGGTCGACCGCGCGCGCAGCCCGGGCGACGACACCGCGGGCGCGGTCCAGATCTCGCGAAACGCCTGCCCGTCGTCCGAGACGCTGACGATGTACTCGTCGTTGTTGTCGCCCTGCAGGTAGATCGACTGGATGCGCGCCGGCTCGCCCAGGTCGAACTCCACGAACGCCTGCGGGCCCTGGAAGGCCGCGGTGCCGGGGGCGTTCCAGTCCGCGCCGTCAGCGGGGTTGTGTCCGTCGGTCAGAAAGGCGGGGTTGACGACGCCCTCGGCGCGCGCGGCCGCCTTGCCGGCCACGAGGTTGCGGGAGGGGCCGCCGCGGCCGCAAGACGATGCGAACAGGCCGCAGGCGACGAGCGCCGCCAGGGCAACGGTGGAGCTGGCTCGGTTCCTGCACACGGGAGCCGGATGTTATGCTCGCCGCCGCGGGTTGGGGGAAACTTCGATGAGGGCAACAAGCAATTCAACGCGTTCGGGATCTGCGATCGGCTTCCTGCTGGCGGCGGCGGTCGGGCTGGCCGCTTGCTCCGGATCGGCCCAGACCAGCTCGGTCGAGATCCTGCACTGGTGGAAGCAGGGCGGCGAGGCCGAGGCGATCCACGCGCTGCTCGCTGATTTCCAGCGGCAGAACCCGAGCATCAAGGTCGTCGACTCGAGCGTCGACGGCAGCAGCACGGCCCGCGCGGTGATCCGCAACCGCATGAGCACCATGAATCCGCCCGACACCTTCCAGGCCAACGGCGGCTGGGACCTGATGGCGTGGGTGCTTTACTACGGCACCAACGCCGACCAGAGCAAGATGCAGGAGCTCGACCCGGTGGCGCTGGACCTGGCCGGCAACGTGCCGACGGAGGTGCTCGACACCGTCAGCTACAAGGGCGCCGTCTACGCGGTCCCGCTCAACATCCACCGCCTGAACACCTTCTTCTACAACAAGGCGGTGTTCGACATGCTGGGCATAGACGCGAGCCAGCTGAACACGCTCGACGACATGTTCGCGGCCGCCGACAAGGTGAACCAGTACAACCAGCAGATCGCGGACGATCCCAACGCCAGGCCGATCACGCCGATCGCGCTCGGGTACCGCGCCACCGACGGCGACGTGACGACCGGCGACAGCTGGACGCTGGCGCTGGTGTTCTTCGAGAACATCCTGGTCGCGCGCATGGGCGGCGACGCCTATCAGAACCTGTTCGTGAAGCCCGGGATGCGCGACGCCTTCATGCCCGCGATGTCGAACGCGCTGGCGGACCTGCGCAGGCTGGTGGTGTCGTACAGCAACCAGAACGCGGCGGCGCTGACCTGGAACCAGCCGCTCGACATGGTGCTGAACGGCACCGCCGCCATGACGATCATGGGCGACTGGGGCAAGGGATACGCGAACGCGGCGGGGAAGGGCGAGGAGACCTTCGGCGTCATCCCGACGCCCGGAACGGCCGGGACGTTCGTGTTCACGACCGACACCTTCGGCCTGCCGATCGGGGCGCTGGACCCCGACAACACGATGAAGTTGCTGAGCGTCTTCGCGTCGCGCGAGGGGCAGGACATCTTCAACCCCATCAAGGGATCGATCTCGGCGCGCACCGACTCCCAGATCGACAACGGCCAGTACGACGCGATGGCGAGGCAGACCTTCCAGGACTTCAAGAACGCCGCGGTCAAGGTGCCGGCGACGTCGATCCTGGCGCCGCAGAGCTACATCGACGCGATCAGCGTTGCGCTGGCCGAATTCGCCAAGGCGCGCGACAACGCGAACCCGAGCACGGTGCAGCACACGCTGGACGACTACGCGGACGTCCTCCGCTCCAGCTGCTGGCCCACCTGCCAGCCTCCGCAGTAGACCGGCCGTCCACCGCTCTGTGGACTGGTCGTCCACTGGTCCACCGGGCCGCCCGGAGCGGGCGAGAACCGCGGCCTCCGGCTGACCTGGTCGGCCAGGGGCGACGGCACGTCGCTTGCTGAGAGGCGCCCGGGGAGCGGATAGGACGATGGCGACGCTTTCGATAGACTGCCCGCTGATGGTTCCGAGCGAGTACGACGACGAGACCGAGCTTCGTCGCGAGGGGCCCGCGCGTCTGTCGCGCAGCTGGCCCGAGCTGGCCTGGAGCGACGAGGCGGGGGCGCACCGCTGCGTGATCACGGGACGGACGACGATCGGGGCGGCGCCGGGCGCGCAGGTGCGCGTCGCCGACCGCGAGGTGTCGCGCCTGCACGCCGAGCTGGAGCCGACGGACCGCGGCACCTGGGTGCGGGATCTCGGCAGCCGCAACGGCACGTTCGTCGACGACCTGCAGGTCGCCGCGGCGCTGCTGCCCGACGGCGCGCACATCCGCGTGGGCGGCACCGAGGTGGTGCTGCGCTATCCGGCGGAGGCGACGCCGGTCGAGCTGTGGCCGCACGATCGCTTCGGCGGCCTGATCGGCGCCAGCAGCCCGATGCGCGAGCTGTTCGCGCAGATGTCGCGCGTCGCGAACGCGGACGCGCCGGTGCTGATCCTGGGCGAGACCGGCACCGGCAAGGAGCTGGCGGCGCGCGCGATTCACGACGCCTCGGCGCGGGCGGCGGGGCCGTTCGTGATCGTCGACTGCGCGGCGCTGGCCAGCTCGCTGATCGAGGGCGAGCTGTTCGGTCACGCGCGCGGCGCGTTCACGGGCGCGGTCGCGGCGCGGGCCGGGTCGTTCGAGGCGGCGCACGGCGGCACCATCTTCCTCGACGAGATCGGCGAGCTGCCCCTGGCGCTGCAGCCGAAGCTGCTGCGCGTGCTGGAATCGCGCACGGTGAAGCGCCTGGGCGAGAGCGAGCACCGCCCGATTGACGTGCGGCTGGTGGCGGCGACGCACCGCGATCTCCGCCGCATGGTCAACGCCGGCGCGTTCCGCGAGGATCTCTACTTCCGCATCGCCGTGCTGCCGCTGGTGCTGCCGGCGCTGCGCGCGCGCAAGGCCGACATCGCGCCGCTGTTCCGGCACTTCCTGGCCGGGCGGCGGCCGGTCGAGCCGGTGTCCGAGCGCGAGCTGGCCGAGATGCCGTGGCTCGGGAACGTGCGCGAGCTGCGCAACTTCGTCGAGCGCGCCTGCGCGATGGGCGCCAAGGAGGCGCTGCAGTCGAGCCGCGCCGCCGGCGACACGCCGCCGCCCGCGGCGGTCGGCACGGAGGCGCCCGCGGTCCCGTTCGACCAGCCGTTCAAGGAGTTTCGCGAGCGCTGGATCGATCACGGCGAGCGCGAATACCTGCGGCGCCTGCTCGAGCGTCACGGCCGCAACGTCCCCGCGGCCGCCGAGGCCGCCGGCCTCGACCGCACCTACGTCTACCGCCTGATCCGCAAGCACGGCCTGTAGGCAGGCCGGCCTCTCCCTACTCGCAGACGCCCTGCGCGCAGTGCGTCCCGTCGGGACAGGGCAGCCCGCAGTAGAGGCAGGCCTGGTCGGTCCAGATCTTCTCCTCGCAGCCGTTATCGACCGCGTGATCGCAGTCCTCGTAGCCCGGGTTGCAACCGCCGATCGTGCAGGTCTTGTTCGAACACCCCGCCATCCCGTTCTCCGGCTTCATGCACTTGGTGCCGCAGCCGCCGCAGTTGTAGGGGTTGTGCGCGATGTCGATCTCGCAGCCGTCGTCGTACTGCTGGTTGCAGTCCCGCCAGTTGTCGACGCAGCCGTTGATGTCGATGACACAGGCGCCGCTGGGCGCGCAGGCAGCCTTGGCGTGGGGCGGCGCGCAGGGCGCGCAGCTGTCCCCGTTGCAGCCGGTGGCGGGATCGTTCCGCGGCACGCAGCCGTTCGGGCAGGCCTTCTCCTTCGGGCCGCAGTGCATGTCTTCGAGCGCGTCCAGATCGACGAACAGCTGGCAGCCGCCGGCGAACACCAGCAGCGCCAGCAGCGCCAGCGGTGTATTGACCACCCCGAGCGACATCCGCATGTTTCGAGCCTCCCGCATCAGAACGCTCCCTTGCCATGCAAATACAGGCCCACCGCCAGGGCGAGGATGCCGACCGCCAGGCCGACGTCGGCGATCACCAGCTTGGTGCTGACCGCCTGGACGTCGTCATGATTGCAATAGGAGCCGCAGGTGGTCTGCAGGTGGTGCGCGTCGTAGAGGCCGGTGCCGCCGAAGTAGCCCAGCGTGGCGAAGCCGGCCAGCGCGACGCCGCCGAACACGTAGTCGGAGCGCTCCAGCCGGAAGGGCGGCGGGACGGGCTCGGTGGCCAGCGTCGCGGCGGCCGGCAGCGGCGGCGCGAACTCGACCTCGATCCGCCGGTCCTTGACCCCTTCGCTCGCCAGCACCTCGCGCTCGATCACCGGCCAGGGCGGCGATTCGAAACGGAACTTGTGCAGGCCCGGGTCGAGCTCCAGCGCGAAGCCGGTCAGCCGCTCGGCCGCCAGCTTGCCGTCGATGAACATCTTCACGGCCAGCACGTCGGCGCCGCGCGC
>DATBHU010000530.1:0-5103 GCA_036557265.1 Polyangia bacterium
CGCGTCGACCAGGAACGGCGTGACCGCTTTTTCGATCTGCGGGTCGAGGCCGTTGATGCGCAGCAACGTCTCCCACTTGTCGACGGCCAGAGCGTAGTCGCCGCGCTGGTAAGCCAGCTTGCCGCCCGCCATCAGGTTGAAGATCAGGTACTGGCGCTCGGCCGCGGATTTGAAGCCGATGTCCTGGGGCGTCTTGACCGGCAGCGGCAGCGGCAGATCGTCGCCCAGCCAGCGGGGCGGCGGCGGCTCCGCCGCGACGGTCGGGGCGGCCGCCAGCAGCCACGCGAGCGCCGTGGCGGCAGATCGGAGCGCGCGCGCCTTCACCATGTCCACACCACCGACGACGCGACGACGTTGTTGTCGCTGGTGGGCGCGCCCGCCAGCTCGCGGTTGATCAGGTATTCGCCCTTCACCATCAGGTTGTCGCCGATACCGATGTTGAGACCGGCGGTGATGCGGTCGACTGTGATCTCGGTGAAGCCCTCGAACTCGGCCGTGCGCCGTTCGTAGCGCCCGTAGAGGGTGATCCGGAAGGGCGCGATCTGGAGCGGCAGCTCCTCGGCGGCCTGCACGTAGAAGCCGTGGGCGTAGAACTCGGTGACGCCCGCAAAGCTGCCGAGCCCCGTCACTTTCATGCCGGTCGCCTCGTCTTCATTCACGTGAACGAACTCGCCGGACACGGTCAGCGTCGGGACCACCAGACGCGCGTCGACGCCCAGCAGCTTCTGCTTCGGCCCGTCGCCTTCGAGCTGGTCGTTGCGCGGCCCGTAAGAGGCGCTGCCTCCGAGCTTCACGGAGATCCGCTCGAGGTTCAGCTCGTAGCCGAGCCGCACCGACCCGACCGGCGCGCCGTTCAGGCTGCGGGACGGTCCCTGCAGCGACTCGACGAACGTGCCGCTGTTGGTGGCCGCGACGTTGACGCTCACCGCCGACGAGGCCGGGATGATCTGCACGCGGTAAAAGACCTTCACGCCCACGGATTGCCCGGTCGTATAGCGCGCGATCAGCGACGGGGTGACGCCGACCCGGAAGTTGGCCTGGTTCTCCAGGTACTCGATGCCGAACACGGAGTCGAACTTGCCGATGCTGATCGCCAGCTCGGCGTTGCGCAGCGGCGTGATGCGTCCGAACGCCTGCTCGAGCACGAGGCGGGCGTTGTCGCCCGGACCCTGGCCCGGCGCCAGCACCGGTCCGTAGAGCCGCGGCACCAGCTGCAGGCGGGTGAAGACCAGCACCGGAAAGTCGGCGGCGGTGTAGCGGACGTCGACGTCGGCGGTGTTGAGCAGGAACGACGGCTTGCCGCCGATCCCGGCGCTGCGCGGGAGGAACCCGTTCACGTTGTCCGGCACTCCGCCCACCACGGGCGGCAGGTTCGAGGCGACCTCGCCGCGCGAATTGACGGCCGGGGCGAACGTATCGACGTAGTAGTCGACCGGCGCGTTCGCCATCGGCGGGGCATAGCCCGCCGGCCAGCTGGTGCCGTCCCCCTGCGCCTTCGCGAAACCGACGTCGACGTAGCCGGTGACGACCAGGGGCGAGGCCTGGGGCGTCGCGCCCGTCGCCGGCTCCTCGACCGCCTGCTCGTCGGGCGAGGGCGCGACATCGTCGGCGGCGCTGGCGGCGCTCTCGGTCAGCGCCGGCACGGCCGGCGGGTCGGCGGCCGCGGCCAGACCGGCCACGCCGCACAGGACGGCCAGCGTGACAGCTCCCTGCGTGCTCGCCCCTGGCCGCGTGCTCAATCGGCCACCGATGCGCGCGGCACGAGATCCCCGGATCGGGTCCCGCCGATCCCGCATCTCAGAGCTGTGCCAAGCAAGATGAAGTTGACCCCCTTTGACCCCACCCCGGGGAGCGACGGCGTGAGGCGGGCGATAGTATCAGAATGTCAGGTACTTCGCCCCGCTGAGCCGGTTCGCCAGCGTCGCGGCAATGTTGTTAACGATGGAGTGGCGCGGGTCGGGTCGGGCGGCTCAGTGAAGCGGTCAGCGTGGGAGCGGTCAGCGTGCCAGCCCGCGTTCCACCAGCAGCTTGCGCAGCAGGTCGGTCAGCCGCGACCGGACGTCGCTCGGCAGCGCCATGACGGCCGGGGGCGGCGTCATGATGGCGCCCACCAGCTTGTCGCGGATGCGCCGCCCGCGTTCGGTCACCGCGAGCTGCTTGACCCGGCGATCGTGATCGGCGCCCTGCCGCGCGATGAGGCCGCGCGATTCCAGCTTGTCCACGATCCCCGTGACATTGGAGGCGTCGCACACCAGCGCCTCCGCGAGGGTGCTCATCGGCACCGGGCGATCGGGATCGATTATGCGCAGCGCGTGTCCCTGCGCCGGCGTCAGGTCGAACTCGGCGCAGAGGGCAACCCACCAGTCCTTCGTCGCGAAGAAAAACTCGACGAAGGTAGGCCAGAACACGTCGGCTTTGGCGGCGCTTTCGTCTTTCACGAAAACCATAATGTCGAAGTTTTTAAAGGTTGACAACCTAAAATATCGTCGTGTACGACTATGGCCGAGTTCATCAAATGACCCAATCAACGAAAATCGCCCGAATCGGACTGCCCGCGGCCCTGATCGTCATGGCCGCCGCAGGTTGCAAGAGACCCGAACCGGCTGACGCGGCCACGGTTCCCAAGGCCGCCACCGTCGACGCGGACGCGCCCGTCACGGTGCAGTTGATCGCAGCGCGCGATCTGAAGGCGCCCCGCTTCGTCGTGCTCTCGGGCACGCTGATCGGGGCCGAGGAGGCCCAGGTCGCGGCCGGCGCCGCCGGCAAGGTGATCGCGACCTACGTCGAGCGCGGCTCGGTCGTGAAGAAGGGCACGGTGATGGTGCGGCTGGATTCGCGCGCCGCCAGCGCCCAGGCCGAGCAGGCGGCCGCCGACGCCGAGGCGTCGAAGCTGCAGGCGCAGCAGTCTCGGCTCGATTGCGATCGCACCGAGCAGATGTTCCAGAAGGGCGCCATCTCGAAGGCCGACTACGACAAGGCGCACACGCTGTGCGAGAGCAGCAAGTGGACGGTGTCGTCGGCGGAGGCCCGCCGGACCCTGACCGCCGAGGCGCTGCGCGACACGGAGATCCGCGCGCCGTTCTCGGGCATGGTCGTCGAGCGCGCGGTGACGTCGGGCGAGTACGTGCAGGCCGCCTCGCGCATCGCCACGCTGGTCGACACCGATTCGCTGCGCGTCGAGATCACGGTGCCCGAGGCCGACATCCCGTTCGTCAAGGCGGGGATGCAGGTCGACTTCCAGACGTCGGGGGGCAACGACACGCGCTACCACGGCAAGATCCGCTACGTCGGGCCGGCGGTGCGCCGCCAGAGCCGCGACGCCATCGTCGAAGCGGTGTTCGCCAACCAGACCCACCAGCTGCGCCCCGGCATGTTCGTGACGGCGCGGCTGGCGCTCGGCGAGGAGACGCTGCCGGCGGTGCCGAGCAAGGCGGTGCGCGACGAAGGCACGTTGAAGCACGTGTTCGTCGCCACGGGCGGGCGCCTGGAGGACCGTCTGGTGCAGGCGCGCGAGGCGATCGACGGCCAGGTGCCGATCGTCAGCGGCGTGAGGGCGGGCGAGCAGGTCGTCGCCGAGCTGACCCCCGACGTGCGCGACGGCGCCAAGGTGAAGTGAGGGCGCCATGCAGTGGCTCGCCAGTATCTGCGTCAAGCGACCCGTCTTCGCGACGGTCATCATCCTGACGATCGTCGTCGTCGGCATCGTCGGCTACAAGAACCTCGCCGTCGATCGCTTCCCGAACGTCGACCTGCCGATCGTCACCGTGGTGACGACGCTGCCGGGCGCGTCGCCGCAGGAGATCGAGACCGAGGTCTCCGACAAGATCGAAGAGGCGATCAACACCATCAGCGGCATCGACGAGCTGCGCTCGATCTCGACGGAGGGCGTGTCGCAGGTGATCGTCAGCTTCCAGCTGAGCAAGGACATCAACGTCGCCGCGCAGGAGGTGCGCGAGCACGTGTCGACTGTCCAGCCCGATCTGCCGGAGGGGACCAAGAGCCCGGTGATCGCCAAGATCGACCCCGACGCGGCGCCGGTGCTGTTCCTGGCGCTCGAGTCGACGCGGCCGATCCGCGAGACCACGGAGTACGCGGACCACGAGGTGCGGCAGTCGCTCGAGAACGTCGAGGGCGTCGGGCAGGTGACGATCATCGGCGGGCGCAAGCGGCAGATCCAGATCAACCTCGACTCGGCCCGGCTGCGCGGCGCGGGCGTCAGCGCGGTCGACGTCCAGCGGGCGGTCGTGGCGCAGAACCTGGCGGCGCCGGGCGGCGCGGTCGACACCGGGCCCCAGCGTCTCACCTTCCGCGTGAGCGGTCGCCTGCAGAGCGTGCAGGCGGTCGAGGAGATCATCGTCAAGAACGTCGACGGGCACCCGATCCTGGTGCGCGACGTCGGCAGCGTCGTCGACGGTGAGGAGGAGGCCGAGACGTTCGCGAGCATCGCCGGCAAGCCGGCGGTGGTGCTGTCCATCCGCAAGCAATCCGGGTCGAACAGCGTGGCCGTCGTCGACTCGCTGATGGAGCGGGTCAAGGAGATCACCCCCACCTTCCCGGCCGGCTACACGCTGAAGAAGATCCGCGACAACACCGAGACCACGCGCACCAGCGTCGACGCCGTGAAGGAGCACCTCGGCCTGGGCGCGATCCTGGCGTCGCTGGTCGTGCTGCTGTTCCTCGGCAACCTGCGCAGCACGTTCATCGCGGCGCTCGCCATCCCGACCTCGATCATCGGCACGTTCATGCTGATGTGGTTGATGGACTTCACCATCAACACCATCACGCTGCTGGCGCTGGCGCTGGCGGTCGGCATCGTCATCGACGACGCCATCGTCGTGCTGGAGAACATCTTCCGCTTCATCGACGAGAAGAAAGTGCGGCCCATGCCGGCGGCGATCTACGCGACGCGCGAGATCGGCCTGCCGGTGCTGGCGACGACGCTGTCGCTGCTGGCGGTGTTCCTGCCGGTCGCCTTCATGCAGAGCATCCCGGGGCGCTTCCTCAAGAGCTTCGGCCTGACGATGGGCGCGGCGATCGCCATCTCGCTGTTCGTCAGCTTCACGCTCACGCCGATGCTGTCGTCGCGCTGGCTGCGCGTGCCGC
>DATBHU010000531.1:0-17314 GCA_036557265.1 Polyangia bacterium
CTCGCGCTTCGCGCGAGAGCGGCTAATGCGCGATCGACCCCACCTGCGAAGGGGTGAGCGTCTCGTTGTAGACGCGAACATCGTCGATGGCGCCGGGGAAGAACGCCTGCAGCGCGTCCGTCTCGGCGGCGCCCACCAGGATGCGCGTCTGGATCGGACCGATCAGCTCGCTCGACGTGGTGGTGCCCGCGAACGCGCCGTTGACGTAGAGGGTGACGACGCCCGAGTTCGCGTACGTGCACGCAACGTGCGTCCACGTTCCGGGAGTCGCCGCCGCGTTCGCGACCGCTCCCTGCCAGTTCGGCTCGTGGATGATGCAGGCGGGCTTGCCGCCGGCGAGGCCGAGCCAGAAGTCCTGGAACAGGTAGTCCTCGTGCGTGCGCGCCACCGCGCTGGCGAACGGCCGGCCGGCCGCGGTCGCGTCGGGGTTGATCCAGGCGGAGAACGTCAGCTTCTTGACCGGATACGAGGCGAGCGGCTGGGTGGTCTCGGGCGCGATCTCCGCGAGGCCGCTGGCGCCGTCGACGAGCAGGCCGCCGCCGCCGTGACCGGTCGTCCACCCCGCGCCCGTCGCTGACAGCGCGAGGGTCTGGCCGTTGCCGGAGCTGTCGGCGACGGTCGTGCCGCTCCCTTCGTCGAAGCGCCAGAACGCAATCAGGCCGGGAGGCTCGACGGCGCCTCCCGCGCCGGCGCCTCCCGCCGCCCCACCCCGGCCGCCGGCGCCGCCCGGGGCGCCACCGCGGCCGCCGCTCCCGCCCGCGCCGCCCGCGCCTCCGGAAGCGCCCGCCGCGCTCCCGCCCGCGCCGGCCCCACCGCCGCTGCCGCCGGCGCCTGCGATGCCGCCGGCGCCTGCGATGCCGCCGCCGGCGCCCGCCGTGCCGCCCCCGCTCGCGGCCGTGCCACCCGTGCCCGCCCCGCCGCCGCCGGTACCGCCCCGACCCGTCGCGCTGCCGCCGGCGCCGCCGCCCCCGGTCTCGGGCGGCGTCATGCGCAGCGGCGTGCACGCGGCGGCGGCGGCGCAGAGCGCCAGCGCCCGCCACGCCGCCCGCACGCTCAGAAGCTCCACCCGCAGGCGACGCCGGTGCTGGCCAGCGTGGGCGCGCAGCGGGCGGCCCAGGCGCCCGGCTGTCGCCGCGGCGCGAGCAGCAGCAGCGTCGCGCCCGCGCCCGCGAGCACGCCGGCGCTGACGTAGCCGATCCACATCATCCGATCGGCGCCCTGGACCGCGTCGTATTTCCCGCGGCAGTCGGCCCCCGAGGTGTCCGTGATCGGCGCCGGCTGCCCCTGGAAGTAGGTGCAGGCGCCGTTGAAGTCGTTGCCGCGGCTGTGCCGCAGGATCGAGCCGGCCACCCCTACCGCCAGCCCGCCGCCGGCGGCGACCAGCGATATCACCCCAGCCTTCCGCTGCCAGGACCAGTCGGCGCCGCCCGCCGTGTCGCCCGCGGGGGTCGGAAGCAGCGACGGCTCGGGCGGTTTCGCCGCCGGCGCCGCCGTGGCCGCGTCCATCGTCGGCGCCAACAGCGCGGGCGCGGCGGTGGCGCCGCCCTCGGCGTCGGAGGCGAGCTTCGCGCGCAGCTCGGCGATCGACTTCTCGACCTGGGCGCGCTCCGCTTCGGGCAGGTTGGTCGCCTTGCGCAGGTAGTCCTCGTAGCTGAGGACCGCCTGGTCGTACTTGCCGTTGCGCTCGAAGCAGCGGGCCTGGTTGTAGATGTAGTTCGGGTGGCCGGTCTCCCCGTACAGATCGACGAGGATCTCGACGCCGCGATCGACGTTGCCCGTGAAGCACGCCTTGCG
Source organism: Polyangia bacterium (assembly GCA_036557265.1). Lineage (GTDB taxonomy): Bacteria > Myxococcota_A > Polyangia > Fen-1088 > Fen-1088 > JADGRB01. The sequence goes on from DATBHU010000531.1 coordinate 1,795, forward strand.
CGCCTCGCGCTCGCGCGCCTCGCGGCTGTCGGCCGCGTGCGCGGCGGCCGGGACCCCGATCGTCACCCCCAGAAACGCGACAATGATCGCAACGAACGACGGCCGCCCAGACATATCCGGGCACTAGCGTAGGCCGAGCCGCGAAAAGTTACCACTTGACCGGGTCTTTTCTGTGCGCGCCCGCCGAGCGCCGGTGCGGCTTCGCGGCCTTCAGCTTGGTGACCTTGTCGTCGGATCCACCTTGTCCGCGTTGCACGGCCAGCGTCGGGGTGGGCGCGCCGGATTCGTCGCCGGCCTTCTCACCGGACTTGTCACCGGGCCTCGGCCCCTCGTCGCCGGCGGCCGGGGGCGTCGGCTGCGTGGGCGGCCGCGCCGCCGACGACGGCGCCGGATCGGGCGCGGTCACGGCCGGTACGGTCGCCGTCGCCTGGCGCGGCTCCGTCGTGGCCGCCGGGTGGCGGAGGGCGACCGTGAGGGCGACGATGCCCGCCAGCCCGCCCAGCGCGATCGCGCCCGCCACGATGTACGAGCGCCGCCGCCGGCGGTCGGCCGGCGCGACCGTCTCGACCGCCACGAACGTATCGCCCGCCCCGTGCGCGCCCGAACCGGCACCCGACGCTGCGCCCGCGCCGGAGGCGCGGCCGTTCGCGAGCGCGTCCACCCCCATCACCACCGCGGGCAGCGCCGGATCGGTCTTCACCAGCGGCGCGGGCGTGTCCTCCACCTCGTTGCGCGCCTGCGCCAGCGCGCGGTGCATGTCGCGCATGCTCGAGTAGCGATCCGTCTTCTTCTTGGAGAGGGCCGTCCTGATCACCTGATCGATCGCGGCCGGCACGCGCATGTTCTCCTTGCTGGCCTGCGGGATCGGATCGCTCATGTGCATCATCAGGACGTCGCCCCACCCCTGCGAGATGTACGGCGCGCGCCCGCACAGCATCTCGAACAGGATGCAGCCGAGCGCGTAGACGTCGGTGCTGGCGTCGACCTCGTCGTTCAGGCCCCGGCACTGCTCGGGCGACATGTACGCCGGGGTTCCGAAGATGACGCCGGTGCGCGTCTTCGGCCCGTCGCTGCCACCCCAGTCCGGGCGCAGCTTCGCGATGCCGAAGTCGAGCACCTTGACCCGCTCGCCGCCGGCCGACATCGGATCGGGCACGAGGAACAGGTTCTCCGGCTTGAGATCGCGATGGACGATCTCCAGCGCGTGCGACGCGGCGAGCGCACGCGCCGACTGGATCGCGATGTCGACCGCCTTGCCGACCCCCAGCCGCTCGCGGGTCAGCCGCCGCGACAGCGGCTCGCCCTCGAGGAACTCCATCATGATGTACGGGACCTCGTCCTCCATCATCCCGACGTCGATCACCTCGATGACGTTCGGGTGGTGGATGGCGGCCGCGGCGCGCGCCTCGTTCACGAAGCGGGCGACCAGGCTCGGGCTCTCCAGGTACTGGCGCTTCAGCAGCTTTACCGCGGCGCGGCGCCGCAAAACCGGGTGCTCCGCCAGGTAGACGACCCCCATCGCGCCGTCACCCACGAGCTCGCGCAGCTCGTAGTTGTTGATCTTCTTGCCGACCATCGGGGGAATTCGGATTCTAGCCCGGGCGGCCGTGCGTCACCAACGGGCGGGCGCCCTTGCCCCTTCATCGGTTGGTCGTGTCGGATTCATGACGTCGTCCGCCTCGCCCGACGACGCGTGCCGGAACCGCGTGAATGTCGGGATGATGAGCCCGTCGGGATCGGCGGCCGCCGTCGACAGCCGCGGCCGCGCCATGAACGTCGGGCGCATCACCCCGTCCGGATCGCGCACGGCCATCGCGTGCCGGGGCGCGAACGTCGGGCGCATCACCCCGTCGGGATCGGTCGCGCGCCCGCCCCGCGGCACCGCCGGCGTCTTGAAGGTGGGCGAGACCAGGTCGTCGGCCCGGGCCGACGGAGGAGGCGGCGGCGCCGGCGCGCGCCCGCCCGCGACGGCGGGCGGCTGCGGTGCGTGCTCGTCGCGATAGTTCTCGAAGTTGAGCAGCGTGCGGCGCAAGGCCTCGAGCTCGATCCAGCTGTAACGCTGCCAGTCGACGGAGACGCCCAGGCGCTGCTGCAGCTCCGCCGCCTTGGCGGCGCGCACGCGGATGTCGACCAGCCGGTCGAGCGGCGTGGTGCGCCAGTCGACGTCGATGTTGAAGCGCCGCTTCAACGCGTCGGCGACGTCCTGCCTCTGCAGCGCATCGATCTCCTCGCGCCGGCGCGCCTCGATCTCACCGGGGCGCGGCTTGGCCGCCGCCGCCGCGGGGGCCGGACGCGGGCCGGCGCCGCCCGTCGCCGCCAGCGCGGTCGTCGCGGCGAGCGCAGCCACCAACCCGGCCACGACCGAACGCCCCCCGGCGGTGAACCTCACGCGCGGCATTGCCCGATGATCAAAGCAGCGCCGCGCGCACAAGGCAAGGGGCGTCGCACCAAATCGAGCCGCCTTCGCTACTTGCTGTCGAAGATGTCGTCGCCCACCAGGCCGTCGCGATGTCGGGGTTTTGACGCTCCCGGACCGGGCGCGGGCGGCGCCGTCGGGGGGGTCTTGGCCGTGGCGGCGGGCCCCGGCGTCTCGTGCCGCCGCGCGTGCGGCGGCGGGTGGGTCTCGGGAGCGGCCGCCGCGGCCGGCGCCAGCGACACCTCCAGCTCCGCCTCCGCCCCGGCAGCGACCGTGAACGCCCGCTCGTGCGGCGCGCGATCGACCGCCTCGACGCGCAGCGCGTGCGGTTCGCCGGGGGCGAGGTCCAGGATGCGCGCCTCGCGCACCCCCGCCGCCACCAGCTTGCCGTCGACCAGCACGCGCGCGACGTCGGCGCCCTTGACCACCACGTGCGCGCGCCCGGGCATCGGCTTCGCGGGCGCGCCGGTCGACGGGGCCTGCGCGTCGGCCACCACCACCAGCGGCCCGCGGTCGCCGCCGCCGTGCCGCCCCTGCAGCGCCAGCAGGACCGCGGCCAGCACGCCGACGCCCACGACCCCGGCCCACAGCAGGGGCCGGCGCGAGCGCGCCGGCTGCATCGTCAGATCCGCGGCCGTGCGTCCCGGCGGCGGCGCCAGCGTGTCGCCGGGCGGATCCGTCCGGGGCGGCTCGGGCCCGGGCGGCGAGGCCGGGGCGACCGCCGATCCCTGGACCAGCGGGACCACCGGCACGACGGCCGCGGTGGCCGCGTCAGCGCCCGCAGCGGACAGGGCAGCCTCGATCCCCCCGGCCAACTCCTCGGCGGACTGGGGGCGATGCGCGGCGTCCTTCTCGAGGCAGCGCATGATCAGCTGCTCGAGCGCGCGCGGCATCGGCCGGTGCCGCGAAGGCGCCTCCGGCACGGTCATGAGGTGGTGCGTGATCAGCTCGGCGAAGCTGCCCTTAAAGGGAAGCTGGCCCGCGAACATCTCGTACAGGATCATCCCGAGCGCGTAGATGTCCGTGCCCTTGCCGACGTTCACGCCGCGGCACTGCTCGGGCGACATGTACGCGGGCGTCCCCATCACGATGCCGGTCTGCGTCCGCTGGCCCTCGTCGACGTCGCCCATCAACTTCGCGATGCCGAAGTCGAGCAGCTTCGCGTACGAGTCGCCGTGCTGCGGCTGCACGACCCAGATGTTGTCGGGCTTCAGGTCGCGGTGGACGATCCCCTGGCGGTGCGCCGCCTCCAGCGCCTGGCAGATCTGGCGCAGCAGGCGGCGCGCCTCGTCGGGCTGGAACGGGCCGCGCTTCATGCGGTCCGCCAGGCTGTGCCCGTCGAGGAACTCCATCGCGAAGTAGTGCCGCTTGTCGGGCAGCCAGCCGAACGAGAAGATGTCGACGATGTTCGGGTGCCCGATCTTGTTGACGGCGCGCGCCTCGTCGACGAAGCGGCGCACCAGCTCGGGGTTCTTCGCGATGTGCGGCGCCAGCACCTTGATGGCGACGCGCTTGCCGATCACGGGCTGGACGGCGGCGTAGACCGCGCCCATCCCGCCCTCGCCGATCTTCCTGAGGACGCGGTACTCGCCGACCTGCATCCCCTCGGGCAGATCACCGGAGCCGGCGGCGTCGCCGTGCCGCCGATCGATCGTCGGATCGTGCGTGCCGCCGCCGTTGTTTCCCATCAAACGTGCGGGACTAGCGCCTCCGACGCCGCGCGAGCACGACACACGCGAGCACCAGCAGCGTCCCCAGGCTGCTCGGCATGTCGGCGCCGCCGACGGAGCAGCAGCCCCCGCCCCCGCCGCCGCCCTTGCCGGCGCCGCCGTCGGTGCCGGTCGCGCCGGCCGTCCCGGTGGTGCTGGTGCCGCCCGCGCCGGTCGTGCCGCCGCGCCCGGCCGCGCTGCCGCCGGTGCTGCCGCCCGCGCCTGTACCGCTGCCACCCGCCCCGGTGCTGCCGCCGGCGCCACCGGTGCCGGTGCAGGTGTCGGTGAAGACCGTGCAGGCCTTGACCGTGTTCTTCACCTTGCACATGCCGACCGAGTCGCAGCGGTTGCTGGTCAGATCGCTGTAGACCCTGCACGTGGTGGTGTTGAGCCCGGTGCACTCGATCGTGCCGCACATCGAGTCGTCCTTCGACGCCGGCAGCTGGTTGCAGAGGCCGGAGCCGTCGCACGCCGCGCACAGGCCGCAGGCCGTCCCGGCCAGCGGGTACTGGCACGCCGCCTGGCCGTTGCAGAGCCCCGCGCACTTCTTCATCGGGTCGCTCGCGTTGCTGATGCACTCCATCTCGGGGTCGGTCCCGGCGGGGATCGGGATGCACGTCCCTTCCTTGCCCGGCGTGTTGCAGCTGCCGCACTTGTCGCAGTTCTTGTCGCAGCAGACGCCGTCGCTGCACGTCCCCGACAGGCACTGCGTGTTGCGCAAGCAGACGTGGCCGAGCACGAACTGCGACGGGCAGGTCGACTTCGCGCCGCCGTCGGCGACGCCGCCGTCCGCGACCACCTCGCAGTAGCGCCGGATCGCGCACTCCGGATCGGTCTGGCAGTCGGTCCGGCACGTCGCGCCGCCGCCCGCCGTCATGTCGCAGCCGAACCCGTCGCAGTTCTGCATGACGTCCGCGTCCTTCGGGTCGCAGTTACCGGCGCCGTCGCAGAACAGCTCCTTCGTGATCAGGCCGAGATCGTTCTGGCAGCCCGCCGGGCGGCACGACTGCGTCGCGGGCGCCCAGTTGCAAGCCCCCTGGCCGTTGCACGTCCCACCGCACCCCTTCTCGCCCTTGCAGTTCATGTGGGGGTCGCTGCCGGACGCCGCGAACGTGCAGCTCCCGGTCGCGTTGGCGCAGGTGCGGCAGGTGCCGGCGCAGATGCTCTCGCAGCAGGTGCCGTCGATGCAGTAGGAGGAGCCACAGTCGATGTCCAGCGTGCAGGTGGCGCCGTTGGGCTTCTTGCCCATCGCGCACATGTGGTCGTCTCCGCAGAACTGGCCGGAGGGGCAGCCGGGATCCGCGAAGCCTGTCCGCTCGAACCCGCAGTTTCCGGGCACGTCGCCGTTGCAGGTGTTGCAGACGCCGGTGCACGCGTTGACGCAGCAGACGCCGTCCACGCAGTAGCCCGAGCCGCACTCCGACGCGGCCGCGCACTTGATCCCGTTCGGCTTGCTCCCCGTCTGGCAGGTGCCGGCGGCGTCGCAGTACGAGCTGCCGTTGCAGAGGGGCGACGAGTTCGCGTCCTGCGAGCCGGCCGGCAGGTTGACGCACGCGCCGGCCGAGCCGGCCACGTTGCACGCCTGGCAGGTGCTGGTGCAGGCGCTCACGCAGCAGACGCCGTCGACGCAGTAGTTGCTGGTGCAGTCGGCGGCGGCGGCGCACGTCGAGCCGTTCGGCTTCTTGCCCGTCGCGCACGTGCCCGAGCCGTTGCACGACTGTCCGGCCCCGTCGCACGGCGTGGTGGCGCTGTGATCGACCCCGCCGCTCAGGACCGGCGCGCACGACCCGATGGACCCGGCGCGATCGCACTGGTAGCAGGTCATGGCGCACTGGCTGTTGCAGCAGACGCCGTCGATGCAGAAGCCGGTCATGCACTGCCCGCCCGCCGTGCACGGCTTGCCGACCCCCTTGGGCAGGTTCTGGCAGGTGCCGGCGCCGTCGCACGACCGCCCCTGATCGGGCGCCACCGTGGAGACGCAGGACGGCGCGCCCACCGGATCCTCGTTGCCGGCCGGCACGAACGAGCAGGTGCCGCGGCTGGCGGCCAGGTTGCACGTCTTGCAGCTGTCGTTGCAGTCGGTGTTGCAGCAGACGCCGTCCGCGCAGTGGCCGCTCGCGCAGTCGGCGAAGCCGCCGCACTGCTGGCCGAGGAGCTTCTTGCACGCCTTGCTGGCGTCGCACGCCTGATCCGAGGGGCAGCTGTCATCGCCCGACCCGACCGGGACGGGAAGGCACTTGCCCGCCATCCCCGGCACGTTGCACGACATGCAGGTGCCCGTGCAGGTCGACTGCTCGCAGCAGACGCCGTCGACGCAGTAACCGGACGCGCAGCTGGACGCGCTGGCCGCCGAGCAGCCCGACCCGTTCGGCCGCGGCGAGCTGTTGGCGAGGTACTCCCAGATCTCCTGGGGGCCGTACGTGCCGTCGGCCCCGACCGAGCCGCCGAACACCAGCGTGGTCGCCTTCAGCGAATCGAAGATCTGGATCGGGTTGACGCGCGCCAGCGGCTTGACGCCGCCCGGGGTGGTCTCGGTCCAGGCGCCGCTGACGCCGTCCCACTCCCACGAGTCGTTCAGCTGCATGCTCGTGACGGGCGCCGCCTCGCCATAGCCGCCGAAGAGCACCACCACCCGGCGCGAAGGGTCGTACGAGACGGCGTGCTGGTCGCGGCCGGGGGGATTCGGCCCGGCGGCCGGCGGCTGCCGCTCCGTGAACACGTTCGTGGCCGCGTCCCACTCCCAGACGTCCGCGTCCCAGACCGAGGGCGAGCCGCCCGAGAGCCCGAGGACGAACAGCATCTTGCTGCGATCGGTGTCGTAGGTGATCTCGTAGTAGCTGCGGCTGGTGAAGCCCGCGGGCGGCGGGTTCTTGCTGTCGTAGCGGTTCGTCCAGGTGCTGGTCGCGAGATCGAACTCGAAGTTCGTGTAGTAGTTGATCCAGAGCTGCAGCTTGTCGCGCTTGGCGTCGTAGAACATCGGCGCGTTCGCGGCGTTGCCGGGCGCCGCGGCGCTGCCCGCGGCGGTCGGGAGCAGCGTCCAGTTGCGCGTCGTCGGCGACCACGACCAGAGATCGTTCGTGACGCCGGTGCCGGAGCCACCCCAGAGTATGAGCTGGTCGCGGCTGCTGCTGTCGTAGACCATCGCCCCCGACTGACGCCCGGGCGGCTTGGTGTTCAGGTTCGCGCGCGGCGTCCAGGTGGCGTCGGTGCCCGACCACTCCCAGATGTCCTGGTTGTACAGGTTGTTGACGCTGGTGTAGCCGCCGAACAGCATCAGCTTGCCGCGCTTGCCGTCGTAGGCGACGCAGGGTGACTGGCGCTGGATCGGCCCGTTGGTCGGGACCGAGCGGTTGACCCACAACTTGGTCGTGCCGTCGAGCTCCCACAGATCGCGCCCATAGTATTGGCCGCCGAACGCGACGATCTGAGCCCGCAGCGGGTCGTAGACGAGCTGCCCGTAGCTGTAAGGAGGCGAATCCGAGTCGCCCGTGTTCGCCTTGGTCGTGGTGATCGGGGTCCACTTGGGCGTGACCGGGTCGTACTCCCACATATACGAGAGGTAGTAGTACGCGACGATCGTGCTGCGGCCGGCGTCGTAGACCAGCTGGATGTCGCTCGAGTAGTAGGGGATCGAGCTGCCCGACGCGGGCGTCACCTTCGTCCAGACGCCGGTGGTGCCCGAGCCGTCCCACTCCCAGGTCTCGTCGACCCAGGTGCCGGTGGTGGCGACGCCCGCTCCGGTGTAGCCGCCGAAAACGACCATCTTCTTGCGGCTCGCGTCGTAGGCGGCGTGGTGATACATGCGCGGCGACGGCTGCATCGCGCTGGCCGCGGGGGTCCGGTTGGTCCAGGTGCCCGTCCCCGTCCCGTCCCACTCCCAGACGTCGTTGCAACGAGCCGTCGTGCCGCCGCTGGGGTTCTGGCAGAAGCCGCCGAACAGAACGGCGCGGTTCCGATCCGAGTCCCAGACCCAGGTCGCGCCGTAGCGCGGGTTCGGCTGCGTATCGAGCAGCAGCTCCTTCCAGGTGGTGCCGTCCCACTCCCACTGATCGGGGGCGTAGATGCTGGCCTGCGGCTGCCAGCCCGAGAACATGACCGTCTTCTTCCGGACGGCGTCGTAGATCATCATCTGCTGCGTGCGCGGGGGCGGGCTCGAGGTCGAGGTCATCGTGCCGTTCGGCGCCGGTGTCTTCTCGTTCCAGAGGCCGCGCGCGCCGTCCCACTCCCAGGTGTCGTCGAAGTAAGGACCGTTCGAACCTGCCTGGCCGCCGAACAGCACCATCAGCTTGCGGTCCGAGTCGTAGACCATCGAGTGGTAGTAGCGGGCGAACGGCCAGCTCCCCCACAGGTTCTGCCAGGTGGCCGGTCGGGTCACCTCGGCCGACTGGAACGTCACGGCGGCGTCCGCCCGATCGACCTGCACGGCGCCGCTGCGCGTGCACCCGAGGCCTGCTTGCGCGAGCGCAACGACCGCCACCGCGATCGAAACGCGCCCGGCCCCCTGGTAAGAAACTCTGGGCCTGCTCATCAAATCCGTTCCCCCTCCGTTGCGACGTCGCAACGTTCGAACGCGAACGTTGGCGCGCAAAACGGTACGCTGGCGTGAACGAGCAACGCAAGCGGATATTCCGTGAATCCGCGCGCGCGTGTAATAGTGGCGGCGATGCGGAGGACGGGGACGACCGTTGCGACGATGGCGCTCGCTGCGCTCATCGCCTCGGTGTCGCCGACGCTGCTGCCCGGCGGGGCGGGCGGCGCGCGTGCGGCGACGGATCCGGAGGCCGCCCAGGCGGCCGCCCGACGCGACGAAGCAAAAGCGGCGTTCGGGCGCGGGAACGCCGCGTACAACCTGGGGAAATACGCCGACGCCATCGCCGAGTTCGAGCGCGCCTACGCGCTGTCCCGCCTCCCCGAGATCCTGTTCAACCTCGGTCAGTGCTACCGCAAGCAGTGGGAGGCGGAGCAGCGCAGCGAGCTCGGTCGGCGCGCCCTTCACTACTACGAGGCGCTGGTGCGCGAGGCGCCCTCGTCGAAGTTCCGCCCTGACGCCGAGCAGTTCATCGGCGAGCTCGGGCCGGCGGTCGCCGCCGCCGAGGCGCGCGAGCGCCAGAGCAAGATCGCCGCGGCCAGGGGCGCCGAGGCGCTGCAGCTGGCCCGGACCATGTTCGAGGCGGGACAGCTGAACGACGCCGCTGCCGTCCTGGACCGGCTGCTGCGGGCGCCGGACAACGGGCGCGAGCTGCTGGCGGAGAGCTACCTGCTGCGCGGGCGCGTCGCCGCCGGCCAGGGCGATCCGCTCGCCGCCGAGGTGCAGTTCCGGCGCGCTCTGGAGCTGCAGCGGACCATCGAGATCGCCGACCCGAAGCCCCAGGAGGCCGCCGCGCTGGAAGCGGCGCGCAAGACGGCGGGCGGCGGGCTGCGCCTGGTGCAGACGCCGCTCGGCGACGTGGCCGCGAACCAGCCCGCGCGCATCGACGTGAAGGTCGAAGGCGACAGCGAGAAGATGGTCGCGGTGCTGGAGCTCGGCTACCGGACCGCCGACACGGGGGCGTTCCTGACCACGCGGGCGACGCCGCCGGCGGCGCTGGCCGTCCCCGCGCCGTCGCTGTCGCCGGGCGCGCGGGTCGACTACTACGTGCGCGCGCTGGACGAGCACGGCGGCGTGGTGGCGGAGAGCGGATCGCCCACGCTGCCCTTCCGCCTTCAGGTGGCGGCCCCGATCGCGCTGCGCCGCGAACCGCAGCGCTGGTACCAGAAGTGGTGGTTCTGGACGGCCGTCGGCGCGGTGGTGGCCGGCGCCGGCGCGGTCACGTACATCGAGACGCGGCCCGGCGCGAGCAACGAGCTGGTGATCTCCGGGACGCCGGTGGGGCGGCCGTGACGCGACGACGCAGCGGGCTGGCGCTGGCGATCCTATCGATCGGCTGCGCGTCGATCGGCTTCGCGGCGATTGGCTGCGCGAGCAAGGAAGGGCCGGGCCTGAAGATCAGCGTCGACCTCGGCGACTCCACGGGCGCGGCGAGCATGAAGGTCGCCATCAGCGCCGACCACGGCGGCTTCGCCTTCCAGATGCCGGACAACCCGGACGGGATCGGCGTGACCACCGAGGACCTCGACGGCGACGGCGCGCTGGAGCTCGTCGCCGAGTTCGTCCGCCCGGACCCGACGGTCTCGTTCCGGGTGAAGGCCGACAGCCAGGTCGCGCTGAACATGACCGTGAAGGCGATGGCGTTCGACAGCGACGACCTGATCGCCTCGGCGGACGGCGCCGCCCCCACCCTGCCCCCCGGCGGCGACAGCGCGATCGCGCTCCGCCTGCAGACGGACATGAGCCCCGTCGGCGCGAACACGCGCACGACCGATCTCGGGACGGCCACCACTGACATCGCCGTCTGGGGCCGCCAGGCCGACGTCAACATGTCGTCGCTGGCGGTGTGCGACGTGGACGGCGACGGGGCCCAGGACATCGTCATCGGCGCGCCCGCCGACGGCGGCGTCAACCTGGCGGCTACGGGCGCCGTCTACATCGTCTGGGGCGGCTGGCCGACCGGGACGACCGTCGATCTCGCGGCCCAGAACGCGAAGGCGACGGTCTTCTACGGCACGGCCATCGCCGAGCACCTCGGGACGTCAATCGCCTGCGTCGACCTCGACGGCGACGGCATCGGCGACATCGTCGCCGGCGCGCCCGGCGCCGACCTCGGGCGCGGCCGCATCTACGTGGTGTTCGGACGCTTGATGTTTCGCAACAGCCGCACGGTCGATCTGTCGACGGCTGCCACCACCGGCGCCGACATCGTCTGGAAGGCGACGATGTCCAGCGGCACGGCCGCGCTGGGGAGCACTCTGCTCGCCGTCGGCAAGAGCCGCGGCGTCGTGCCGTTCATCCTGGCGTCGGCGCCGGGCGCGATGGTGACGCACCTGCTCAGCGACGTCAGGCCGCCGGCCACGCCCGGAACGCCCCGGCAGCTGGACGCCGACACGGCCGACCATCCGATCTTCACGGGCGCCGCCGTCGCCGCGATGGCCGCCGGCGAGCTCGACGACGCGCCCGACTCCGGCAAGCCGCTCGACATCGCGCTCGGCGACCCGACCTACCGCGACGTCGACGACACGGCCAGGACGCGCGGCCGGGTCTATCTGTTCTCGGCCGTCGACCCGACGGGCACCGCGCCGATCGACGTCGCGTCGGCCACCCCGACGATCACCGGCACGGACGTCAAATCCCAGCTCGGCAAGGCGCTGCTGATCGCCGACACCTCCGGGGGCGGCGAGGATCTGCTGGTCGGCGCGCCCGGCGACGACGGCAACGGCGCCGTCTATGTCTTCAAGCACAGCACCGGTCTCTTCCTGCCCCCGATGCTGTCGACGACGAACACGGACACCACCATCAAGATCGCGGGATACGAGACGGGCGGGCTGTTCGGCAGCGCGCTCGCCAGCACGCGGGCCGGCAGCGCCAGCCCGGTCGGCCTGCGCCTGGTGGTCGGCGCGCCGAACGTCAGCCGCCCGGGCCGCGTGGCCATCGGCGCCGCCTACCTCTACAAGGCCGACGCCAGCCGCCGGTTCCGGATCTTCGAGCAGGTCTACGGCGCTGCCGAAGGCGACGCCCTCGGCAGCGCCGTCGCCGGCGGACAGCTGAACGGCGACCCCACGCAGACCGACAACGATCAGATCGGCGATCTGGTCACCGCCGCGCCCAACGCGCGCGGCAGCGACGCCGCCACCGGCGCCGTCTACGTGCGCTACGGCCAGTAGCAGGCGGCAGCTCCTCACGATTCGCCACCCAATCGGCGGCGACAAACATCCGCGCAATCAAGTTGGGGGCCGCCCGCGAAGCGCCGCGCCCAATCTACCGGCGTCGGGCGCCGCGACATCCGCGGAATCAACTGCGCCCGGAGGCTGCCTCGCTCCCTCGCTCCTTCGAGCCCGTGTCGCCCTTCCCACACATCACGCAACCGCCCGCGGTCCGCGCGCCGACAACCGGACATGCGCGGACTCAAGACGGTGCGACGGCGGCGTCAGCTCAGCTTGCCCCTCGCGGCGGCGCGCACATGGGGCGGCGCGCGCAAGGGCGCCGGGCGAAAACGGCGCGGCCGTCCGTCGATGCCTCACGACACGCGGCCGAAGGTCGATCCGCGTTATCCGGTGCAGGTCACGATCCGAGCGACGCCGGGGTTGCCGTCGCTCCGCTCACCGCGGGTGTTCGGGGCGCTCCGGCGCGCCATCGCCCGAGCATCGGTCGACCGGTTCCGGGTGATCCACTTCTCGATCCAGCAGGACCACGGCCACTTCATCGTTGAGGGGGACGAGGCGCGCCGCGCCCGCGGGGGCATGCACGGGCTGGCAATCCGGTTGGCGCTCGCGGTCAACCGCGCGCTCGGGCGCAAGGGCCAGGTCGTCGGCGATCGCTACCACGCGCGCGCGCTGACGACGCCGCGCCAGATGCGGAACAGCATGGTTTACGTGCTGCTCAACTTCCGCAAGCATCTCCGCGCGCCCGCGTGCGTCGACCCGTGCAGCTCGGGGCCGCATTTTTCGGGGTGGCAGCGCGCGCCCGCAGACACCGGCGCGCCGCAGGCGACGGCGCCGCCGGGGACGTGGATGGCGCGCGTCGGCTGGAGACGCGCCGGGGGGCCGTTGCGGGTCGAGGAGCACCCCGCCACGGCGCCGCGACCCCACCCAACTTGAATTCGCGGATGTTGCGCTGAGCGGCCGCGCTCAACTTGATTTCGCGGATGCGTACTGCCCGGGCGGCCGCGCCCAACTTGAATTCGCGGATGTCGGGTTTGGGCGACAGGAGATCCCCGTCGCCGAGCCCAAGCCGCTATCCCCCGGCGGCGAATCGCGCCGCATCGGCGCGCTTCAAGTCGAGGCCGAGGCCTGGTCGCTCGAGATCGGGTGACAGCAGCCCGTCGCGGGGGACCGGGGCGCCCTCGAAGAGCATGCGCTCGATGCGCTGGTGGTCGTGGAAGTATTCGACGTGGCGGACCCGGGTCAGCGCGCAGCCGAGGTGCGCGTGCAGGGCCGGCGCGCAGTGGGCGGAGAGCGGCAGGCCGCGCGCGTCGCACAGCGCGTGCGCCGTGACAAAACCGCTGACGCCGCCGCAGCGGGTGGCGTCGGCCTGCAGGACGTCGACGGCGCCGGCGTCGAGCATGCGGCGGAAATAGAACGGCTCGTAGCCGTACTCGCCGGCGGCGATGTCCATGCCGGCGGGCGCGCGATCGCGGATCAGGCGCAGGCCGTCGAGATCGTCGGAGCTGACGGGCTCCTCGAACCAGCGGACGTCGTCGGCGGCGAAGCGCTCGGCGAGCGCGAGGGCCTGCTTGCGCCCGTAGGCGCCGTTCGCGTCGACGAACAGCTGCGCGCGATCGCCGATCGCCGCGCGCGCGGCGTGAACGCGCGCCGGATCCTCGCCCGGCTGGCGGCCGACCTTCATCTTGACGAGCCTCAGCCCCTGGCCGGCCCAGCCGCCGAGCTGCTCTTGCAGGCGGTCGATCGTGTACGAGGTGAAGCCGCCGCTGCCGTAGGCGGGGACGCCCGGCTTCGCCGTCCCGAGCAGCACCGCGAGCGGCATATGCAGGAGACGTGCCTTCGTGTCCCACAGCGCGGTGTCGACGGCCGAGAGGGCGGTCGCGACGATCCCCTGCCGGCCGAGGTTGCGGATCGCCTCCAGCATCCGCGCGTTGATGGCGGCGATCGCGAACACGTCGGCGCCGAGGACGAGCTTCGCCAGCTGCTCGCGCACGACGCCGCCCGCCGCGGCCGCCGCGTACGTGTAGCCGAGACCGCGCGCCCCGCCCGCTGCGATCTCGACCACGACCAGCGTGGTTCGATCCCATTCGAGCGTGCCGTCGGATTCGGGCGCGTCGGTCGGGATCACGTAGGTCGACACGTCGACCGCTTCGATCTTCGGACCTCGGCCGATCACCGGCCGAGCAGCGCCAGCCGCACGCTCGCCCACGCCCCGAACCTGCCCAGGGCGAGCGCCAATGCAAGCTCGGCGCCGTCGGGGGTCGGCCGGAATCTGACATTCGCCCGTCGACGCACTTAGGTTTTGGGCGGAGGCGGATGGTGGCGACGACAGTGGGCGAGTTCATTCTGCGGCGGCTCGGCGCGTGGGGCATCAAGCGCGTCTACGGCTATCCGGGCGACGGCATCCTGGGCGTGGTCGACGCGTTTCGCACCGTCGAGGAGCTGAAGTTCATCCAGGTGCGGCACGAGGAGATGGCCGCCTTCATGGCCTGCGCCCACGCCAAGTTCACGGGCCAGGTCGGCGTCTGCGTCGCCACCTCCGGTCCGGGCGCGATCCACCTGCTCAACGGGCTCTACGACGCGCAGATGGATCACCAGCCGGTGGTCGCCATCGTCGGCCAGACCGATCGCGCCGCGATGGGCGGCGAATACCAGCAGGAGGTCGATCTGCAGTCGCTGTTCAAGGACGTCGCGCACGAGTACGTGCAGACCGCGATGTCGCCCGTGCAGATCCGGCAGCTGGTCGACCGGGCCGTGCGCATCGCGATGGCCGAGCGCACGGTCACCTGCATCATCCTCCCCAAGGACGTCCAGGAGATGAAGGCCGTCGCGGCCGCGCCGCACAAGCACGGCACCGTTCACACCGGCATCGGCTTCCACGCCCCGCGCGTCACCCCGTTCGAGGACGGGCTGCGGCGCGCCGCCGAGGTGCTGAACGCGGGCGCGAAGGTGGCGATGCTGGTCGGCCAGGGCGCGCTGGGCGCGTCCGAGGAGGTCGCGCACGTCGCCGATCTGCTCGGGGCGGGCGTGGCGAAGGCGCTGCTCGGCAAGGCGGTGCTGCCCGACGATCTCCCCTGGGTGACGGGATCGATCGGCCTGCTCGGGACGAAGCCGAGCTGGGAGTTGATGGCCGAGTGCGACACGCTGTTCATGATCGGGTCGAGCTTTCCGTACTCGGAGTTCCTGCCCGAGGAGGACAAGGCGCGCGGCGTCCAGATCGACCTGGCCGCCCGCCGCACCAGCCTCCGCTTTCCGATGGAAGTGAACCTGGTCGGCGACGCCGCCGCGACCTTGCGCGCGCTGGTGCCTTTCCTCCAGCGCAAGACCGACAGGTCGTGGCGCAAGAAGATCGAGGAGAGCGTCGCCGACTGGTGGAAGGTGCTGGAGTCGCGGGCGATGAACCCGGCCGATCCGGTCAACCCCCAGCGCGTCTTCTGGGAGCTGTCGCCGCGCCTGCCCGACCGCGCGATCCTGTGCAGCGATTCGGGTTCGGCGGCCAACTGGTTCGCGCGCGACATCAAGATCCGGCGCGGCATGATGGCGTCGCTGTCGGGCACGCTGGCGACGATGGGACCGGGCGTCCCCTACGCGATCGCCGCGAAGTTCGCCTATCCCGAGCGGGTGGTGGTGGCGATGGTGG
>DATBHU010000532.1:0-2139 GCA_036557265.1 Polyangia bacterium
CGTCGCGGCGGACAAGCTGGACGTCGCGCGCGCGACGCTGCAGCGCCTCGGCCTGCGCGGGGCGACGCTGGCGACCGCCGATCTGGCGCGGCCGCTCGTCGATGCGACGCCGCGCTATCACCGCATCCTGCTCGACGCTCCCTGCAGCGGCCTCGGCGTGCTGCGCCGGCATCCGGAGGCGCTGGCGCGGCGCGCGCCCGGCGATCTCGCGCTGCTGGCCGCGCAGCAGCTGCGCATGCTGTCTGTCGTCGCGCCCGCGCTGCGGCCGGGCGGCCTGCTGGTCTACGCGGTCTGCACCTTCGAGCGGCGCGAGTGCGAGGAGGTCGTCGCCGCGTTCCTGCGCGCGCATCCGCGCTTCGCGATCGAGCCCGCCACCGCCGCCGGCGGCCGCGTCCCCTGGGCGCGCCTGGTCGACGGGGCGGGCGCCGTCCGCACCTGGCCGCAGCGCGACGGCGCCGACGGCTTCTTCGCGGTGCGCTTGCGCCTCGCCGGTCGTTCGTGAAGAGATAGCTCCTCGAAGGGATAGAATGGCGGTATGACGACGGCCGCGCCCGTTCCGCTCGCCGACGATCTGGTCGCGCAGCTGACCGAGGTGCTGGCGCCCGCGGGCTGGCAGCCGGTCAGCGGGCATCCGTCGCTGTTCTTGCGCTCGAACACGGCGCTGATGTCGGCGTTGCGCTGCAGCTTCACCGGCGACGGCGTCACCGTCGCGTCGGTGTCGATGATGTTCGAGGAGGATCGGCCGCTGCAGCTGACGGTGCGCGCGCCCCCGCGCGAGGCGCTGCTCGCCGTCTGCCAGGTGCTGAACCGGCACGCGGGGCGCCTCGATCGGCTGCAGTACGCGGACTGCGTGGCGGAGCTGTTGCGGCACGTCCCCGAGGTGGTGGTCGAGGCCGAATCCTCGGGTCTGGTTCCGACGGTCGCGCGCGCCGAGGCCGGCCAGGGGCAGGTCCCGGGGCAGATCGAGGGGCATATCAACGTCCGCTACGAGCCGGTGCCGCCGCCCCCCTGGCCGCCGCCCGCACGGTCGCAGGCCGAGCTGAACCTGCGGCGCCGCGCCGGCGTGGCCGGCCTGCTGTCGTGGGAGGCGGCCCAGTACAAGCAGCTGCCGCGGTTGCTCGCGCAGGATCGCCGCCGCAGCCTGAGCGCGCGTCTCGCCCACTACGAGGCCAGGCAGCTGCTGCGGCCGAGCGACAGCTTCGTGCGCACGCTCGACGGCGGACACCACGCCGTCTGTTTCCCGAGCGACGACAGCCGGGGGGCGTTCGCGCATTCGGTCGGGCTCGGCTACCTGCACGACCTGCCCGAGATCCTGCTCTTCAGCCCGATGCCAGCGACGATCGGCGCGACGTCGCACGCGCTGGCGCTGATGGTGAACGCCGTCGCCGACGCGGTGCTGGGCGGCGTCCGTTTGAAGGCGGGCGATCGCTACGCGGTGGTCGCCGACGCCGTGGGGCGCGCCGTGCGCAGGCACTACGCGCTCGACCACGCCAGCCTCGCGCAGTCGTGCTTCGTGTTGCCGTCGCCGCGCCTCGCGGAGCGGATGCTCGAATCCGCCGGGTGGTTCTACGCCAACTTCATGGACGCGACGTCGTACCCGGTGCTCGCCTGCCTGCTGCAGCCGCCGCGCGTGCCCGACGGGTACGGCCTCCCGCCGCCTCCGCCGCCGCCCCGCCCCAGGCCCGCCGCGGCGAAAACGCCGCCGGGGCGCGCAAAGCCGAAGCGCGTGGCGGCAAAGCCGAAGGCGAAGGCGAAGCCGAAGGCGAAAGTGAAGGTGAAGGCGAAGGCGAAGACGAAGACGAAGGTGAAGGCGAAAAAGCAGGCGCCGCCCAGGCCGCGGTCGCCGAAGCGTCGGCGTGGCGCCGTCGCCGCCAAGAAGAAGGCGGTCAAGAAGCGCCGATAGAAAACGTCATGACGGCATGACGCCGGGAGAAGAAATCGAGGCGTCCAGACCCTAGACCCTTCAGGACCGGCGTCTTGGCATCATGGCGTTCCATTCGCTCCGCGCGGCGGCTTAATATGCGGCCCATGCGCCCTGGCTTCGTGCGAGCTCGGCTCGTCGTCTCAGCGCTTTCGTTCCTCGCGGTCGTCTCGATGGGCCCCGGCTGTGGCGGCGGCGGCAGCGGCGGCACGGGCGGG
>DATBHU010000533.1:0-8076 GCA_036557265.1 Polyangia bacterium
CACCTCCGGTCCGCTGAAGATCATCATGGTCGGCGATTCGCTGATGCGGACCTACGCGGCGAACGCCGCCGATCAGACCGGCTGGGGGCAGGTGCTGGGCCAGTTCCTGACCGCCGACGCCACCGTCGACAACGCGCTGGCGAACGGCGGCCGCTCCAGCCGCAGCTTCTACAACGAGGTCGGGCGCTGGGATCAGGTGAAGGCGCGGCTCCAGGTCGCCAAGACCGCCGGCACGCCCGCGTTCGTGTTCATCATGTTCGCCCACAACGATCAGAAGAAGGTGAGCGACACCGACGGGCCCCTCTACCTCACCTTCGCCAGCAACAACCAGAACGGCACGGTCGCGGGCACCTACTACGACTACCTGGAGCGCTACATCGTCGAGACGCGCGAGCTCGGCGGCATCCCGATCCTGTTCACGCCGTTCGTGCGCGAGTACCTGGCGGGGACGCCGCCGGCCGTCACCATCGAAGGGCAGCACGACATCACCGTCCCCTACACGGGCGAGACCGCCGCGCGCGGCGACTATCCTGCGGCCGCGCGCGCCGTCGCCGCCAAGCACGACGTGCCGATCGTCGACATCACCGCCTGGAGCAAGACGATGGTCGACGCCCACGCCGCCGCGGGCACCCTCCCCTACGTCTACATCGCCGGCGACCAGACGCACATCCGCGACCTCGGCGCGCTGCTGATCGCGCAGGAGGCGGTGCGGGCCCTGAACGCGCAGGGGATCCTGACCACCTACGCCAAGCCGGCGCTGGCGCCGCGGCTGATGATGGACGCCAGCGCGCTGGCGTTCGGCGGCATCTACGCCGGCAACAGCCTCGACAAGACGTTCATGCTGAGCGCCTTCGGCGACGCCACCGGGACCATCACCCTCACGGCGCCGGCCGGCTACGCGGTGTCGACCAACGGCGCCGACTTCGGGCCGACCGCCGCGATCGCCTGCGATTCGTCGTTCGTCGGCGGCGTGGTGACGGTCCGGTTCACGCCGACCGATTCGGTGCCGTACAACGCCGCCCTGACCGTCGCGCACAGCAGCGTCACGCCCGACTACGGCAACTCGGTCGCCGGCCCGACCCCCGGCGCGGTCGCGCTGACCGGCAACGGCAAGGTGGCGATCGCCGGGACGCCGGCCACGGCGACCTGGCCGATGGTCTCTGGCAGCACGATCGTCCTCGGCGCGATGACCGACGGCGCGATCAGCGCGACGACCGCGACGCTGACCGGCCTCGTCAACAAGAACGTCGGCTTCAGCGCGGCGCGCTTCGACACCCCGGACGGCGTCTGGCCCGCCGAGTCGGCCCGCAACCCCGGGCGCTACGTCGAGCTCACCATCCCGGTGACGACCGGTTCGTTCATCCTGGACACCGTCTCCGTCGGGGGCGGGTCGGGCGGCGGCAGCAACACCCGCTGGGACGTCGTCTACTCGCTGACCGCCGACTTCGCGTCGCCGACCGCGCTCGGCGCGTCCTTGAGCGGCGCCAAGGATACGCTGGTGACGAACAGCTACGCCAGCCTGGGCGTGCCGGTCGCGGCCGGGCAGACCCTCTACCTGCGCGTCTACCCGTACAACACGGGCGGCGCGGCGTCCGGCAAGTCGCTCATGCTCGCCAACGTCGTCATCTCCGGCGTGACGAACTGACCCGCGGCCGGCGGCCGTGCTTGCGATCGAGGTAGCGCGCCAGCGCGTCGAAGCGCGCGCTCCACAGGGATTCGAACGCGTCGACCCAGCTGACCACCGCGCGCAGCGGCTGCGCGCGCAGCTGGTAGAGGCGCTGGCGCCCGTCGCGCCGCTCCGACACCAGCGCGGCGTCCTTGAGCACCTTGAGGTGCTGGGAGATGGCGGCGGCCGAGACCGCGAACGGCGCCGCCAGCGCGCCGGCCGGCTTCTCGCCGTCCTTCAGCTCGATGAGGATGGCGCGGCGGGCCGGGTGCGCGATGGCGTGGAAGACGTCATTCTGTTGCAGCGGCCGCATCGTGACTCCATTCGGGGTACTCCGCGCGCAGCGCGCCGAAGCGCGCCAGCCAATCGGGCAGCGGCGCGCCCGCGAGCTGCGCCTCCAGCCGATCGAGGAACGCGTGCAGCCCCGGCAGGAACCCGCGCGCCGTCTGGCGGGTGATGCGGCGGTAGGTCACCGTCATCGCCGTGGTGCCGTCGGGGCGCCCGTCCAGCTGGTAGCGGAACACCGCGTCCTCGCCGTGCGGCATCTCCGGCACGGGCGCGACCTTCCACTCGTACTCGAGCAGCCGGGGCGGATCCCAGGCCAGGATCCGCCCGGTCGATCGGTAGCCCGCCGGGCCGGTCACCATCTCGATGGTGCCGCCCGCGCGCCCGTCGATGCGCGCCTCGCTGCACATCAGCCACCCGCGCAGGCCTTCGGGCGTCGCGATCGCCTCCCAGACGTGGGCGGGCGGATGCTCGAGGACGCGCTCGAACACCAGCGTGGCGGTGTCGCCTTCGACGGTCAGGCGGCCCCTGCGGCGGGATCGGGCGGCGGTCATCGCGGCGCGTAGACCAGCAGCGTGATGCCGTTCTTGAACGTGCGCGTCGAGGTCAACTTCAGCTCGATCGACCTGCCCACCCCGGCGAACATGCCGACGCCGGCGCCGAGCACGACCGGGAACACGAGCAGCTGGTATTCGTCGATCAGCCCGGCGCGCGCCAGCGGCGCCACGAGGCTGCCGCTGCCGAGGATCACCAGCGGCGCGCCAGGCGCCTGCTTCAACCGGCCGACCTCCTCGACGGGATCGCCGTTCACGACGGTGGTGTTGCTCCAGGCCGCGTCCTTCATCGTCCTGGAGAACACCACCTTCGCCGCCCTGGCCATCCCCCTGGCGACCTCGGGGAACTGGGCGGCAGCTGCCGCCGTCGGCCAGAAGCTGGCCATCATCTCGTACGTCTTGCGCCCGAACAGCAGCACGCCGTCGCCCGAAGCGTTGCCGGAGATGAACCCCTTGAACTCCGGGTCGTCGCCCTGCGGCGCCTTGACCCAGCCGATGTCGCCGTCCGCGGTCCGGAAGTAGCCGTCGATGGAGACCTGGTTGAACACGCTCAGCTTTCGCATGCCCAGCGATCTATTAAGTTATAACTTAACTGTCAAGTCCCGAGCGGAGATGGCCCTGCCCGCTCGGCCCGCTCGGCCCGCGCGGTCCGCCGGCCGCCCTACTCGCCGCGCCGGCGCCGGGTCGCGGCGGCGCGCTTGGCGGCCTGCGATCGCGCGCGCGGCCCCTTGGTGGCGGACGCCTCCTTCGCCGCGCGCGACCGCTCGGCCGCGGTCCGGCGGCTGGCCGCGCCGCGGGCCTGGCGCGCCAGCGCGGCCCGCGAAGCGGCGTCACGCGGCTCGCGCTGGAGGGCGCGCTCGGTCGCCTGCCCGCGCCGCCCCGACGGCGCGCGCGGCTTGCGGCGCCCCTGGCCGGTGGCGTAATCGCGCTCCGCCGAGCGCCGGGTCCGCGTCGGCGTGCGCCCGGGCGCGGGCGGCTTCAGCGGCACGCCGGCGCGCCGCGCCTTCGACAGACCGATCGCGATCGCCTGCTTCGTCGACCGGGCGCCGTGCTGGCCCCGTCGGATGTGCTCGATCTCCTCGCGGACATACTCGCCCGCCGCCGTCGATGGCCGCTTCCCCCGCGCGAGGTCGCGCTTGGCTTTTTCATTCGTATTTCGCGTTGGCATACCGAAAAAGTGCTGCCGCCGGTCGCGGTGGCAAGGTCCGGGGTAAGGTAGCGGCCGACGCGATGAGGGTTGCCACCTGGAACGTGAACTCGCTGAAGGCGCGCCTGACCAAGGTGCTGTGGTGGCTCGAGCGCGCCGGGCCCGACGTCCTGCTGATGCAGGAGACGAAGCTGGCGGACGGCGACGTGCCGCGCGACGAGCTGGCGCGCGCGGGCTATCAGCTGGTCCACCACGGCTCGGGCGGCGCGAACGGCGTCGCGATCGCCGCCCGCGGCGCCCTCACCGACGTGATCACCAACCTCGGCCTGCCCCTCGACGCGCCGGCCACGGAGGAGGCGCCGGACGACCAGCCGCTGCGCGAGGCGCGCATGGTGTCGGCCGTGTTCGAAGGGATCCGCTTCGTCAGCATCTACGCGCCCAACGGGCGGACCGTCGGGTCCATCTTCTACCAAGCCAAGCTGGCCTGGTACGGGCGGCTGCAGCGCTGGCTGGACGAGACGCGCCGGCCCGACGAGCCGCTGGTCATCGGCGGCGACTACAACGTCGCCCCGAGCGACGCCGACGTCTGGGATCCGGCGGCGTGCCACGGCGGCACCCACGTCTCGTCGCCCGAGCGCGCGGCCTTCGCGGCGCTGCTGGGCTGGGGCCTGGTCGACGGCTACCGGCGGCTTCATCCCGAGGCCGCCGCGCCCGAGCGCTACAGCTGGTGGGACTACCGCGCCGGCATGTTCCACAAGAACTACGGCATGCGCATCGATCACTTGCTGGCGACGCCGCCCGTCGCCGCGCGTATCGTCTGGGCCGAGATCGACCGCGAGGCGCGCAAGGGCAAGCCGATCCCGTCCGACCACGCGCCGGTGCTCGTCGATCTGGACACGCCCGGGCGGGCGCTCGACGCGGGCTGGGCGTCGGCGGACGCGCGGATCGCGCAGCGCCGGGGCCGGTGACGGGCCCGCGCCGCTAGCTGGGCCCGCCGCCGTTCAGCGCGTACAGATCGTCGACGAAGACGTTGTTGCAGACCATCTTGTTGAAGAAGTCGCTGCCGGTGGCGACGTCGAACTTCACCTGGAACGCGGTCTTCATGTCGGGCGTCAGCTCGCGGATCACGCCGCCCTCGCCGAAGTTGGCGAGGGTGTTGCCGTTGGCGAGGCGGATCGCCATCCCCTTGGCGCGCGGCCACTCCTGGCCGACGTAGATCCACTTCTCGACGAGCTGCTTGTTCGTGCGGTCGATCGTGAACTCCATGAAGGCGTGCTGGTTCGGCCCCGCCGGCGTCTCGTGCGCGCGGAAGCCCGGCATGTGCGACGACACCAGCAGCGTCCCCGCCGCGGTGATGTTCGGGTAGTGCTGGAACCCGAACTGCCAGGTGGACGGCGAGAACGCGTAGCTGCCCGCCTTGTCGCCGTACGTCGCGACGATCGCGCCCGTCTTGCGGTCGATCTGGATGACCGTGTTGGGATCCGGGAACGACATCAGGATCGTGTCGTCGGCCGGGTTCCAGTTGACGGTGTTCGAATAGCAGTTGTACGAGGCGCCGAACGCCGTGCGGCAGCTCCAGATCGTGCGTGTGGTGCCCGCCCTGGTGATCTCCTTCAGGTCGGCGCTGGTGTCGTAGAGGATGCTGCCGTCGGTGGTGATGTCGAAGCAGTCGGACAGGCTGGGCGTCTGGATCGTCTCCATGTACTGCCCGTCGAGCGTCTGCTTGATGACCGTCGCCGGGCCGCTGCCGCTGGCCGGCCGCTTCTCGAACACGATGTATGCGCCGTCGCGCGCGACGCGCGGGAACGCCGAGATGGTGTTGCTGGTCGGGTCGGCGTAGTACCAGACCATGCGGCCCTGGCGGTCCATGATGTAGAGCCAGAATGTGTAGTGGTAGTAGCAGGTGCCGTCGGTGCAGCCGCCCGCCGAATCCTCGACGGCGCCGAACATGTAGCGGTCGGTCGACGCCGTGGTCGCGTCGTACGAGACGATCGTCGGCTTCGGCATGCCCGCCGGGATCGCGCCCGTCGTCCCCTGATAGTCCTTCGTCTTGTAGTCGGTGCCGCCGACGCGGTTGACGATCCGGAGCGTGACCGCGGTCGAGCCGGGAACGCCGAGCACGACGTCGCGGTGCGCGCCGGTGGTGCCGGCGGCGGCGCGCGACCTCATGACGGCGCTGCCCGCGAACGAGAATTCGAGCGCCGTGGTGTCGGCGGCCTTCAGCTGCGTCCAGGTGACGACCAGGATCGTGTTCGTCTTCGGATGGACCGTGACGCTGACATTGCTGACGTAGTCGTCGCCGGTGCCGACCGCGCCGCCCGCGCCGGCCGTCCCGGTGGCGCCGCCCGCCCCGCCGGTTGCGCCGGCGCTGCCGCCCGCACCGCCCGCACCGCCGCCGCCCGCGCCGGACGTCGCCCCGCCGCCCGCGCCCCCTGACGTCGCGCTGCCGCCCGCGCCCGCTCCCCCGCCACCGCCGGCGCCTGACGTCGCCCCGCCGCCGCCCGCGCCCGCGGGCGCGCCGCCGCCGCTCCCCGCGCTACCGCTCGTCCCGGCTGTCCCTCCGGACGCGCCGCCGCTCGGGGCGCAGCCCGCCAGCAGCCAGGCGCCCAGGCAGACGAAGGAGAGGCCGCGCGACGCACCTAGTCTCTGGTCCACCCTGGTTCAATGTCCCCAGCGCGACCGGTCGGGGGGAAAAACGCCCGCGGATCCGCGCGGTCGCGCCGCGCCGGAGGCCAGTCGTCAGGGCGTCGCCGGCGGGCAGCCGTCGTCGACGAGGCCGTTGCAGTCGTCGTCGACGCCGTTGCCGCACACCTCGGCCGTCCCGGGCCGGACGCTGGCATTGTCGTCGTTGCAGTCGTTGCACCACGGGACACCGTCGCCGTCCGCGTCGGCGCCGCCCGAGCCGCGCTCGCAGCTGACGAAGTCACGCAGGAAATCGGAGCGCTTCTGCACGACGTCGCGCGCGGTGGCGACCGCCGCCGACCACTCGTCGACCGTCGCCATCTTGTGCGGGTCGTCGGACACCGCCTTGGCGACCTGCTGCGACCAGGTGTCGATCCAGCCTTGCAGCTGCGCGACGTCCCAGTGCTGCAGCTGCGCGTCGATCGCGTCGACGTAGCGCTGGCGCCAGGCCGGATCGTTCATCACCGCCAGGTAGTGCTGGCCGGGTCCGTCGCCGCCCACGCGCCCTTCCCACCAGTAGATCGGGTGGTCGTCGAACGTGAACGGGCTGTTCTGCGCCAGCCAGTCGAACGTCGAATCGGTGTCCGCGGGCAGCCAGACGTAGCCCTTGTCGCCCTGATCGTAGAGGTAGAAGTTGTGGCTGCCGCCGTAGTAGCCGTCGCCGTTGTTCAGCAGCGCGTCGCCGGCCCACTCCGCCACCGACGCGTCCATGTCGACCAGGCCGTTCATCGCCTGCACGGTGGTGGCAGCCCAGAAGGCCTGCAGCTTCGCGCTGTCGACGGGCGTCTGGCCGTTCTCATCGGGCGTGACGCCCCCCTTGAACAGGTTGCCGTCGGCGTCGGCGGCGAAGAACTCCTTCACCAGGTGGTGGCCGACGTGGTCCTCGACGACGTAGAGGCCGTAGTAGGTGCCGTTGATGAACAGCATCCCGCTGTTCGTGCACGCGGTCATCACGCCTTGCCGGCGCCACCAGTTGTTCGCGAGCCGCTCGTGCAGGAACGTCCAGTCCGAGCGCGGCATGTCGAAGCCGAGCTTGGAGACGCCGTGGAAGGTGGCGTTCGGATCATTCTGATCGAAGGAGATCACGACCTGCATCTTCGGGTCGGGATCGAGCTGCACCGTCTGCACCCACGACGACTGCCCCTTCAATCGGATCGCCGCGTCCTTGACCGTCTCGCCGGTCTCGCTGCCGAGGTGGAGGACGATCGGGTGGTAGTTCTTGGGCGGCTGCCCGGCCAGCACCGCGGCGACGTCGTGAAAATCGCGGTTCAGCGAGTCCAGGTCGTCCTGATTGATGTCGACCCAGTACTGCTGCACGGTGTTCTCGTCGAACAGATCGGAGCAGCCGTTGGCGAGCTGTCCGGTCGCGGGCGGCGGCGCGCCGTCGCCGCACCCGGCCCCCGCCAGCGCCAGAAGAGAAACCAACCAGCCCGCCCGCGCGCCCATCCCGGAAGCAGATCGTCTCGGCACGTCTTCCCTCGCCTTCGCCCAACCCGGATCCGGGTTGTTGTACGTGCACAGGCGGTGCCACCAGCGTCGCAAATCGGGGCGGCGCGCGATCCGCGCCGCCGGCGGACACGAATTGCGGCGACAGGCGACAGCCGAACGGATGATCCGCTGCGGGATCGGTGACGCGCGCGGCGAGCGCGTCACCGTCCAGCTACGCGGGCGGCGATCAGCGCGCCGCCTCGCAAGCCGTCGATTCCGATCTTCGTCTTGTTCATCGGGAGTGCTCCTGCGCG
>DATBHU010000534.1:0-8659 GCA_036557265.1 Polyangia bacterium
GGCGCCGCGGCCGAGGCAGGGCTCGCCGACGGCGTGCCGGTGCAAGTCATGCACGGCACGTACGCCCGCCGTGGACTGTGGGTCGTCGCGCGCCGCCCTGCTTCTGTTCGACGAGCCGCCGCCCGATCTCCCAGTAGGCCATCGTCATCACCGTGTTCACCGATCGCGCCGCTGCCCGCCGGGCGTCCTCGATCAGGCGCACCACGTCGGCGAGCACGACGTCGTAGCCGCCGGCGGCGCGGGCGATCGACCCGTGGGCCTTCTTCATGCGCAGAGACTGTATCGAAGGGCGGCGACGCGACAAGTCTTGCGCCAGCCGTGCACGCTCACGGCCACGCCGACTGCGCCGCCGGTGGAGGATCCCGGTAGCAAGAAAATCGAAAAGGCGGGGACCGCAGACGATCACGGCCCGCCGCCGAAGAACTGGAAAACGATCCCGCGAAGTTAGAGTTGTCGGGGCGAGAGGATTTGAACCTCCGACCTTTCGGTCCCGAACCGAACGCGCTACCAGACTGCGCCACGCCCCGTGGCTGATATCTATGTGTGAACCGGGAAACTGCTTCGGGAACGCAGTGATCTGCCAAACTTGGCGCCGCCAGTCAATCAATCATCTCGTGGCAGCCGGACACGCCTGAAAAACACGTCCGCCACGAACAGCAGGGCGGCGGCGAGCAGGATGGGCGTGCGCAGGGGCTGCTGCGTCTCGCGGCGGTCCGGGCCGTCCTCGTAGAGGTCGGCGACGTCGCTGATCAACCGGCCCCCCGTGCGCGCCGCGGTGGCCGCCAGCAGCGCCGGGCCTTCCTGGCCCGGCTGGGCGGGGCCGCCGGGGGCCGCGGGTGGGTGGGGGCGCAGCTCGGGCGCGAACGGCAGCGTCATCCGACCGCTGGCGGCGGCGGCCGGCGCGGTCCCTTCCGCCAGCGTGGCCGAGAACAGCAGCGCGCCCGTCTCGATGTCGGGGTGGAAGCTCGCCTCGTAGCGCCCCGGCGCGGTCTCGGCCATCGGCAGCGTGCGCGGCGGCGCGGGCGGACGGCCCGGGCTGACGGCGATCACCTGCGCGCTGCCTTCCAGCCCGACCAGGAAGCGATCGTCGGCGCCCACGGCGTCGACGGTCAGGCGCACCAGGTCGCCGCTGCGCGTGGCGCGCAGTGGGAAGTGCGCGGCGGCGCGCCGGCGCATCGTCGCGCGCGCCACCTGCGACCACAGCTTCTCGTAGGGCGGCCAGCGCGACCACGTCGCCGCCCAGCGGGCGCCGAGATCGCTGGTCCACGCCGCCACCTGCCCGAGCCCGAGCTGCCACCGCGCATAGAGCGGCGCGCCGTCGCCCGTCGCCAGGATCTGCTCGGTCTGGGGGCGGGGCCGGGTCACGACGTAGCCCCCCAGCGCCGGCGCGGACTCCACCGCCACGCCCGCCAGTGCCGCCACCCGCTTGGCGACGCGCACCGAGGTCGGGCGCTCGACGATCGAGCGATCGCCGAGCTCGGACGTCTCGCGCGAGAAGATGCGCGGGATGCTGGCGGGATCGCGCGTGTGATAGAAGCGCCCGCCCCCGCGGGTCGCCACCATCTTCAGCAGCGTCTGGTCGGCGCCGTCGCCGACGCCGACCGCCGAGATGGTGATGCGCGCGGCCGTGGCGGCGTCGACCAGGTCGGGGATCTCCTCGTACGGCGACTGCCCGTCGGACAGCAGGATGATGTGCTTCTTGCGGGCGTGCGCGGGCAGCAGCTCGTCCACCGCCTCGCGCAGGCCCGACAGGATGTTGGTGCCGCCGCTGGCGCCGATGCGGGCGATGTCGCTCAGGATGCGCTGGCGGTTGGCGGCGCGCTGCAGCCGCACCACCGGCGTGGCGGCGCTGTCGAACACGATGACGGCGATCTGGTCGGAGCTCGGCAGCGCCTCGGCGGTGGCGCGGGCGGCCTCCTTGGTCAGCTCCATCTTCGGCCCCGACATCGAACCGGAGCGGTCGATCACCAGCGCCAGCGCCAGCGTCGCCTCCTCGCGCTTGTCCGGCTGGTCGAGGCGGACCGGCAGCATCGACTCGAGGCGCGTCGTCGTGTAGCCGCCGGGGCCGAAGCTCTGGGTGCCGCCCGCCACCAGCAAGCCGCCGCCCTGGCGGACGAAGGTCTCCAGCGCCGCCAGGGTCGGGTCGGGCAGCATCGCGCGCGGCACGTCCGCCAGCACGACCAGGTCGTAGCGCCCGAAGTCGGCGTCGCGGCCGAGGCCGCGCGCGGAACGGACGTCGGCGGCGATGTGCTCGGCGGCCAGCGCGCGCGCGAACGATCCCGACGCGGCCGGCGTCCCCTCCAGGCAGAGGACGCGCGGGTCGCGCTCGGTCGCGATCGCCAGCACCCCCTCGTCGTTGGCGGGGTGGCGATCGCCGCCCGCCGCCGTTGCCCGCACATGCAGCGTCGCGGTGCCGGGCTCGGTGATGCGGACCGTGAACGTCGCGGTGGTGGCGCCGGGCGCGAGCGCGAGCGTCTGCTCCGGCTCGTCGATGGCGACGTGCGGGTCGCCGGCCCCGTCGAGGCGCACGCGCGCCTCGGTGGCGCGATCGGCGAGCAGCCGGACGTCGACGCGGAACGGCGTGCGCGCGCGGACGTCGTCGGGCGCGGTCAGGCCGACGACCGCGACGTCGCCGCGCGAATCGGACGGCAGCGCCAGCGCATAGAGGGCGGTGCCGCGGTCGCGCAGCCGCTCGCCGGTCGAGGCCAGATCGCCGCGCGTCGGCACCCCGTCGGAGATCAGCAGGAGGCGCGGGATCGCCGTGGCGTCGGCCAGGCCGGCGCCGAAGCCGACCGCGAGCGCCAGATCGGTGGCCTCGCCGGCGGGCGCGGGAAGCCGCGCGACCGGTTCGCCGTCGGTGATCAGCTCCTCGGCGCGCGCCCCGAAGCGGACGACGCGCGGCTTCGGATCGCCGTGCGCGGCGGCGGCGCGGCCCAGCGCGGCGACGGCGCCGTTCGCGAACGCGATCGCCTGGTCGGAGACGCTGTCCGAGACGTCGACGAGCGCCACGGCGGAGACGGCGCGCGCCGGGCGGCGCAGCGACGGCCCGGCCAGCGCCGCCGCCACCGCGCCGAGCACCAGCGTCCGCAGCACCGTCTGCAGCCGGAGCTGGCGGCGCGGGAAATCGGCGAGCGAGCGGCGCATGACGAGCGCGAGCGGGAGCGCGGCGAGCAGCGCCAGCAGCCAGGCCGGATGCTCGAACGCGAGCCGGCTCTCGGACGCGGCGGCGGCGAGCAGCGCGTTCATGTCGTCCACCGGCGGTGGTAGCTGACCCACTCGAAGAGCAGCAGCGCGAGCGCCAGCCAGAGCGCCAGCGTGCCGGCGCGGACGCGGCCTCGCCAGACGGGCGGATCGGGCGGCGCCAGCTTGTGCCCGCCCAGCGCCAGCGCGGGCGACGGCGTGGTGTCCGACTCGCGCGCGTCGCCCAGGTTGGCGGCGACGACCAGGTCGCCGACGCGGTGAAAGCCGACGTGCGCGATGGCGACCTCGGGCAGGTCCTCGCGCGGGCGCGCGCTGGCGCCGATCAGCAGCGCCTGCGGCGCCTCGATGGTCGCGTCGTCGCCCCTCGGCCCCGCCCAGGCCAGCGCGTTGGCGATCAGCAGCGGGAACGCCGGCCGCATCGGCAGGTCGGAGCGGCGCGGGTCGAAGCTGATCGCGGCGACGCGCAGGCCGGGGCGCTCGCGCGCGATCAGCAGCGGCACGCCGAACGAACCGGCGACCGCGACGTCGCCGGCGGCGAGCGCCAGCCGGCGCGCCGACGCGATGTTGACGTCGCTGAGATCCAGCTGGCGCGCCAGCGGGTGGTCGCGGCGCACGTCGGCGATCACCGGATCGCGCACGGCGCCGCGCTCGGCGAACGGGCTGCCCGGTCCGTGCGGATCGAGGAACAGGAAGCGCCCCTTGTCGGGGGGCGCCGCCGGCACGACGCCGTCGAACACCACCAGGTCGTAGTCGGGCCAGCGCGCGCGCTGCGCCTCGGCGGCGGGCAGCGCCAGGCGGTCGACGGTCACCGTGCGCCCGAGGCTGAGCAGCGCGCCGTCGAGGTAGAGATCGCTGCCGCCCACGCGCAGCACGCGGCGGCGGGGCAGGGGCGGGACGACGGCGTAGGCGACGTCGTCCAGGGCCAGATCGTCGTCGCCCGTCACGCGCAGGCGGGCCTGGAGGCGCGCGTCGGCCGCGAACACGTTGGGCAGCTCGTGGCGGCGGCGCTCGCCCGGCGCGAGATCCAGGCGCACGCGCTCGACCGTCGCGTCGCCGGCGGAGATGTCGATCGCGACGGCCGCCGGCCGGGCGCCGAAGTTCTGCACGACCACCGCCGCCTCGACGGCGCTCGGATCGGCGGGGAGGCGCCGCGCCGCGAACGAGATGATGCCGACGTTGCCGCCGCGCGGGCCCGGCTGTCCGACGCTGCCGCCGCCGACGCCCGCGAAGCGGATGTCCAGATCGGCGGGGTGGAGGCGCCGGGCCTCCTCGCTGAACGCGCCGTCGCTGACCAGCACCACCGTCGGGTGCGGCCGCCCGCGCAGGATGGCCGCCGCGAACGCCAGCGCGCGCGGCAGGTCGCCCGGCTCCTCGCTCGGGGCGACGGCGGCGACCGCGCGCCGGAGGCGGCCGGCGTCGGCCTCGAAGCCGCTCTCCGCGACGGCGTCGGCGGCGAACGACGCGACCAGCGCACGGTCCGCGCCGCCCAGGCCGTCGACGATCGCGGTCGCCCGCGCCCGGGCCGCGTCGAGGCGCGTCGTCGATCCCGTGTCGGCGACGTCGCCCGTGTCGGCGACGTCGCCCGTGTCGGCGGCGCCGCGATCGCCGTCGCGCGCCGACATCGACGCCGAGCGGTCGATCAGGACGACCAGGCTGCGGCCGGCCCGGTCCGCGGCGGCCGGACGCGGATCGACCGCCGCCAGCAGCACCAGCCCGAGCAGCGCCAGCGCCAGCAGCAGCGACGCGAGGTCACGCAGGCGGCGCGCCCAGCTGGTGGTGCGGCGCGGCCCGGCGGCCGCCAGCCAGAGCGCCGCGTACGGCACGACCACGCGCCGGCGCCGCAGGCGGACCAGGTAGAGCACGGTGATGGCGACCGCCCCGACCGCGCCCGCGACGGCGGCAGCGCGCGCCGGCAACGCACCTGACATCAGCGACGCGAGGTTCATGGCGCCGGCTAGCGGAGCAGGCCGCCCGCGCGGAACATGCGCAGCACGACCGCGTCGAACGGCTGGTCGGAGACGACGGTGAAGCAGGGGATGGCGCGCTCGCGGCAGTAGCCCTCCAGATCGCGCAGCAGCGTCTGGTGCCGCTGGCGGTAGGCGGCCAGCACCGCCGGCGACACGGTCAGCTCGCGCGTCTCGCCGGTCTCCACGTCGCGCAGCTCGATGTCGCCGCGCAGGTCGGGCGCCACCTCCTCGCGCGCGCTCACCTGGATCGCCACCACCTCCAGCCGGTGGTGGCGCAGCAGATCCAGCGCCGCCAGCGGACCGGCCGGATCGTAGAAATCCGAGATCACGATGGCCAGCGCCCGCCGGTGCCGCCGGCGCCGCGCCACGAAGCCGCGCACGGACGCCGCCAGCCCGGCGCGCCCGCCTGCGCGCACGCCGTTCAGGAAACGGAGGATCGGCAGGATCGCCCCCTTGCCGCGCGCGGGCGGCAGCGCCGGCGGCTGGTCCTCTCCGAGCGGGCTGAGCGCCACGCGATCCAGGTTGGCGAGCCCGACGTACCCGAGCGCGGCGCCGATCTGCAGCGCCAGATCCAGCTTGGCCGGGCTGCCGACGCCCATCGACGCGCTGGCGTCGACCAGCACCTCGATCAGCAGGTCCTCTTCCTCCTCGAACAGCCGCAGCGCCAGCCGCCCGAGGCGGCCGTACAGGTTCCAGTCGATGTAGCGGGGATCGTCGCCCGCCGCGTAGTCGCGGTGGTCGGCGAACTCGAGGCCGGCGCCCACGCGCTTGGAGACGCGGTTGGCGCGCATCAACCCCGCCGACATCCGGCTGCGCCGGATCGCCATCACCAGCGACTCCAGCTTGCGCAGGAAGCGTTCGTCGAACCGGCCGCCGCCCAGCGCGGCGTGGTCGCGCCCGCGGGCGGCGTCAGCGTCGGCGGCGGCGGGCGGGGTCATCAGCTCCTCACGTTGCCTTTGCTTTGCCCTGGCCTCACCTGGGCAGCTCGGGCAGCGCCGCCAGCACGGCGCCCACCACCGCGTCGGCGGTGACGCCCTCGGCCTCGCCGTCGAAGTTCAGCAGCACCCGGTGGCGCAAGGCGGGCAGGGCGACGCGCCGCACGTCCGCGAACGACGGCGCGAAGCGGCCGTCGCGCAGCGCCTCGATCTTGGCGGCCAGCATCACCGCCTGCGCGCCGCGCGGCGAGCTGCCGTAACGGACGAAGCGCTTCACCTCGGCGACCGTCGAGCGCGTCGGGTGGGTCGCCTCGATCAGGCGGACCGCGTAGTCCTGCACCGGGCGCGCGACCGGCACCTGGCGCACCAGCGCGCGCATCTCGAGCAGCCGCGCGCGCCCCAGCACCGGCCGCACCGCCGGCTCGTCGCTGCCGGTGGTGCGGTCCAGGATGCCGTGCAGCTCCTCACGCGCGGGCGGCTCGACGCGCAGCTTGAACGTGAAGCGGTCGAGCTGCGCCTCCGGCAGCGGGTACGTCCCCTCCATCTCGATCGGGTTCTGCGTCGCCAGCACGAAGAACGGCGGCGGCAGCTCGTAGGTCTGCTTGCCCACGGTGACCGACTGCTCCTGCATCGCCTCCAGCAGCGCCGACTGCGTCTTGGGCGTGGCGCGGTTGATCTCGTCGGCCAGCACGATGTGCGCGAAGATCGGGCCGCGCTGGAACTCGAAGCGGCGCGACAGCTCGCCGGGCGCGCCGGCCTCGACGATCAGGTTGGTGCCCAGCACGTCGGCCGGCATCAGGTCGGGCGTGAACTGGATGCGCGAGAACGACAGCTCCAGCGCCTCGGCCAGCGTGCGCACCAGCAGCGTCTTGCCCAGCCCCGGGACGCCCTCGAGCAGCACGTGCCCGCCCGCCAGCATCGCCGACGTCACCGCGCCCGCGATGTCGGTCTGCCCGACCATCCGGCGCGCGATCTCGACCAGCAGGCGCTCGACGTCGGTGCGGAAGGCGGCGACCGCGGCGGCGGCCGCCTCGCTGCTGCCCGACGACGATGAGACACGGTCCGCAGGCGCCGTCATCTATTTGTGGCCCTTTCCCGCGCGCGGGCGGATCAGATCGAAGTAGCGGCGCACGACGTAGCGCCGCCCTTCGGGGACGGCGGTCGTCGCCATCGCGTCCTCGACCGCCGACTGGTAGTCCGAGAACACGCGCGCGTAGTCGCGCTGCGCGAAGCCGCGATCGGCGGCGCCGCCGATCACCTCGGCGCGGTTCGGCCCGGCCCCGCTGGCGACGCGCGCCTCCGCCTCGTGCCCGCGCGCTTGCATGTCGCCACGCCGGCCCAGCGGCTCGCCGCCGCGGCCGTTTCCCTGGCCCTCGCCCGGGCTGCCGTCGCCGGTCTCGCGGCTCTCGCGCTCGGCGAGCAGCGCCGCCGCCTCGGCCAGCGCGGTGGCGTCGTCGCCGGCGCCCGATTTTTTCGCCTGCTGCTGGCCCGCGCCCTTGCCGCCCTTGCCGTCCTTGCCGTCCTCTCCGCTGAGGCCGCTCTTGCCGTCCTTGCCGCTCTTGCCGTCCTTACCCGCGCCTGCGCCCGTGGCATCGGCCTGCGCCTGGCCGCTGCCTTCGCCGCCTGCGACGCCGTCGCCCTGCTGCCCGCCCGCCTGGCCCTGCTGCCCCTGGTCTTGACCCTCGCCCGACTGCCCGGTGTCGCCGCGCGCGGCGCGTTCGAAGCCGCGCATCGCCGATTGTTCCCCCCCCCGCGTCTCGCCGCGGCCGATGCGTTCGCGCAGCTGCCGGAGCGCCCGTTCGAGGCGGCGCGCCGCCTCGGCGCTGCCGTTGCGGCCCGCCATCTGACCGAGCTCCTCGCCGCGCTTCTCCGCCTGCGACCGGCAGCTCGGATCGCCGTTGCGGCACGCGTCGGCCGCGTCACCCAGCTTTCGCTGCAGCCGTTCGAGGCGGCGTTCGCCGGGCGGCCCCTGGTCGCCCGGCGGCGCGCCGGGGCTCCTGTCACCCTCGCGCGCGAGCCGCCGCTGGCTGTCGGTCTCGCCGGTCCCCGGCGCCGGCGCGCCGAGGGCGTTCGCCATGCCGTGGGCGGCCGCCGCCAGCGCGCGCGCCGTCTCGGTCGGCTTGTCGGCGGCCGCCGTCCCGAGCGCCGCGC
Organism: Polyangia bacterium; assembly: GCA_036557265.1. Classification (GTDB taxonomy): domain Bacteria; phylum Myxococcota_A; class Polyangia; order Fen-1088; family Fen-1088; genus JADGRB01. The sequence continues at coordinate 8,255 of DATBHU010000534.1, forward strand.
GTGCCCGCGCGCCCGCGTCGCCCTTCTCGCTGCCGAGCGCCTCGCCGGCCCCGCGCGTGGCCGCCTCCGCCGTCAGCGCCTTCTCCGCCGCCTCGAGCGCCTTCGCCTCGCGGGCGGCCTCCGCGGCCGCCTCCGCCGCCTGCCGCTGCAGGGCCGCCAGCTGCTCGAGCGCATCGCCGTCCGACAGCTTCCCGGCCGCCAGCCGGCGCAGCGTCCCGTCGAGCTCGACGGCCAGCTTCGCCAGCCGCTCGTCGCCGAGCGCCGTCGCGGCCGCGGCCGCCCGACGCGCCTCGTCGCGCTCCACGTCGAGCGCGCTCGCGGCGAGCGGCGTCCCCGCCGCGGGCGGCGGCGCAACCAGCGCGCGCGCCGCGCGCGATCGAACCGGGGCCGCCGCCGCGCCCACCA
>DATBHU010000535.1:0-16685 GCA_036557265.1 Polyangia bacterium
CGCACGCCCGCGCCAGCGTGGCCAGCAGGCGCTTGCCCTCCGGCTTGATGGTGTACGAGTTGTACTCGAACACCAGGCTCTCGTTGATCCGGATGTTGCCGTTGTCGGCGATCGCGACGCGCGGGGCCCCCGCCGGCGCGCCCGCGCCCAGCTCACCCTCCAGCGAGGTCTTCACCTTGTTGAGCACGTCCACGCGCAGGACGGCGATCCCCTGCAGGCGTGCGCGCACCGACGCCAGCTCGCGGTTGCTCGACTCCACGCGATCCTCGGACAGGCGCAGGCGGCTCTGGCCGGCCTCGATCTCGGCGGTGGTGGCGCGCAGCTGTCCCTCGAGGATGCGCAGGCGTCCCTCGGCGTCGCCGATCTGCCGCCGCGACTCGGCCAGCCGGCGCGTCGCCGCCTCGAGGTTGCGGCCCGCGATCAGGTTCTGCATGTAAGCGAGCAGCATCAGCACGAAGAAGATCAACGTGACCGTCGACGTCAGGTCGGCGAACGAGGGCCAGAAGTTCTCGCTCCCCTCGTCGATGAGCGGCTGTCGTCGTCCTCTGCGCACGCGCTCGCCGTCTCCCTACTTGCGCGTGACCAGCGTGCCGACCTCGCGCTTCAGCGCCTCGCTCAGGTCGCCGAAGGCCAGGCTCATGCGCTGCACGTTGTCTTTCAGGTGCAGGTTGAACTCGCGGAAATCGCGGGTGGTGCCCGAGAACGTGCGCAGCGCCTCCCCGAACTGCCCGACCGCCGCCTCCAGCGCGGCCACCGACTGGCCGAAGCGCGCCACCAGCGGGTCCAGCGCAGCCCCCGCCGGGCCGGCGGCCACCACGCCCGCGCCCGCCGCCGGGCGGTGCGCGGCGAGCAGCACGTTGTCGAGGTAGTCCTCGAGCTGCACCGTGAACGCGGTCCGGCGGTCCGGGACGTTGAAGAAGACCCCCGCCAGCGTCATGACGATGGCGGCGGCGATCCCGAACAGCGACGTCGCGAACGCGAGCGACATCCCCGACAGCGCCTGGGTGAGCCCGCGGGTCAGGCTCTCGGTGATGTCGCCCACCGCGGGCGCGCTCCCCGAGACCAGCGCGGCGAGCTTGCCGATCGACAGCGTGAGGCCGGTGAACGTGCCGAGCAGACCGAGGATGATCGTGAGCCCGGTGGCCGCCTTCACGAACCGTTCGCCGGCCAGCAAGCCGCCCAGGTCGGACTGGATGTTGTGCTCGATGATCGCCTGCGTGTTGACGTCGCCGCCGTGCTGCTCGGCCGCCGTCTGCACCTCGTGCGCGATCTGGTTCAACGTCTCCGAGCGGAACGCGGGCGGCACGTGACCCGCGTTGCGCCTGACGTCCGCGATCATCGCGCCGTAGCGGCGCCGGACGTACGCGGCCACCAGCAGGGCCACCACCACCAGGGCGACGATGGCCGTCATCACCATGTATCCGCTGCCGCCGACCAGCGGCAAGCTTCCGAAAAGAGCGTCGCGCATGCGGTCCTTTCACACCGGAGAAAGCCGGTGCGGGAATGCGTCCCCTTCTAGCACGCCGGCCGCCGCGCGCTCGACCTCGCTTCGGTCCCGCCGGCGGCGGCCGCGCTGGTCGCGCGAGGCCGCGTGGTCAGATTGCATTTGCGACGACGTGCAAGCGGAGCAAGCGGACCAGGCGGACCAAGCGGACGAGGAAGGAAAGGACGGGGCGGGACATGGCCGAGCATCGGGTGGTGGTCGTGGGCGGCGGCTTCGGGGGACTGCAGGCGGCGCTGCATCTGCGCCGCGCGCCCGTCGAGGTCACGCTGGTCGACAAGCGCAACTTCCATCTCTTCCAGCCGCTCGCCTACCAGGTCGCGACGGGGGCGCTCAGCCCGGCCGAGATCTGCTACCCGCTGCGCGCCATGTTCCACCATCACGAGAACGTCCGCGTCATCCTGGGTGAGGTCACGCGCTTCGAGCTGGGCGCGCGCGAGCTCGAGCTGGTGACGCCGGCGGGCGCGCAACGGCTCGGCTACGACACGCTGATCGTTTCAGGCGGGTCGAAGTACGACTACTTCGACCACCCCGAGTGGCAGAGGACCGCCTCCGAGCTCAAGTCCCTCGAAGGCGCGCTCGACATCCGGAGCCGCATCATGCAGGCGCTGGAGGCGGCCGAGGTGGAGGCCGATCCCGCGAAGCGCGCCGCGCTGCTCACCTTCGCCATCGTCGGCGGCGGCCCGACGGGCGTCGAGATGGCCGGCCAGATCGGCGAGATCGTGCGCGACACGCGCAAGGACTTCCGGCGCGCCGACACCGCCAAGGCGGAGGTGCTGCTGATCGAGGCAGGCCCGCGGCTGCTGGCGACCTTCCCGCCGCGGCTGTCGGCGAAGGCTGCCCGCGCGTTGCAGCACCTCGGGGTCACGCCGCTGCTGCAGCACAAGGTCACGGACCTCGACGACGCGGGCGTCGTCGTCGACGACGGACACGGCCACCGGCGCATCCCCGCCCGGACGATCATCTGGGCGGCCGGGGTGTGCGCGGCCGAGATCGCGGGCGAGTTGGCGAAGGCCGCCGGTGCCGAGACCGACGCCAACGGACGGATCCTCGTCCAGCCCGATCTGACGCTGCAGGGACATCCGGAGGTGATGGCGATCGGCGACATGGTGCGCGTGCGCGGCAAGCGCCCGTACCCCGGGCTGGCGCCGGCGGCGATGCAGATGGGCCGCCACGCCGCCCGCGTCGTGCGCGGGCGCCTGCGCGGCGAGCGCAGCCGTGCCTTCTCCTACTTCGACAAGGGCAACCTCGCGACCGTCGGGCGGTCGCGCGCGGTCGCCGACCTGCGCGGCATTCACCTGAGCGGCTTTCCCGCCTGGGTGACGTGGCTGACCGTCCACCTCTGGTTCCTGATGGGCTTCCGGAACCGGCTGTTCGTGATGCTCGAGTGGGTGCTGAGCTTCTTCAGCCACGGCCGCCAGGCCCGCCTGATCACGCGCGTGCAGCCCGCCGAGCAATGACGATCAGTTCTTGCCTTGCCGGATCTGATCCATGTCCAGGGACCAGATCGCGTCCACCAGCGCGTCGACCGCCTGCTCCGGCAGCGGGCCCGCGTAGTCGAACACGAGCGTACCGTCCCGGTAGGCCATCAACGCGGGCGCGCCCGAGACGGCCCAGGACGCGGCGAGCGCCGGCTCGCCGCTGATGTCCAGATCCGCGAACGCGACGTCTGGATGGCGGGCGGCGACGTTCTCGTAGCCGACGTCGAAAGCGCGCGACAACGGGTCGCTCGGGCTGCGCCAGTTCAACAGCGCGACGCCCGGCTGGGTCACGTATGCGTCAACCGCGGAGCGGTCGAGATGAACGACCATCGCACCCTCCTCACCGAAAAATCTAGTGCCGCGACAAGTCGGCGTCCGCCGCCGGCTGATTTCGGCGGCCGAGCGCTCGCTCGGGGATCGGTCCGGACCTCCCCTTCGACCCGTTCGGGCGCCAAGCTCGAAGGAGGCGGGCAGGCGTTCGCGATCTTGTCGCCCGCGGAAAGGGGGAGCCCATGGAGAACGTGATGGACATGGTGCAGGGCCCGATGATGGGAGAGGTGTTCGGAAAGATCAGCGGGCTCTTTCGCGAGAGCCCGGAAGGGGTGAAGCGCGGCTTCCAGAGCGCGGTCCCGCTCTCGATGGCCGGGCTGGCCGAGCGGGCCTCCACGCAGGGGGGCGCGCAGGAGCTGCTGTCGACGTTGAAGGGCGGCCAGTATCCGCACCTCGACGCGGGCTAGCTGGGGCGTGCGGTGGCGGATCCCGACACGGCCGCCGGCGTCGCGCGCTCGGGCGAGGGCTTCCTGTCGCGGCTGTTCGGCAACAAGCAGAGCGGCATCGTCGACGGCCTGGCGAGCAGCGCCGGCGTCAGCCAGTCGTCCGCGTCCAAGCTGCTCGGGCTGGCGCTGCCGATGGTGCTCGGCTTCGTCGGCAAGCAGGCGGTCGCGCGCAACATGGACGCCAGCGGCCTGCGCGGATTTCTCACCTCGCAGCGCAAGCAGATGGGGGACGTGCTGCCGGGCTCGCTGTCGCGCCTGGTGGGCGGGCAGCCCGAGGCGCACGCCGTCGTGACCGACCGTCCCGCCGTCGTTCGCACGGAACAGGTCCGCACGCCGCCCCGGCCGGGCGTCGGGCGGTACCTGCTGCTGGTCGCCGCGATCGTGGCGGCGCTGGCCTTGCTGCTGACGCGTCGAGGCGCGCGGCGCGAGGCGGTGCACGTGCCGAGCACGCCCCAGACGCAGCCGATCGGCAACGTCGCGCGGCCGCAGGTGCTGAACGCCGGTGACACGACCGCGCTGACCCAGGCTCTCAGCGGCCGGGCGGCGCTGCCCGAGCGCTTCGTGCTGAGCGATCTGACCTTCCGCACGGACTCGGCGGAGATCGATCCGTCCAGCACGCGGGTGCTGGACGGCGTCGCCAGCGCGCTGGCCGCGCATCCCGGCGCGCGCATCCGGGTGGAGGGGCACACGGACAACACCGGCACGCACGAGGCGAATCAGCCGCTGTCCCAGGCGCGCGCCGATTCCACGCGCGCGTACCTGGTCAGCAAGGGCATCGGCGCCGAGCGCATCGAGGCGGTCGGCTACGGCGCGGACCGTCCCCTCGCTTCCAACGCCGACCAGGCGGGCCGCGCCGAGAATCGCCGCACCGAGATCGTCGTGCTGCAGCGATAGCGACGTCAGGGCCGGCCGACCAGCGTCGCGACGGTCAGGGGGCCGAGCATGAACGACAGCCGGCCCCCCGACACCGCGAGCGCCGGGTACGACGCGAGGCTCTCGCTGGCGGACGTCAACCAGGGCGTCAGCCCGCAGGGGGCCGCGCCCGAGATGTAGAGGGACAGCGACGTCACGGTGGTGTTGTTGTTGATGGCGACGATCGCCACCGTGCCGTCGGCGGGGTTGGTGTAGGCGCTCAGCAGGACGCCGGAGGGCGCGATGCCGCTGGTCCCGACGCGCAGGAATCCCGGGCGCACGAAGCGCGCGAAGTTGCCCTCCACCCACAGGCGCTTGCTGGGCGCGTTGCTGGCCTTGTCCCAGAGCGCGCCGTTGTCCGCGGTGGCCGGGTAGACCCACCAGTAGTGCCAGGCGTTCATGTTCGCGATCGTCAGCGCGTCGTGGATCAGCTTGGCGACGCGCAGCGCGCTGCCCATCCCGGGATCGGCGACGGTGCTGCCTTGATCGAAGATCTCGGTCTGCCAGAACTCCTTGCCGGCCTGCGCGATGTCCGGGTACGCGCGGGGCGCGCAGCCGTATTCGTGCGTCGCGACGATCGAGACGAAGCTGTTCTTGACCAGCGTCGGCTCGAAGTCGGCGAACCCGCACCAGTTCTGCGTCTCCGGGGCCATGATCTCGACGCCGCTGTCGGCGAAGGCCGGACCCATGGCGCCGGTGATGAACGCGTCCATGCTCGCCGGCGTGTAGCTGCACGATTCGTAGGTCACGTTCGCGTCCGGCTCGTTCTCGGCGGACACGGCGAAGATGTCGACACCCTGTCCCTTCATGTAGCTGACGAAGCCGGTCAGGAACGCCGCGAACGCGGGCCCGTCCGTCAGCGTTCCGCTGACGGCGTTGTTGTTGGATTTGTAGGCGACGGGCGGCGTCCAGGGCGTCGCCCAGATCGTCACGCCGCGCGCGACGGCCTGCTGTGCGATGTTCAGCTCGCTGGTGCGGCCGTTGGTGTAGTCGATCCGGATCCGGTGCAGGGACAGGCCCGCGCCGGTGGTCGTCGACCAGAGCAGGTCTGCGTCGGCGGCGCTCATCGTCGTGCCCCAGGCGGTGGAGGCGCCGAAGCCGGAGATCTTCTGGCGCAGGTCGGAGAGATCGATCGTCACGTCGCCGCTCGACGGCGCGCCGCCCGCGCACGTCCCGGTCCCCGACCCGCCGCTGCCGGCCGCGCCGCCGCCGCCGCTGTTCGCGCTCGAGCCGCCGCTGCCGCCGCCGGATGATCCGCTCGCGCCCGCGGTGGCCGCCGCGCCAGCGGTGCCCGCGGCGCCAGCCGTTCCCGTGGTGCCGCCGCTTCCCGCCGTGTCAGCGGCGCCCGCCACGCCGCCGTCCCCGCTCGCGCCGGCGCTCCCTACGTCCTGGCCGCCGCGCCCGCTGCCCGAGCAGGCGCAAAGGACGATCGGGATCGACACGAGGACCGCCGCGACGGACGTGGACGCGGGCGCGGGCGGGCGGCGCATGGTTCCTTTCGGCTGCAGTCACCCCGATCGCCTGCGCGATCCCCTGGCTCCCGTTCTTCATCTTCTCGCGGCGGCGGCGCTCCTGTCAGCAAGAGGTCGACGGCGAGGAGCGTCGTCGGGCGCCGAAGGTGCGCGAAGCGAGCCGCATCTCCGACAACTGCGCACCCGCCCGCGGCGATCGATCCCGGCTGCCCGGCTGCCCGGCTGCCCGGCTGCGTTTTCGTTCCGGGCGAGAGCGACCCGCACCCAGAAGCACCCGAACGCGATCAACTTCCCCGCCTCGGTGCACCCGGGCCGGGAGGACGAGATCATCCGGCCCGATCAGGGCGAGCGCTACAGCCACACCATGGTGATCAAGTTCTCGGCTGAGTAGAGGCCGGAGGACCGGGCGCGTCGTCGCTTCCACGGCGACGCGCCCTTTGCGACACGCCATTTGATCGTCCGATCGTCGGCGTGCGACAATCGGCGCCCCTTGGCGTCCTTTTCCAGCGTGCCACCAAACGACCTGCGGCGTCCCTCCCTGGCCTGGCTCTTCACGATCGTCGTTGCGGCCGTCGCGCTGACCGCGGCCGCCTGCGGCGGCGGCTCCGAGCGGTGCGCGCAGGGCACGGAGCGCTGCGCGTGCTACGGCAACCGCACCTGCAACAGCGGGCTCAGCTGTCTGTCGGACGTCTGCGTGAATCCCGAAGCGGGCGCGGCCGGCAGCGGCGGAGCGGCCGGCATCGCCGGGAGCGGCGGCGCGGTCGGCATCGCCGGGAGCGGCGCGACGGCCGGCTCGAGCGGAGGCGACGCCGCCGGCACGAGCGGCGGCACGGCCGGGGACGGCGCGACGGGCGGTTCCAGTGGAGGCGGCACCGGCGCAACGGGCAAGGGCGGGGCTGGGGGCAAAGGCGGCACGGGCGCCGGCGGAACGATCACCGGGACGGGCGGGGTGGGCGGCAGCTCGAGCTGCCAGGGGACCACGGTGGCGTTCACGGCCGCCCCCCCGACGGTGTACGTGCTCGCGCAGCGCTCCGGCGGCATGTTCGCGTGCCTGTCGGACACCGCCACCACCGGCGTCTGCCCCACGCTGACGGACACCGCCTGGAGCAAGCTCAAGGAGGGCGTTCGATCGCTGGTCGGGATGGTCGACGGGCAGGCGCGGCTGGGCTTCGCGACGATCTGGGGCACCAACCCGGCGGGCAGCGGGATGTGTCCGTCGATGCAGGGGATGCTGACGGACGAGGTCACGCCGGCCGCCGCCAACGGCGCCGCGGTCATGGCGAAGTACGACGGCCTGGCGACCCCGCCGAACACCACCGTCGTGGGCATGAAGTTCGAGTCCCCGCTCAGCGGCGCCGCGCAGGTGCTCGGTCAGACGCTGGGCGCGATGACCGCTCCGGGCGAGAAGGTGATCCTGCTCGTCACCAACGGTCAGGGCGACTATTGCGACGACGGCTACAGCCCCTGTCCGGCCGACTCGATGGTCTGGCGGACCCAGAGCAACAAGACCGCCGGGATCGCCACCCTCGTCCTCGGCATCGCGTCGACGGACACCAACCTGCCGCCCGGCATCCTGCAGGCGTTCGCGAACGCCGGCGCCGGCGAGCCGACCGTGCCTGCGCTCGCGGTCGGATCGACCACCTCGCTGCTCTACGGCCAGTGCTCGGCGTCCCCGGGCTGGGTCGCCGATCTGACCGCGTCGGGCAAGCCGAAGACGACGGGCACGACGCTGGGAACCTACGCGGCGGCGGCCGGGCCGAGCCGTCCCTACGCGCCCAGCGCGGCCGACGAGGCGGCGCTGGCGGCCCGCCTCAAGAGTTGCACGTTCGTCCTCGCCGGGACCGGCCTGAGCGTCGACACGACCAAGTTGAGCCAGGCGCACGTCAAGATCGCGGGCACGGACGTGCCGCAGGACGCGGCCAACGGCTGGAACATGCCGACGGCGACGCAGGTCGTGCTCAACGGCACGTCGTGCGCGACCTGGCGCGCGCCCGCCAGCACGGCGATCGACTTCCAGTTCCCGTGCGAGATCATCATCGGCCGCTGAACAGCGGCCGTTGCATCGGCCGCTGAGGCGCGGCCGTCAGCGGTAGCGGAGCACGACCAGCGTCAGGTCGTCGCGCTGCGCCGACATGAACCCGCGCACCTCGCTCAGGATGCGATCGCGGATCTCCTCGGCGCTCCCGGTGGCGGCGTGCTCCAGCGCGCGGCACAGGCGCTCGATCCCGAACACCTCGCGGGCGGCGTTCGTCGCCTGGGTGATGCCGTCGGTGTACAGCAGCAAGGCGTCGCCCGGCTCCAGCTGGCACTGCTCGTCCCGGATGGTGCCGTCGGCGACGTCGCGCGCCACGCCGGCCCGGACGCTGCCTTGCGTTCGCAGCAGCTCGCAACGCCGCGCGCGCGCCCGCCACACGATCAGGTCCTCGTGCGCGCCCGCGTAGAGCAGGCGCCCGCTCTTCTCATAGCGGATCAGCGTCAGCGTCGCGCGCTCGTCGCGTTGCAGCCGGGTGCGCAGGTTGTCGTAGAGCACACCGTTCAGCGCCATCCAGACCTTGGCGGGCGAGACGACGGCGCGATCGTAGGTGAGCGCCGAGACGATGCTCTGGATCATCATCGTCACCAGCCCGGACTGCAGGCCGTGCCCGGTCACGTCGCCGATGCCGAGCCAGCAGCCGCCGTCGAATGGCAAGATGTCGAAGTAATCGCCGCCGACCTCGGTGGCGGGGAGCATCGTCGCCGCGATCGTCAGCCCGGACACCCGCCGGTCGCGGGGCAAGATGCTGGTCTGGATGCGCGCCGCCAGGTCGGTCTCGTACTCCAGCTGCGCGCGTTCGGCCCGCTCGCGCTTGGTCGTCTCCGCCGTCAGGCGCTGCTGCTGCGCGGTCGCCTTCAGGGACGCGCTGATCTGCGGCGGGATCGACTCGCTGATGATGGCGCGCGGCGGATCCATCTCCAGCAGGCACCAGCCCAGCGCTTCGCCCTGCGACCAGAGCGGCTGCACCATCACCGTGTGACGCCGGGGCGGCCTGAAGACCTCGGGCACCAGCTCGCGCGCGTGGCAGCTGACGCCGCCGTCGAACGTCGACAGCCCCCGCTCCTGATCCCAGGCGATGATCACGCGCCCCTCGTCGTTGCTGGTCGGAGGCCGATCCATGCGGTGGACGACCACGGCGCAGCTGCGCACGTGCAGGCCGGGCAGGTGCGCCGCCAGCGCGCGGCCGATCGACGGGCGATCCAGGCAGGTGCGCACCTCGGTCCCCAGCTCCTCCAGCGCCCGCCAGGCCGCCTCGGTCTCCACGCGGCGCCGCCCCTGGGCGCGCGCCGCCTGATCGCCCATCAAGATGTGCGCGCGTTCGAAGATCGACTCGGCCAGCGCCAGCGTGTCCGACCCGAACGCCAGATCGCGCAGCACCTCGCGGCGGAGCGTCGCCACGGGCTGGTGCCACGCGCCGACGTCACCGAGCTCCACGGCGCGCCCGACGATGTCGTCGACCGCGGCGATGAAGCGCTGGTTCGTTCCGGCCTCGAGATCGCGTCGCAGCGCATCGACCATGCGCGCGGCCCAGTCCGCCGGCACCGACGGACCGGTCGCCGGGCCGCGCGCCGCCGTCGCCTGGATCCAGGCGCCGTAGTGATGCCGGCGCCCGTTCTGACTGGCGTGCGCGGGCGGCTCGCCGTCACCCTGGCGCGCGCCGCGGGAGCAGCCGCATGACTGCCGGATCTGCGGCAACGTCTCCAGCGCGACGTCGCCGCGCGCCTCGCCGCCGCGCAGGCCGTCGAGCACCATGCGCACGGCCTCGATCCCGAGCTGGCGCGGCGACTGCCGCACGGTCGTCAGCGCCGGCGTGGCGAAGCCCGCCTCGTCGATGTCGTCGAAGCCGACCACCGCCACGTCCTCCGGCACGCGGATGCCGCGCCCGCGCAGCGCCTCGAGCGCGCCCAGCGCCATCCAGTCGTTGGCGGCGACGATGGCGTCGCAGCCGGCGCCGCCGTCGAACAGCGTCGCCACGGCCTCCTGTCCCCCCGAGACCCGGAAATCGCCCCGCACCAGCAGGCGCTCGTCGGGCATCAGGCCGCGGTCGCGATGTCCGGCGCGATAGCCCGCCAGCCGTTGATCGGCCTCACGGCCGTGTCCGCTGATGAACGCGATCCGCCGGCGTTCGTGCTTCTCGATCAGGTGGCGCGTCAGGCCCCGGACGCCGCTCGAGTTGTCGATGGCGACGCAGCGAACGCCGGGCTCGGAGGGCCCGATGATGCAGGTCGGAAGCCGGCGCAGGCGCTGGAGGAGGGCGCCGACCACGGCGTCGCCGTCGTTGGCGCCCATGGTCGCCTTGACGATGATCGCCGCGTCGACGTCGCCCGGTCCGGGCAGCGAGTAGACGAAGTTCCGCGGGTCGGCGGTGGTGACGTTGCCGCCCGACAGGCAATAGAGGTTGACGCCCTCGGCGGCGCACTGCTGGTGCGCCCCGACGATGATCTCGTCCTGGTAGGTGTAGATCCCGCCGCGCAGCAGCAGTGCGATTCGAGGGGCGCGCGACGTCATCACATCCGAGACCTACGGGGCATCCGAGACTCCGACGACGTCCAACGTATCGGCGCCCGCGCGACGGCGCTTGAGGCTCCAATCTTTTGCGAGGGACTTTCGGATCTTAGTGGCGGCACATCCCGGGCCACACCTCACTGGATGTACTTGGCGCACTTCCGGGCCAGCGCCTTCTCCTCGCTGGTGCTGGTCTTCTTGTCGAGGATGCCGGGGCGGAGGCGGACGATCTGCTTGACGATCGCGGTCGCGCAGTCGCCGTGGGCGCCGGCGATCGTGACGTAGAGCGCCGCGCGCCGGCAGAAGTCGGCGGGGGAGGCGGCGTCGAGCCGCGCCGCCAGCGCCTCGGTGACGTCCTCGACGGGCAGGGCGCCGATCACGCCCAGCGCCGCCTTGCGTTCAGCGATCTCGGGATGGGCCTCGATCAGCGTCAGCAGCGGCTCCAGCACCGCCGGTCCGATCGCGCGCATCGCGTCCGCCACGATTCCGGGCTGCCACCCCTCGGCGTAGGCGGCCAGCAGCTCGTCGATCCCGCGGGCGTCGCCCAGCACGCCCAGGACGTGGGCGCCGACCTTCGCCTCCCGGCTGCTGCCGCTGGCGCGCTGGCGAAGCAGCTGGACGAAGGTGTCGACCGAGTCGACGTCGCCGAGCTGCGCGAGCGCGTAGGCCGCCGCCTCGCGCACGTCGAAGCTCAGATCGCGGCCGAGGCTGGCGCGCATGGCGGGGATGGCGGCGACGGCGGCGCGCTCGCCCAGCGCGCGCAGCGCGCGGATGCGCTCGTCCTTCTGCGAGCCGTGGACGACCGCCCGGACGAGCGTGTCCACCTCGGGGTCGCGGCCGCTGGCGCGCGGACCGGTGCCCGCGTCCTCGAGGGCGCGGCGGGCGTGGGCGATGAGCGCCTCGTCGCCTTTTCGCCGGGTGACGGCCGCCAGCACCGTGGCGGCCTCGTCGGTGCCGACCTCGGCGAGGACCGCGATGGCCGTCAGCTTGGCGACGCGCGGCGTGCGCGTCCGGCCCTTGCCGGCGTCCGCCTCCAGCACGCGGCGCGCCGCCTCGATCGCGATGGCCGGCTCGCGGGCGAGCGCCCGCGCGAGGTAGGCCGACGCCGATCCGTCCGCCCACGCCGGATACACGGATGCGGCGATCTCCTCCGGGCGCATCGCGCCGAAGTGGCGATCGTAGTAGACGGCGGCCTGATAGCGGTTGATGCGGTTGGCCGCCTGCAGGGAGGCGATCTCGCGCGGCGGGTAGGTCCGCTCCGGGCTGGGTATGAACACGCTGTCGTAGCCGGGGACGCGTTCGAGCCTGGCGCGGTCGACCTGGCTGGCGCCCGCCAGCCGCGCCAGCGCGATCCCCAGCACCTGGTGCAGCTTGACGAAGTCGTCCAGCTTCTCGGCCGGATCGTTCTTCGCGGCGGTGGCCGCGAGCAGGTCGGCCTGCTTGGCGAGCCCGAGATCGCGCAGGCGGGCGGCCAGCGGCTCCGCGAAGCGCGGGGTCACCGACGACAGGCCCGTCGCCAGGGCGTGCGCCATCTCGTCGCGCACCTCGCCGAGCGCGATCGCGGCGGCGGACACGCCCACCCGCCGCGCGATGTCCACCCAGCGGGTCGAGGCGCGTCCCGGGGCCTCGGGCGCGCGGGCCCGCAGCTTCTTGCTCTCGAGGAACGCGGCGGCGTCGATGCCGAGCGGGAACAGGCCCAGGCCGCGCCGCGCGCGCACGATCGCCGCCAGCGGGAACAGCGTGGGGAGCGCGCCGTCGAGCGCCACGTCCCCCACCAGCGCCGCGAGCGCCCCCTCGCGCAGCACCGCGGCCAGCGCCTCGGCCGCTTCGCCGCCTTCGGGCCCGCCTTCAGGAAGAAACAGCGCCGCGCCCGTCCCGTCGACGACCTGCAGGCGCTCCCCGTCGGCGAGCACCGCCTCCACGCGCAGGGCGACCGGCAGCGCGTCGGGCGCGAAGATGTCGCGGCGCCGCTCCTGCAGCGCGAGCAGCGCGGCGCCGACGTCGGGCAGCGCCTTCTCGATCAGCGCCTCCAGCGCCGCCGGGCCGAGCGCCCCGACGGCGCCCGGCGTCTCCAGGTCCAGCCGGCGCGGCGGGAAGCTCGGGTAGACGCTGCCCGACGCCTTGTCGAGCAGCCGGCCGGTCCAGCTCTTCTTGGGATCGGTCCGCTTGACCAGGAACGCGGGCAGGATCTGCTTCTCGGAAAAATGCGCGCCCGAGGCCAGGTCGACGAAGCGGCTCTCGCGGATCACGAAGCTGTCGGCGGTCGTGCGCGACAGGAACGCGTACTCGACCAGCGTCAGCCCGTCGATCGGCTTGCGATCCTTCTTGGTCCACACCTTGCCGATCAGCTCCTCGACGTGCTCGTCGGCCAGCGCCTCGCCCCCCACGTGCTTCTCCAGCTTGCGGATGGTCAGCAGGAGATCGCCGATCAGCTCCGCGTAGGCGGCCGGATCGAAGCCGTCGGAGCGCGCCGCCGCCTTGGCCAGGTGTCCCGACAGCTCGATGGTGCGCGCCGAGACCCGCCGGAGCTTCGCCTCGCGCAGCGTCTCGCCCAGCGCGCGCACCTGGTCGACGCGGTCGGCGGCCAGCGAGGCGACGCCCGAGACGCCGAGCTCGCGCACCAGCGTCCCGACCTGCTCGATCCCCCGCGCCATCAGGTCCTTGTCGTCGACCTTGCCGCGCTTGACGTCCTTCTTCTTGGCCTCGCCGGGGCTGGCGCCCGGCGGCGGCGCCGCCGCCTCCGCGAACGACTCGGGTGCGTGCGCCCACGCCACCAGCAACGCCGCCGCGTGCTTGCAGAACGGCCGCGACCGCGAGGCCATGCAGGAGCAGCGGCCGCGGATCCCCTTGTCCTCGAACAGCACCTGCACCTTGTAAGGGGCGGCGCCCGATCCCGCCGCGTCAGCGAACAGCTTGCCGCCGAAGCGCGACAGATGAGCGAGGCCACCGTCGTCCTTGACCTTGGCCCCCTTCGCGAGCTCGGTCGCGTCGGCGACGATCTCGCGCAGGTCGGCCAGCGTGAGCTTGCGTGCGTCCACCATGATCAGCCCGCCTCCTTTCCGTGCCCGGCGTGCGCCCGCGCCACCAGCGGCGTGATGTCCTGGTTCTTCATGACGCGTTCCATGATGTCGACCAGCAGCTTGGGCGTGCAGCCGAAGCAGTGGACGCCGAGGTCGGTGAGCGTCCGCGCCAGCTCGTGGTTGTACGAGGGACGGCCCTCGTCGCTCAGCTTGAGCAGCACCAGCGCCTTGACCTTGGATTCGACCAGCCGGCGCATCCGGATCGCGAGCTGCTCGGTGTCGCCCATGGTGTCGAAGAGGTCCGTGATCAGCAGCAGGATGGTCTTCTCCGGCTGCTCGATGAAGTGCTCCTCGGCATACGCGACGGCCCGGTTGAGATCCTCGGCGCCGCCCAGCTGCGCCGAGAACAGGACGTCGACCGGATCGACGAGGGACGCGGTCATGTCCACGATGTCCTTCTCGTTGAAGAACACCAGGTGCGTCTTGAGCACGTCGAGCGAGGCGAAGATCGCCGCCATCACGGAGCTGTAGACGACGCTGACCGACATCGATCCCGACTGATCGACGAGGATCACGATCTCCCATTCGTGGCGCTTGCGCTGGTTCGACCAGAAGTAGAACCGCTCGGGGACCAGGCGCTTCTGCTCGCGATCCCAGCCGCGCAGGTTCTTGCGGATGGTCCGCTTCCAGTCGATGTTGCGGGCGATCTTGAGGGGGCTGTCGCTGTTGCGGCGGACCGCGCCGTAGATCGCGGTGCGCGTCACCGACTCCAGCTTCTTGCGCAGCTCCTCGACCACCTCGCGGACGATCTCGCGCGCGATGTCCTTGGCGGCGTCCGGGACCAGGCCGCGCGCGCTGAGCAGCGTGCTGACCAGGTCGACGTTCTTCTCGAGGTAGGGGAGCGTCTCCGGCTCGAACAGCAGCTGGGTGAGGCCCTTCATCTCGATGGCGTCCTTCTGCACCAGCGCGATCACGTCCTCGCGGAAGAACTTGCGGACCATCTCCAGCCACTTGGGCAGGTAGGGGCGCGAGCCGGCGGAGGGCTTCTTGTCGCCGTAGACGAACGACAGCGCGTCGTCGAGATCGCCGAGCGCGACGCCGTCGACGCCGACCTCGAGGCCGAACGCGGACAGGCCGGAGAGCCCGAGCTCCGGGCTGGTGCGCTCCGCCTCCGGGCCGAGCGCGAGCCGCCAGCGCAGGAGCGCCTGTCCGTCGGCGGGCGACAGCCCGGACGGCGGCGGCGGCGGCGCGGGCGGCGCTGGCGGCGCGGCGGCCGCAGGGGACTTGGATTTGGACTTGGCGGGGCTCATAGAAGATCGTCCAGATCGTCCATCGCCTTGGCGATGTCGTCGCCCATCGCCGCCAGCTTCTCCTTGTCGCGCGCGGCGATCACCGCGGCCGCCTCCTTGGCCTGGCCCCCGAGCCCGCGCAGCGCCACCAGGTTCTCGAGCAGGTAACGGCGCTCGGTCGGCCCGAGCGTCCCGAACCCGCGCCGCAGCACAGGCAGCGTGTCGCGGAAGCGCTCCTTGTCGATGCTGTTCAGGAACGCGTCGAGCGCCTTCACGATGGGGCGGCTCTTGACCAGCACCAGGGCGTTGACCTCCAGGAACCCCGACAGGAATCCGGCGGCGCGCTCCGGCGCCAGTGTGTCCGACAGGCGCTGCTCGACGGTCAGCTGGATCTCGGCGTCGCTCATCTCCTGCGCCAGGTAGAGCAGGCCGCAGGCGACGCCGCAGCAGCCGGGGTTCGCCGCGTAGTCCACGGCGAGGGCGCGCGCCGCCGCGAACCACGCCGCCTTGTCCACGAGCGGCTGCGACACGCCGATCTCGGCGAGCACGCGCAGCGCCTCCTTCGCGGGGGTGACCGCCTCGTCGTTGCCGACGCAGGCGGCGGGGACGCGCAGGATCGCGCGGTCGAAGGTCTTGCGGCACAGCGGCGCGATCGCGGCGGCGCCGAGCTTGGAGCTGCCGCGGCTCGAGCCGTACGACACCAGGCCGGAGAGGGCGCGGCAGGCGCGGGCCAGCGAGGCCAGATCGTCGTCGGCGGCGGCCAGGCGGTCGCACGCGGCCAGGGCGGTGGAGATCGTCTCCGGCGCGCTCGCCACCACCGACTCCAGCAGCACGCCCGCCGCCTCGGCCGTGGTGCGCGCCTCGCCCAGGCGCTGCGCCAGCACGCGCTGGCAGACCAGCTGCAGCGTCTCGCCCAGGACGATCCGCTCCACGAGCGCCACGTCGGTGGCCGGCGTCCACTGTCCCTGCCACCCCTCCTTCACCCGCGACAGGGCCGAGAACCCGCCCGCCTCCTCGCCCGGCGCGGCGGCGGCGCGCATCCCGGCCGCCTGCGTGCCGGTGAAGATCGCGTAGGGGATGTCGGCGACGCGCAGGCGGTGAAGGAACACGCTCGTCTCCACCTGCACCGGATCGCCGAGCTTGAGGACGAAGTCCTCGGGCGCGTCGGTCTTCGGCAGCCGGCGTTCCTCGAGCTCGCGCCAGAACTCGTCCTGCAGCGAGTTCCGCCCGATGCGGCTCGCGACCTTGCCGACGTTGCGTCCGACCACGCTCGGCCACAGGAACGAGTCGACGTGCGCGGACTCGCCCCGGCACATGGTGGCGACGGTGGCCTCGCGGATCTCGTCCAGGCCGGGCTCGGCCTTGCCGCGGATGGCGGCCAGCATGGTCGCGAGCCGGTAGGCCTCGATGGTGTCGGCGAGCGAGGCGGTGAAGCCGCGCACCCGGAGGTGATCGCAGAAGTCGATCAGCACCTCCAGGGCGGCGCGCCGGAACGAGAGGCGCGCGTCCCACGCCCGCTGGTAGAACTGCGGCGCGCGGTTGCCCGCGCCGTAGCCGGTCTGCTCGGCGAGCCGCGGAAAGCTGAAGGGGATGATCGTCGTCGTCGTCGGCAGCGCGGCGGGCAGCGTGGCGATCAGCGCCGGGTCGACGTCCGACACCGCCAGCGCGGCGGCGTGGGCGGCCCCCAGCACGGC
>DATBHU010000536.1:0-11461 GCA_036557265.1 Polyangia bacterium
CAGTCGTCGATGCGCGTCTGCTTCGATCTGGTCAAGGCTGGTGAGGCCGACGCCGTCGTGTCCGCGGGCAACTCGGGCGCGATGATGGCGTGCGGGCTGTTCGTGCTCGGGCGGCTGCCCGGCGTCGAGCGCCCCGCGATCGTCACGACCTTCCCGACCAAGGCGGGCGAGTGCGCGCTGCTCGACATGGGCGCCAACGTCGATCCGAAGCCGAGCGTGCTCGCGCAGTTCGCGGTGCTCGGGTCGGTGTACGCGCGCCTGTTGCACGGCAAGGAACGGCCCCGGGTCGGCCTGCTGTCGAACGGGTCCGAGGACCACAAGGGGACGCCGCTGACGCGCGACGCGCACCAGCTGCTGACCCGTCCCGATCCGTCCGCCGAGGCGGACTTCAGCTACGTCGGCTACGTCGAGGGGCGCGACATCTTCCGCGGCCAGGTCGACGTCGTCGTGACGGACGGCTTCACCGGCAACGTCGTGCTCAAGAGCGTCGAAGGCGCCGCGGAGGTGATCCTGGACATGGTACGCGAGGAGGTTGCGCGCTCGGGCTTCCTGTCGAAGCTGGGCGCGGCGTTGATGACCGGGGCGCTGCGGCGCCTGCGCAAGCGGACCGACTACGCGGAGCACGGGGGCGCGCCGCTGCTGGGCGTCGACGGCGTCGCGCTGATCTGCCACGGCGGCTCCAGCGCGGTCGCCATCAAGAACGCGGTGTTCGTCGCGGATCGCTTCGCGCAGATGGGCCTGCGCAAGGAGTTGACCGAGGCGGTCGCCCGGCACAATGCGCTGTGGGACGGCGCGCCGGCGGCGGGGGCCGTCTCGTGATGCGCAGTCGCATCGTCGGCACGGGGCGCGCCGTGCCGCCCAAGAAGCTGACCAACGACGACCTCTCCAAGATGGTCGACACGTCGGACAGCTGGATCGTCGAGCGCACGGGCATCCGCGAGCGCCACATCCTGGACTCGTCGCTGGCGGCGAGCGACCTCGCCGCGGAGGCGGGCCGCAAGGCCTGCCTGGCGGCCGGCGTCGATCCGAGCGCGGTCGACTGCATCATCGTCGGCACGGTGACGGGGGATTGCCCGTTTCCGGCGACGGCGACGTTCGTGCAGAAGAAGCTGGGCGCCAAGCCGGGCGGCTGCGCGTTCGATCTGTCGGCGGCCTGCGCCGGCTTCCTCTACGGCGTGTCGATCGCGGACGGCTTCATCCGCGGCGGCCAGTTCAAGCACGTGCTGGTGGTCGGCGTGGAGGTGCTGTCGCGCATCGTCGACTGGACGGACCGGAGCACGTGCGTGCTGTTCGGTGACGGCGCCGGGGCCGTCCTGATGGCCGCCGAGCCGGAAGGGCGGCGCGGCCTGCTGTCGACGCACCTGTTCGCCGACGGTTCGCTGACCGAGATCCTCTGGCAGCCGGCGGGCGGCAGCCGCGAGCCGATGAACGCGGACAACCTGGCGGCCAAGCGCCACCTGGTGAAGATGAACGGGCGCGAGGTGTACAAGCACGCGGTCCGCAACATGACCGCCAGCGCGTTCGCGGCGCTGGAGGCGAACGGGTTGAAGGCGGACGACGTCGCCTGGGTGGTCGGTCACCAGGCGAACCTGCGGATCCTCGAGGGCGTGTCGGAGCGCGTCGGCATCCCGATGGAGCGGTTCTTCCTGAACGTCGATCGCTACGGCAACACGTCGTCGGCGTCCGTGCCGACCGCGCTCGACGAGGCGATCGAGCAGAAGAAGCTGCGCGACGGCGACCTCCTGCTGTTCACGGCGCTGGGCGGGGGGCTGGCCTGGGCGTCGGCCATGGTGCGGTGGTGACGGTGGCGGCCGCGCCGGCAGCGAAGGCGGCCTTCGTGTTCCCCGGTCAGGGGTCGCAGAAGGTCGGCATGGGGCGCGCGCTGCGTGACGCGTACCCCGAGGCGCGGGCCGTATTCGAGGAGGTGGACGCGGCGCTCGGCTACGCGCTGTCGAGGCTCTGCTTCGACGGGCCGGAGGCGGAGCTGACGCTGACCGCGAACGCGCAGCCGGCGATCCTCGCCACCAGCGTCGCGGCGCTGCGCGCGCTCGAGGCGCGCGCGCCGCTGCGCCCGATCGCGGTGGCGGGACATTCGCTCGGGGAGTACAGCGCGCTGGTCGCGGCCGGGGCGCTGCGGCTGGCGGACGCGGTCCGGCTGGTGCACCTGCGCGGCAAGTTCATGCAGGACGCGGTGCCGGCCGGGCAGGGCGCGATGGCGGCGATCATCGGATTGTCGGCGGACGACGTGGCGGCGGTCTGTGGCGAGGCCGCGGGCGGCGACGTGGTCAGCGCCGCGAACCTGAACGGCGGTGGACAGACGGTCATCGCGGGACACAAGGCGGCGGTCGATCGCGCGTGCGCGGCGGCCAAGGCGCGCGGCGCGAAGCTGGTGAAGCTGCTCGCGGTCAGCGCACCCTTCCATTGCGCGCTGATGCAACCCGCCGCCGATCGGCTGGCGGCGGAGCTGGCGCGGGTCGAGGTCAAAGCCCCGGAGGTGCCCGTGGTGAGCAACGTGGAGGCGAAGCCGAATCAGGACGCCGCGCGCGTCAAGCAGCTGCTCGCGCAGCAGGTGACGGCGCCGGTGCGCTGGGAGGAGTCGGTGCGCTGCCTGGCCGGGCTCGGCGTCGCGACCGTCGTCGAGGTGGGCGCCGGGAACGTGCTTTCGGGGCTGGTGCGACGGATCGCGCCGGAGATGACCGCGCAGTCGGCGGGCGATCCGGAGAGCATCGAGGCGCTGGTGGCCCATGCGTGAGCTCGAAAACAAGATCGCGCTGGTGACCGGCGGATCGCGCGGCATCGGGCGCGCCATCGGCGTCGCGCTCGGGCGGCTCGGCGCGAAGGTGGTCCTCAACTACACCAGCAACGAAGCGGCGGCGGCCGAGGCGGCGGCGGCGGTGGTGGCGGCGGGCGGCACGGCGGCGACGCGCCGGTTCGACGTGGCGGATCCGGAGGCGGTCGACGCCGCGATCAAGGAGATCGTCGCGACGGAGGGCGGCCTGCAGATCCTGGTGAACAACGCGGGCATCGCGATCAACTCGCTGGTGCTGGGCGCCAAGGACGCCCAGTGGAAGCGCTCGATCGACGTCAACCTGAACGGAACGTTCTATTGCTGCCGGGCGGCGCTGCGCGCGCTGATGAAGGCGCGGGACGCCGGGCGCATCATCAACATCACTTCGATCACGGGCGAGGTCGGTTCCGCCGGGCAGGCGCCCTACGTGGCCGCCAAGGCCGGGGTCATCGGGCTGACCAAGACGTTGGCGCGCGAGTACGCGTCGCGCGGCGTGACGGTGAACGCCGTGTCGCCCGGGTACATCGACACCGACATGACGGCGACCGAGCTGCCCGCCGAACGGCGCGCCGAATTGATGAAGACGATTCCGCTCGCGCGCGTGGGCAAACCCGAGGACGTGGCCGCCGCCGTCGCCTACCTGGCGGGGCCGGGCGCGGCCTACGTCACCGGGCAAGTCTTGCGCGTCAACGGCGGACTTTTCATGTAAGGTACGCGCCGCCAAACGGAAACAACTGCATCGAGAGGACCAACAAATGGCCGACGAAATCGAAGAAAAGGTCAAGAAGATCATCATTGAGCAGCTGGAGGTCGCCCCCGACAAGGTCAAGCTGGAAGCGTCGTTCGCGGACGACCTGAAGGCGGACTCGCTGGCGGTCGTCGAGCTGGTGCTGGCGCTCGAAGAGCAGTTCAAGATCGAAATCCCCGACGAGGACACCGAGAAAATCAAGACCGTCGGGGACGCCATCAACTACATCAAGGCTCACGCCAAGTAGGCCGCGGCTCGCGCCGCGAAAGGAAAGCATCGCGCATGGCACGAAGGGTCGTCGTCACCGGCATCGGGCTCGTCACGCCGATCGCCGTGGGCACCGAAGAGACATGGCAGGGGCTGCTCGCCGGCAAGTCGGGCATCGGCCCCATCACGCACTTCGACCATTCTCTGTTCGCGACGCATTTCGCGGGCGAGGTCAAAGGCTTCGACGTCACGCGCTGGATGACCTCGCGTGAGGCGAAGACCATCGATCTCTTCATTCAATACGGCGTCGCCGCCGGCCTGATGGCGGTGGCGGATTCGGGGCTGGAGATCAAAGGCGAGTTCGCGGAACGGGTCGGCTGCTTCGTCGGCGCCGGCCTGGGCGGCGTCAGCACCATCGAATCCACCTGCAAGACGCTGTGGGAGAAGGGGCCGCGCCACGGCATCTCGCCCTTCTTCGTGCCGATGATCATCGTCAACCTGGTGCCCGGCCAGATCTCGATCCGGGTCGGCGCCAAGGGGCCGAACATGTCGCAGGTGTCGGCGTGCTCGACCGGCGCCCACGCGATCGGGGACGCGGCGCGCGTCATCGAACGCGGCGACGCGGACGCGATGATCTGCGGCGGCGCGGAGGCGACGGTGTCGCCGCTCGGCGTGGGCGGATTCAACAGCATGCGCGCGCTGTCGACGCGCAACGACGCGCCCCAGAAAGCATCGCGCCCCTTCGACCTCAACCGCGACGGCTTCGTCATCGCCGAGGGCGCGGGCGTGATCGTGCTCGAGGAGATGGAGCACGCCAAGGCGCGCGGCGCCAAGATCTACGCCGAGGTGAGCGGCTACGCGTTGAACGCCGACGCGCACCACATCACCTCGCCGGCGCCGGAGGGGGAGGGCGCGCAGCGCTGCATGAAGCTCGCCCTCAAGGACGCCAAGCTGAACCCCGCCGACATCGGCTACATCAACGCGCACGGAACATCCACGAAGGTGGGCGACAGCGCGGAGACGATGGCGGTGAAGAAGGTGTTCGGCGACGCGGCCCGCAAGGTGATGGTCAGCTCGACCAAGTCGATGACCGGGCACATGCTGGGCGCCGCGGGCGGCGTCGAGACCGCCATCTGCGCGCTTGTCGTCGCGCGCGGGGTCGTTCCACCCACCAT
Organism: Polyangia bacterium; assembly: GCA_036557265.1. Lineage (GTDB taxonomy): Bacteria > Myxococcota_A > Polyangia > Fen-1088 > Fen-1088 > JADGRB01. The sequence goes on from DATBHU010000536.1 coordinate 4,919, forward strand.
CAACTACACGACCCCCGATCCGGAGTGCGATCTCGACTACGTGCCAAACACGGCGCGCGAGGTGCGCGTGCAGCACGCGGTGACCAACAGCTTCGGATTCGGCGGCACGAACGCCTGCCTGGTTCTGAGCCGGGTCTGACCTTCGGGGCGGCCGGATTGCCGGCCGCCGCTCATGCGGTGGCGAGCGCCTGAGCGGCGCTCGCGCAACCCGAGTTACTTGCCGCGGCGGAGCTCAGCCTCGGCCACCAGCCAGTCTTCCTCGCTGTAGCCGTCCAGGCTGCCGCGCGCGAGGTAGAGCTCGTAGGCGCGCGCCGCGATCTCTTCGTGCGTCGGCTCATGCTGCGAAACCACCGAAGACCTCCGGGTCGATGCGGCCTTCACCATCGGCGCCGAAGTCTTTCCACCCTTCACTGTTTTCCGCCCGATCATTTTCATGGACATCATATACGGCCCGCTTTTGCCGCTTCGCAAGAAATTCATCGGGAAAATCTTCGCCAACGCGCGACGTTGACGATCGCGAAACAGGAATCTGACGGAACGCGCGTCGACGTTGCTTCAGTCCGCGTGCAACGCGTGCGCAATTTCCGCGTTTCCGTCGGCGGCGTCGAGGTCGTCCGCGAACGCTTCGCGTTCCTGCTCGAGCTCGTCGACGATCGCGACCAGCAAGCGCGCCGCGAGCTCGCGCGGCATCGCGACCGGCTCGTTCATGATCTCCGCCAACGTGAACGACCATCGACGGTCGCGCTTCGCCCAGTCGAGGACATCATGCGGCGCCTCGATGCGGCTCCGGGCCAGCTCGTGCAACTGCGAACGTCGTGGCCCTCGCCTCATCTCGGCCCGCAGCTCGTCGATCAAGCCGGGCAGGGTCGATGACGGTTTCAGCACGTTCGCCGGCCTCCTCCAGAACTTGCGAACTCATTCCGCGCTCGCAAGGTCTGCTCGTCTCGCTTTTGCGGTTCTAGCTTCGGATCTAACGATGTCGAGCCGCGGTCCAGGTGTCGGTGAGTGCCTCCGTTACGCAGTTTTCATCGGTGGGGGCCTGGTCGTGGCCCTGATGGCGGGCGCGAGTCGCGCGAACGCCCAGAGTGATCTCGATCCGATCTCACCATTTTCGAGCTCGACGGGTCCAGGGGATTCCACCCCGTCGGCCGATTACGTGAGAAGGCCGACAGAGCCGCCGCGGTTCGATGCGAACAGTGCTGCGGCGGCTGCCGCCCGCAAGGCGGAAGCGGCCAGGCCGAAGCCGCACGCTGTCATGAAGCCGCCGGCGGCCAGCAGCAAGCCACGCCAGGGCGACAGCGCGCTGACCTGGCCGGGCGACAGCGCGCCGCGCGCGGCGGGCAAGAGCGCGCCGCCGGCGCGCGGCGACAGCGCGCTGACCTGGCCCGGCGACAGCGCCGCGTCGCAGCCTCACCGCGTGGGCAGCGCCGCGCGTCCCCAGCCCCGACCGTCAAAGCCAGAAGCCGGCGGTATCGTTGGCGTTGCGCCGGAGGATCGGCCGATGGCGCCGTCGTTCGATGCGCCCGCCGCTCCGCGCGGCGGCGCGTTGACGGCGCAGACGACGCCGACCCCTCCGGGCGTGGGGATTCCGGTGCCGGCGCCGCGCCTCGCGCCGCCCTCGCCGCCGAGCGCGCCGTTCGTGCCGCAATCTCCGCCTGCACCGCGGACGGCGCCGGGAACGTTGCCGCCCGGATTCGACACCGCGCCGGCCGCGCAGGCGCAGCCGTTCACGGCGCCGCCACCGGCGCCACGCACCGAGCCGGGAACGTTGCCGTCCGGGTTCGACACCGCGCCGGCCGCGCAGGCGCAGCCGTTCGCGGCGCCGCCGCCGGCGCCCCGCACCGAAGCCGGCGCGCTGCCGCCCGGGTTCGACACGAATCCTTCGGGGCCGCCACCGACGTCGCCGTCGGAGCCGTCCGCGCCCGCGCCCACGCCGACGATGCCGGAGCCGGCCGCCCAGGCGGGCGCGACGATTGGCATCGATTCCACGGGGCGTTCGAGCGCGGAGCTGCCGCCCGCGCAGGCGGCGGCGCCGGCCGGCGCGCAGGCGCAGCCGATGGAGATGACGATCTCGCCGTTCCAGGTGTCGGCCCCGGAACGCGCCGAGCGCCCGGAACGAGCCGAAGCACCGCAGCGGGCGACCACGCCGGAACGAGCCGCGGTGCCCGAGCGCGCCACCCGCCCCGAGCGGGCCGCGGCTCCTGAAGGGGCGGCCCCGTCCGGCTCGACGGAAGAGCTGGCGCCTTCCGGCATCGGGCCGGCGCAGGGCCTGGGGACCGCGCCGCCCGCGGCGCCGCCCGAGACCCAGCCCACCGGGGCGCCGCCGGCCGCCAGCGCGCCGAGCTCGCCGATCGCACCCACCGCGGCCACGCCGCCCGAGGCGCCGGCGCCGGCGCCCGCGCCCGCGCCGACACCCGCCGTGCCGGCGCTGCCGTCCAACGCGCCGTTCGACCAGCCGTCGTCGCCGCCCGGACCGCTGCTGCCCGGGGCGAACACCGGGCCGTGAAGCGGCGCCGCGCCGGCGCGGTCAGGCCGCCATCGCCGCTTCGACAGCCGCGGTGGTCTTCGGAATCGCCTCGGTCAGCACCTCGCGGCCGCTCTCCGTCACCAGCACGTCGTCCTCGATCCGGATGCCGCGCACGTCGGCGAACTTCTCCAGCCGCGCGCGATCGAGCCGATCGCGCGCCACCCGCGTCAGCGTCGGATCTCCGAGGATCGCCGGCGATACGTAGAAGCCCGGCTCGATCGTCACGGCCATCCCCGGTTCGAGATCGCGGTCGAGGCGCAGCGACCGCAGTCCGAACGCCTTGGCGCGCTCGCGCCCTGGGGCGTAGCCGGCCCGATCGCCCAGGTCCTCCATGTCGTGAACGTCGAGACCGAGCAGGTGCCCGACGCCGTGCGGAAACAGCAGCGCGACGACGCCGTCGGCCGCCAGCTCGATCGGATTGCCGCGCAGGATGCCGAGGTCGGCCAGGCCGGCGGCCAGCGCCTGGCTGGCCAGCACGTGCACGTTCAGATAGCGGCTGCCCGGCGTCACCGCCGCGAGCGCCTGCTTCTGCGCCGCCAGCACGACCTCGTAGAGATCGCGCTGGGTCGACGAATAGCGCCCCGACACCGGCCAGGTGCGCGTGACGTCGCCCGCCCAGCCGCCCGGCGTCTCCGCGCCCACGTCGGCCAGCAGCAGCTCGCCGTCGGCGAGGCGCAGATCGTAGCGCTCGCTGTGCAGGATCTCGCCGTGGGGCGTGACGATCGACGGGTAGGCGCAGCCCATCCCGCGCGCCATCAGCTCGGCCTCCATCGCCGCGCGCACCTCGGCGGCGGTGCGCCCGGGGCGCGTCGCCGCCATCCCGGCCGCGTGCGCCGCCGCCGTCGCCGCCGCCGCCAGCCGCAGCTCCGCGCGCGCGGCGTCGTCGTGATGAAGTCGGAGCTCGATGATCGCGTCGGCCAGCGGCGCGTCGAGCACGTCGATGACGCCGCGCCGGATGTCGCGCTGGAGCAGGCGGCTCTGTTCGAGGCAGGTCTCGACGTCGGGCGCGGGCAGCGTCGCGACGGCGCGGCCACGGACGCTGGCGGGCAATCGCGCCAGTGGTCGCACCGCGCACCCCGTCGCGTCGCGGATCTCCTCGGGGCTGGGCGGCGGACCCTCCCACAGCGCCTGATCGGGGTGCGGATCGGGCAGGTAGAGGGTGAACTCCGCCCCGTCGTAGATCGCGACCGCGCCCGGGAGCGGCAGCCCGAACAGATAGAGGAAGTGGCTGCTGGCGCGGTACGGGTAGAGGTTGGCCGCGTAGTTGCGCGGGCGCGGCACGCCCGCCGCGATCAGCGCCGGGCGGTTGCCGAGGCGCGCGGCCAGGCGCGCGCGGCGGGCCGCGACCGCGTCGCGCCGGGGCAGGGGATCGCCGGGGATCATGCCGCCAGTATAGTTCTCCGTTTCCGCGTTGCTCACTTCTGGGGGCGGCGCGGGGGCGGGAGCGGCGGCGGCTTGGCGGTGGCGCCGTCCTCCGGCCACGCGTGCTTGGGGTAGCGGCGCGACAGCTGGCGGCGCAGCGCCGGATAGTGCTGGGTCCAGAAGCCGGCGAGATCGCGCGTCACCTGCACGGCGCGCCCGTTCGGCGCCAGCAGGTGCACGGTCAGCGCGACGCGCCCGCCGCCGATGGCGGGGACCGCGCGCGTGCCGAAGAAGTCCTGCAGGCGCGATTCGATCCACGGCGTGTCGCCGCCGTCGTAGTGAACGGGCACGCTGCGCCCGCTGGCGAGCGTGATCCGTTCCGGGGCGGCGGCGGCCAGCGCCTGGCGCGCCGCGGGCGGCAGCGCGGAGAGCACCAGCGCCGCGGGATCGCCGAGATCGGCGAAGCTGCCGCGTCCTTCGCAGGCGGCGCGCAACAGGGCCGCCAGGTCGCCGCCGTCCAGCGACGGAAACGGCGCCTCCGGCAGCTGGCGCCGCGCGAACCCGAGGCGGTGCATGAGCGGCGGCAGCGCCTCGCCGCCCGGCAGCCGCTCGAGGCCGCGCGCCAGCACCGCGTCGGCGAGCAGGCGCGCGGTCTCGGCGTCGGGCGGCGCCGGCGCGACGGTCTCGTCCAGCATCAGCGCGCCATAGCGGAGGCCGGTCGTCTGTTCGACGCGCGTGGTGCGCTCGTCGAACACGCGCCGATCCACCTCCTCGATCCGCTCGGGGTAGAGATCGAGCAGCCACTCGGGCGCGATGGTCGATCCGAGGCGCACCTCGACGCCGGCGCCGCGCGCCGGCCGCACCCCGCCGCGGCCGGCGCCGCGCTCCTCGGCGTCGACGGCGACCAGCCATTCGCCGCTCACCTCGTAGCCGAGCTCGGCGGCGCCGCCGGCCGCGAACACCACCGCGCGGGCGCGCGGCTCGCGCCGGCGGGCGACGCGATCGGGAAACGCCGCCAGGATGGCCGTGCGCAGAGGTTCGTCGCCCGCCGCGCCGGGGGCGATGCGATCGCCGCCGAGCTGGCGGCGCGCCCGATCGACCTCCTCGACCGCGCGGCGATCGAGCTCGAGCCGGCGCAGCACGTCCGGGCGGAAGCGCGCCTCCGCCGCCTGCTGGAACAGATCGACGAGGTCGAGCACGTCGGCGCCGCGATCCGACGGCGCCCCCGGCGCGCCGCCGCCGAACGAGGCGCGCGCCGTCGTCCGGATGTCGCGCTCGGAGATGAGCGCCGCCGCCAGCGCCGCCGCCGCGCCCACGCCGCGCGCCTCGCCCTCGACCACCAGGCGGGCGAGGCGCGGGTGCACGGGCAGCCGCGACATCCGCCGCCCGACGTCGGTCAGTCGCCAGTCGCGATCGATGGCCCCCAGCCGCTCGAGCAGCTCGCGCGCCGCGCCCCACGCCGCCGCCGGGGGCGGCTCCAGCCACGCCAGCGTGTCGGGATCGCCCACGCCCAGCGTCGCCAGCACCAGCGCCACCTCGGTCAGGTCGGCCCGCGCGATCTCGGGCTCCGTCTCGTGCGGCCGCTGCTCGAAGTCGTGGCGCGTGTAGAGGCGCAGCGCCCGGCCCGGCCGCGTGCGGCCGGCGCGGCCGGCCCGCTGGGTCGCGGCGGCCTGGCTGATCTTCGCCAGGGCGAGCGTCGGCAGGCCGGTCCAGGGCGAGTGCGCCGCCTGCCGCGCCAGGCCCGTGTCGATCACCGCCGTGACGCCGTCGATGGTGACCGACGATTCGGCGACGTTGGTGGACAGGATGATCTTGCGCCGCTCGCCCGGCCGCACCGCGCGCGCCTGATCTTCGAGCGGCATCTCGCCGTGCAGCGGCAGCACGGCGAAGTCGCCGAGGCCGGGCACCTCACCGAGCGCGGCCTGCGCCCGCCGGATCTCGCCCGCGCCGGGGAGGAACACCAGCAGGTCGCCGTCCTTGTCGTCGCGGAGGACGCGGCGGACCGCGCCGGCGACCTGGGCCGCCAGCGGCCGATCGTCGGGCGTGGGCAAATGCTCCAGCGCGACGTCGAACATGCGGCCCTCGCTGCGGACGGTGCCGCCGCCCAGGAAGTCGGCCACCGGATCGGCGTCCAGCGTCGCCGACATCGCGACCACCGCGAGGTCGGGGCGGTCGGTCTCGCGCAGGCGGCGCAGCCAGGCCAGCGCGAGATCGGTGGCGACGTGGCGCTCGTGCAGCTCGTCGAGCACGACGGCGCGCACGCCCGGCAGGCGCGGGGCCGCCAGCAGCCGCCGGATGAACAGCCCCTCGGTCAGGAAGCGCAGGCGGGTGTTCGGTCCGCCCGCCTCGTCGAAGCGGACCGCGTAGCCGACGGTCTCGCCGACCCGCTCGCCCAGCTCGGCGGCGACGCGCGTCGCGGCCAGCCGGGCCGGCAGCCGGCGCGGCTCGAGCACCCAGATCTCGCCCGCGTCGCGCCCCCCGCCGGCGAGCAGCGCGGGCGGGACGCGCGTGGTCTTGCCCGCGCCAGGCGGCGCCTCGACCACCACGGCGCCGCGGGCCGCGATCGTCTCCACGATCTCCGGCAGGCAGGCGTCGATCGGCAGCGGTCGGGTCGGCACGCTGGGTACAATGCCTGCGTGACGCCCGCGATTGAA
>DATBHU010000537.1:0-3347 GCA_036557265.1 Polyangia bacterium
CGCCTGCTGATCAACGCCGGGCTGTCGCTCGCGGTGGCGGCGATCTGCGTCGCCTATTCCGTCCACGACGTCGACTTCGACAAGGCGGCCGGCGCCATCCGCGCCACGTCGTTCGCGACGGTCGCGCTCTACCTGGCGACGCTGGCGGTGACGCACCTGTTCCGCGCGTGGCGCTGGGAGTTCCTGCTGCGCGCGCTCGGCACGTCGCTGCCGTTCGGGCGGCTGCTGCTGATCTCGTCGGTCGGGTTCATGGCGATCCTCGGCCTGCCCTTCCGGCTGGGCGAGGTCGTCCGCCCGTACTACGTCGCGCGCGAGGGGCACTCGCGCATCAGCACCATGCTGGGAGCGGTCGCGGTCGAGCGGATCATCGACGGCCTGCTGATCTCGCTGCTCTTCTTCTGCGCGACGTTCGCGCCCGCGGGCGACGTCCCCTCGCGCGAGCTGCGCTTCGCCGCCTGGCTGTCGCTGGGCGGGTTCCTGGCGCTGACGGTGTTCATCGTCGCCGCGCAGATCTGGACCGAGGCGACGATCGCGTTCGCGCTGCGTGTGACGCTGGTGCGGCGGCTCGCGCCCGCGCACGAGCACAGGCTGGCCGACAAGCTGCGCGCGATGATCTCCGGCTTCCGGGCCCTGCGCGATCACAAGAACTTCGGTCTGTTCCTGCTCCAGTCGGTCGTCTACTGGGGCGTCAACGGCTTCGGCATGTGGCTGCTGGCGCGGCGCATGGAGCTGCCGATCTCGCTGGGCGCGGCCTACACGACGATGGCTTTCACGGGCGTGATGATCTCGCTGCCCAACGCGCCCGGGTTGGTCGGCCAGTACCACGCGGCGATCAAGCTCGGCCTGCTGGCCTACCTGCCCGCCGAGATCGTCAACACGCGCGGCATCGCCTACGCGATCGTGCTGCACGGGATCCAGGCGCTCTGGTACATCGGCACCGGCCTGGCGGCCATGGTGCCGCTGTCGCGGACCGGCACGCACACGACCCTGCGCGAGGCCGTGCGCGAGACGGCGCTCGACGACGGCGGCGCCGAGCGCCCGGCTACTTGAGCTCGACCAGAGGCGCGCCCTCCTCGACGGCGTCGCCCTCTTTCACCAGCACGGCGGAGACGGTGCCGGCCTCGGGCGACTCCACGGGCATCTCCATCTTCATCGATTCGAGCACGACCACGGTCTGCCCCTCGGAGACCGCGTCGCCGACCTTCACGTCGACCTTCCACACCGTCCCGGTGATGTGCGCTTTGACCTGAGCCATGGCGAGCGAGGTTAGTGGGCGGTCAGGGACGCGGCAAGGCCTTAGGCATCGACGCGGCCATGTGGAAGGCCAGCTCGCCGTCGGTGTAGCGATGGGCCGGACCGCGGACGCAGGCGATGCGCGCCGCGCAAGACAGGCGGCAGGGCTCCGCCACCAGCCGCCGGGCGTGGCAGGCCGGCACCGAGAAGCCCGCGCGCGCGACGGCCGCGGCCGGGCACGCGCCGACGCAGGGGGCGTCGCAGCCCGCGCAGCCGTCGCCGATCGGCGGCTGGGCGGGCAGCTCGCGATCGACGACGACCAGGGCGCGGTACGCCCACCACGGCCCGTAGACCGGATGGATCTGCAGGCCGAGCGGCCCCGGCCCGCCCAGGCCCGCCGCGCGCCCCAGGCGCTGGAACGGGATCCGCGGCTCGGCCCAGTCGAACGGAAAGTAGACGGCGTGCGCGACGCCGAGCGGCCCCAGCGCCTCCGCCACGGCAGCCTCGGCGATCCGCTTCGTGTACCGATCGAGCGGGTGCGGCGCGCCGTCGGCCGCCTCGGCGCGGGCGGCCGCGAACGCGTCGAAGAACGCCGGCCCGCCCGAGCCGACGAGGGCCGCCGCCCGGGCGCCGGCGAGCAATCCGTCCAGCCGCAGCGCCGTGACGGGCACGCACGCGCTGTCGAACGCCGCCGCCGCGATCGGCGCGACGACGTTCAGGCCGCTGCGCCCGAGCGCCCGCTCGAGCGCAGCCAGAACGGCGGCGCGGTCGTCGATCGGAGGCGTGTCCCCCGCCCTCTCGCTACTTGAGCTGGAAGGGGTACGGCGTCGAGAACCCGTCGGACGGCGGGAAGCTGGCGGTCTTGACCGCCGCCTCGACACACGTCCCGGTCGGCGTGCCCGCGAACTTGCCGGTCACGGTCGCCGACGTCACCTTGCCGCTCTTGGCGATCTGGACGTTGACCATCGCCGTGCCCGGCACCTTGAACTGGTTGTAGCAGTTCGCGACCTTGGGCCGGACCGAGTTGAACCCCGCGACCAGCGCGTTGCGCGACAGCGGCCCGGCGGACTCGCCGCCGCCCTTCTTGGGACCGTCATCGTCGGAGACCTTCGGTCCCTTGCCGCCGCTCTTCGTGGCGCCGTTGAGCAGATCGTCGAGCGAGCCCTTCGCCGGCCTGGGCGGTTCTGCGATCGCCGCCACCGGACCAGCTTTCTTCTCCTCGGTCGCGACGCCCTTCTTCGCGTCCTTGCCGCCGCCGCTGCTCTTGCTGCTGTGGTGGCCGCCCTTCTCCTTGCCGGACTTTTCTTCCTTGCCGCCGCCTTCCTTCGCGGCCGCAGGGCCGCCCTCGCGCGGCGGCAGATCCTTCTCGTCGATCGTGCTCGGCTTCTTGTCCTTGCCTTGCGCCTGCTCGTCGGCGCCCTTCGCCGCAACGGCCGGCGCCGGAGCGGGCACCTGCACCTGCACCACCTTCTCGACCACGACCTCTTTCGGCGCGATCACGCGGTAGGCCAGCCACCCGATCACCACGACCAGCAGCAACATGCCGGCGATGGCGACGTAGATCAGCTTCGACGGCCCGCTCTGCGAAGGCAGCGGCAGCAGCACCGGCGCCGCGGGCGAGAACGCGCCGAACGCGGGCAGATCGTCGTCGGCAGCCGCGCTGGGCCCGTCGGCCGTCGCCGGGCGCGTGCTGGCCGCCATCGCGCGGATGTCGATCAGCCCCGACCCCTCGGTGGTCGGCGCGGGCGCGGCGGCGTTGAACGAGGCGGCCGGGGCCGGCTTGGCGCTCGGCATCGCCAGCGACTGCAGGTTCGCCAGCGAGAACAGCACCGAGTTCTCGTGGCGCTGGCCGGTCAGGTTCTCGACCCGCCCGCCGTCGTGGCCGGCCATGGCGGCGCCGCTGGACGCCGGCCAGCGCGGCTCGCTGGACGCGGCCGCGTGCGCGCTGGCCGATCCGAACAGGTCACCGCCCGACGAGGGCGCCGCGGCGGCGGGCGCCGCGAAGATGTCGCCGCCGCCGTCGCCGAACAGCGGCCGGTTCGCGCCGGAGCGCCGCCGCCCGCTGGACCCGTTGGTCGGCGCGGGCTGCGCGGTGTCCGACGCGAACACGTCGC
>DATBHU010000538.1:0-3811 GCA_036557265.1 Polyangia bacterium
CCCAGCGGCCGTCGTTGCGGAACACCGTCATCAACGCCGGCCGCCCGCACGCGGCGAACGTCGCGTGCACCGCCCCGAAGTCGACCGGCAGGAACGAATCGCCGTACGTCACCAGGAACGAGTCCGCGAGCGCGCCCTCGTCCAGCGCCAGCCGCAGCGCGCCGGCCGTCCCGCGCAGGTCGTCACCCTCGTCGACGAAGCGGACGGGAAGGCCGTGCCGCCGCCGATCGTCGTCGGCGAGGTAGGCGCGGATCGCGTCGCCCCGGTAGCCGATGCACAGCACGACGTCGGTGACGCCGTGCCCCGCCAGCCAGGCGAGCTGATGATCGACGAACGGCCGCCCGCCGGCCGGAATCAGGGCCTTCGGGATCCGGTCGGTGAGCGGCCGCATGCGCGTCGCACGCCCGCCCGCGAGGATCACGCACTGCACATCAAAAACGATACGCCAGGCCGAACAGCCACTCGACCCGTTTGATGTCCGAATAGAAGTATTGCTTCTTCGGGCTCGAGCTCTGCGACAGCGACGAGTACACCGCCAGCTGAGGCGTGAAGCGATAGCCCATGCCGGCGCCCGCCCGCACCTGCGCCATGCCCTGAGGGCCGTCGACCGACATGATCGGCACCGTCGGATCCAGCAACTTCGACCGCCGCTGTATGCCTGTCGCCCATTGCAGGCCGATCGCCAGGTCGAGATCGAGGTACAGGCGGCCCGACTCCGTCAGCCGGATCTCCAGGGCGGGATCGGCCAGCAACGATACGAAGCCGACGTTGGACTTGTCCTCGTTCGCGGCCAGGAAGGTGTAGCCGAACATCGCCCCCAGGCGAAAGCGCAGGCGCGACGTCGGCGCTCCGAACAGCCAGCCCGCCCCCATGTTGAAGACGAACGAGGGTGCCGCGGAGCCGTCCACGCCTGTCTGCCAGAACGCCGGCCCGATCCCCGCGTTCAGCTCGAGGTGGCCGGGGCCGACCGCCGAGGCCGGCGCCGGGCCCACCGCGACGGTGGGCGGCGCTTCGCCGAAGCTGGCCGGCGGCGGCGTGCCGTACGCCGGTGGCGGCTCGGTCGGCGGCGGCAGCGTCGACGTCCCCGGCGGCGGCGTCACGGGGGTGGTCGCGGTCGTCGTCGTCGTCGTCGTGGTCGTCGTCGGCGGCGTCGTCGTGCCGTTGCCGGGCGGCGGCGTCGTCGTGCCCGTTCCGCCCGCGTCGAGCTGCTTCTGCAGCGCCGCGATCTTCTGGTCGACCTCGCTGCGATTCTTCGCCTTGGGCGAGTTCCGCAGGTACCCCTTGTAGAAGAAGATCGCCTTCGCGGCGTCCTGCTTCTGCCGATAGGCCTGCGCGATGTTGTAGAGGAATCCAGGATCGGGCTTCTGGTCGTACCCCTGTTGCCAGGCCTCGATCGCCTTGTCGAACTGCCCCAGGTCGTAATACTTCGACCCCTGTTGAAAGAGCTCGCGCGCCTTCTCGGCGTCCTGCGCCCGGGCGGGAGACGCGCTGATCGCGAACAGCGCGACGATCGCGATCGAGATCAGCTTGATGAACAGAGGGGGCCCTATCAACCGGACGCTGACTTTACGCACCAACCGCATCGTAACTGGAAGCTCAGACCCCTGCAAATCGCCGACGATTCAGGCGAAACCAGCGCGCGCCGGTCAGGATCGCCGGACGCGCGGCGCAAGCTCGAGCGCGGCCTTGCCGCGGCGGAAGACGCGCACCGATCCCGACGTCTGCGAGACGACGATCGCGATCGCTTCGGTGTCGCGCGAGATGCCGGCGGCCGCCATGTGGCGCGCGCCGAGGCCGAGCGGCACGTCCAGGTCCTTCTCCTCGTCGAAGTTCAGATAGCGCCCCGCCGCGACCACCACCCCGTCCTCGCGCACGATGAACGCGCCGTCGAGCACCGCGAACGCGTGCAGCGCGTGGCGCACGTCGGGGTTCATGATGTTCTTCTCGTCTTCCGAGTAGCCCTGGAACGGGTTCAACGTCAGCTGGCGCGACTTCTCCATCACCAGGTTCGAATCGCCGACGACGAACAGCGCGCCGACGGGACGTCCCTCCCAGCCCTCGACACCGATGCTGACCGCCAGCTCGAGCAGCGCGTCCATGACGCCCGCCGAGACGCCTTCCGCCTGCAGGAACCCGAACGATCCGTCCTCCTCTTCCTGCCCCACGGTGACGACCAGGATCGAATCGGGCATCGCCGCAGGCTTGCGCGCCAGCAGGCCGACCACCACGTCACCTTCCTTGTACAGCCCGCGGGCGATGCCGCTGACGAGCGCGATCTTCAGCTTCTCCGGCCGCCCGAGATCGTAGTCGGGCAGCGGCAGCACCGGGATCCCCGTGGCCTCGATCACCTCGCGCTGGCTCAACCCGACCACCGCCTGCACCAGCTTCTTGCGCGCGCGCGGCTTGCCCCGGAACGTCTCCTCGGGAAGCGGCAGATCACCCACATACAGCAGGTGATCGACGCTGGACTTCGTCGCCAGCGCGACCGCCGCCCGGATGATCTCGTGTTGTGTCGCCGTCGGTGTCTTCGCCATTGGGAGGTCGGAGTATCCCCGCGGGCATGGTACGCTGAAAGTCGGGCTGCGGATGAAGTTACGACTGATTTCCGGCTGGCTGCCGCGCTGGTTGCCCCTGCTGGGGGCGCTGTTCGTCATCGGCATCGCCTTCGACCTGGTGACGCGGTCACGTCTGTCCGCGACCACGGGCCTGCTGTGCGAGGGCGAATACGCAGACACCCTGCAGGTGCAATCGATGCGCACGCGCGATCTCGAACAGGGACCGCGCAGCCAGTACAGCTACCTGGTTCGCAGCAGCGCCAAGTACGAATGCCCGTTCTTCGGGCCCGACGGCAAGCTGCGGCGGCGGCGCGTCCAGGCCAGCGAGCTCGGCACCGCGTTCGCCTACGAGGTGTCGGGCGGCGAGACCTACCTGATGACCAACGAGCACGTCGCCGTGTGGCCGGACGTGACCGACGCCCTCCACCGCATCGAGGGCGTCGCCGACGGCTGCAAGCGCGTCGAGGACAAGCTGCGCATCGTGCGCGACGAGCGCGACGACTTCGAGCCCGGCCAGGTGGCGCTGACGCGCATCGCGGTCGACCCGCTGCTCGACGCGGCCATCCTGAAGGCGAGCCAGCGCCTGACCGTCATGCCGTACAAGATCGGCAAGAGCGCCGGCCTCCGCCAGGGCAACGCCGTCGAGGTGCGCGGCTTCCCGCTGGGCGTGATGCAGGCGGTCTCCAGCGGCAAGGTCGTCAATCCTTACGACCGCGATCAGGAACAGGGCTGGGACCACGTCGACTTCGTCATCGACGCGCTGCTGTCGGAAGGGAACTCGGGCAGCCCCGTGCTCGCGGCGTCGTGCCGGACGCGCGATCTCGAGCTGGTCGGCGTCTATCACGCCGGTTACAAGGGGCACGGCGCGCTGAACGTCGTCGTCGGCATCGATCAGCTCGCCGAGTTCATGCGCAAGAAGCGGCGCATCCCGCGCGCGATCAGCGCGGAAGGATCGCCCGGGGCGCTCGGCGTGACCGAGCGCGCCCGCGTGAAGGACGCGCTGGCGTCCGGGACGCTGCCGCTGTTCGATCTGGGCGGCCTGTTCGTCCGCGCCGAGACGTCCGGTGACGGCGTGCTGCTGTATCACCTCTACGGCCGGCAGTTTCCGCTCGACGACCGGCGGGTCGTCGTGATCGAGGACCTGCCCAAGCCGGCGGCGTTCGGCGAGCTCGGCCGGCTGTGGGTGCTCGGGCCGACCGGCTGGCACGAGTGGCCGCCGAGCGCGCTCGGGTCGGATGAGCGCGATCTGGTGACGC
>DATBHU010000539.1:0-5057 GCA_036557265.1 Polyangia bacterium
GTAGTACTCCGCCATCGTGACGCCGGTGTAGGGCGCGAGGAACTGCAGCGGCGCCGACTCCGACGCGGTCGCGGCGACGACGGTCGTGTAGGCCATGGCGCCCGTCTCGCGCAGCTTCTCGACGACGGCGGCCACGGTCGACTGCTTCTGGCCGATCGCCACGTAGAAGCACTTCATGTTCTGGCCCTTCTGATTGATGATCGCGTCGACGGCGACGGCGGTCTTGCCCGTCTGGCGGTCGCCGATGATCAGCTCGCGCTGGCCGCGGCCGATCGGGATCATCGAATCGATGGCCTTGATGCCGGTCTGCATCGGCTCGTGCACCGACTTGCGGGCGATGATGCCCGGCGCCTTCACCTCGATCTTGCGCGACTCCTGGGCGGTGATCGGGCCCTTGCCGTCGATCGGCACGCCCAGCGCGTTGACCACGCGACCGATCAGCGCGTCGCCGACGGGGACCTGCGCGATCTTGCCCGTGCGCTTGACCTGATCGCCTTCCTTGACCTCCTCGAAGTTACCGAGCAGCGCGGTGCCGACGTTGTCCTCTTCCAGGTTCAGCACCAGCCCGACGACGCCGCCGTGACCGAAGTCGAGCAGCTCGCCCGCCATCGCCGCGTCCAGGCCGTACACGCGGGCGATGCCGTCGCCGGCCTCCAGCACGGTGCCGGTCTCGGTGACGGCGACCTTCTTGTCGAAGCCTTCGATTTCCTTGCGGATGATCTGGCTGATCTCTTCGGCGCGGATTTGCATGGGGCTTTTTCCGTTTCTCTTTTCGCTTACCTGTTAGTTGACGAGCCTGGTGCGCAGGTCTTCCAGCTGGGTGCGGACGCTGCCGTCCAGCACCAGGTCACCGACGCGCGCGACGACGCCGCCGATCAGGTCCGGATCGACCGTGGACTTGATGATCACCTTCTTGCCGGTGCGCTGCTCGAGCGAGCGGCGCACGCGATCGAGCGTCGCCGGCGACAGCTCCTGGGCGGAGGTCACCTCGGCGCGCACGCGGCCGACGTGGGCGTCGGTCAGGTCGCGGTAAGCGCGCGCGATGGCGGGCAGCAGCATGATGCGGCGGCGCTCCAGCAGCAGCAGCACGAAGCGCTGCACCTCGGGCGTGGGCGCGATCTTGGGCAGGATCGTCTGCAGCACGGCGCGCTTCTCGTTCGGCTTGAACACCGGGTTCTCCAGCGCCTGGCGCAGCTCGTCCGATTCGTTCCACAGCGTCGCCAGCTCGCCCAGCTCGTCGCCGAGCGCCTCGAACTTGCCCGCGTCCAGTCCGATGCCGAACAGCGCGCGCGCGTAGCGGCGCGCCACCGATCCCCCCATGACCGCCATCTTTAGATCTCGCTCCTCGGCGCGCCCAGCCCGGCCGGGCCGGCGGAGCCGTTCGGCGGCGTGCCCGGACGCGCGCCGTTGGCGTGGGCGATGTCGCCCACGAACGCATCGATCAGCCGCTGCTGATCGCCCGCGCCCATCTGGGTGCGCACGATCTTCTCGGCCAGCGCGACCGCGGCGGCGGCCACCTCGCGGCGGAGATCTTCCTCCGCCTGCTTGACCTGCTGCTCGATGATGAACTCGGACTCCTCGCGGATGCGGCGCGCGCGCTCCTCGGCCGTCGCGATCAGCCGCGCTTTCTCGGCCTCGGCCTCCTGCTTGATGCTGGCGGTGATGGCGGCGATCTCCTGCTCCAGCGAGGCGAGCCGTTTCTCCTGCTGCTCGAAGCGCGCCTGGGCAGCCGCCCGCAGCTCGGCCGCCGACGCGAGGTCGGTCTTGATCTGCTGGCTGCGCGCCTGCAGCGCCTTGCTGACGGCCGGGCCGCCGAACTTCACCAGCAGGAACACCAGCACCGCGAAGTTCAGGAGCTGGAAGCCGAGCGTCTTGACGCTGATCGAGGGCGCCTCGTGCTCGGCGCCCTGCTCGCCGTGGCCTTCGCCCTGCGCCTCGCCGGCGGCCTCGTGGCCCTCGCCCGCGGCCGGGTGCTCGTTCTCCTGCGCAAACGCCGCCGCCGGCAGCGCGAGCGCGCAGACGACCGTCAGCAGCTGCATCATCGTGCGGAGCGCCTTCACGTGACCACCTCGCGGCCCAGGATCTTCCTCGCGGCCTCGGTGGCCACCGCCGACGACTGCGCCTCCAGCTTCTGGCGCTCGCCGGCGACCGCCGCGGACAGCCGCGCCCGCGCGTCGGCCACCTTCTTCTGCGCCGCCGCGTTCGCCTCGGCGAGCAGGGTCTGCTCGCGCGCCTGCGCCTCGCCGCGCGCCACCGCGCGCTGGCCCGCGCCCACCCGCCGCGCCTCGGCCAGCGCCGCGTCGGCGCGCGCCAGCCGTTGCTGCGCGTCGGTCTCCAGCCGCCCCGCCTCCTCGCGATAGCCCTCGACGCGCGCGACGCGCTCGGTGCGCACGCGCAGGTAAGGCCGCCACAGGAAACGGTTCAGGATGTACAGCGCGAGCAGGAAGATTCCCAGCTGGATGAAGATCGTGCGGTCGATGTCGATGAGCTGCGGCTCATGCGCCTCGGGTGCCGCCTGAAGGAGTAATGCAAACGCTGTTCTCATGCCCGAAAGCCCGCGGCTCGTTTACCGAATCGAGGGACCTGAGTCAATGGGAGCAGCTACTATTTTGATGATGCTATTGGGCGCCCACGAGTCGGTCGCCGGCGGGTCTTTCAACGCCATCGCCCGGGGCCGCGCTGACGGCTGCGAGGCCCTGCAGATCTTCGCCCGGCCGGCCCAGCAGTGGCGGTCGTGGGCGCCGCCGCCGGACGAGGTCTCGCTGTTCCGGAGCGAGCACGCCACGGTCGGGTGGCCGGTCATGTCGCACGCCTCGTACCTCATCAACCTCGCCGCCGGCGACCCGGTGATCCTGCGCAAGAGCCGGGACGCCCTGGAGGAAGAGATGCTGCGCGCGGAGGAGCTGGGCCTCGACTACGTCGTGCTGCACCCCGGGGCCCACCTCGGCGTGGGGCGCGACGCGGGCGTCGACGCCGCCGCCGCGTCGCTGTCGGAGGTCCACGACCGAACGCGCGGCTTCCGGGTCAAGCTGCTGCTCGAGATCACCGCCGGCCAGGGGAGCTGCCTCGGCTGCCGGTTCGACGAGATGGCGGCGATGCTGGAGCGCGCCCGCGGCGGCGACACCATGGGGATCTGCTTCGACACCTGCCACGCGCACGCGTCGGGGTTCGACCTCAGCACCGAGGCGGGCTACGAGCGGACCTTCGACGCGTTCGCGCGCGACGTCGGCATCGACAAGCTCCGCGCCTTCCACCTCAACGACTCGAAGACGCCGGCCGGCAGCCGGGTCGACCGCCACGCCGAGATCGGCGACGGCTACCTGGGCCTGCTGCCGTTCTGGCGGCTGGTCAACGACGCGCGCTTCGCGACCGTCCCCGGCGTGCTGGAGACGCCGCACGGCCCCGACAAGCAGCCGTCGTTCGCCCGCAACCTCGCCCGCCTGCGCGCCCTGGTCGGCGCGCCCCGCCCGCCCGGGCCGCCCCGGTCGCAGGCCCTGCCCGAAAAGGCCGACCCGCGCCAGGGCCGCCTGTTCGCGGACTGAGCCTGCCCCTTCGGTCCGCCGCCCCTTCTCGGCTAAACTCTCTCCGTGGAGCTTCCCGGCGCTGCGCGCGACACCGCGGACGCGATCGAGCGGCGCGTGATTGATGGCCTCGCCCGACTATCGGCCGGCGAGCGATTGGCGCGAACAATGGCGCTCTGTCGCGCCGCGACTGAGCTCGCGATGGCCGGCATCAGGCAAAGGGAGGGGGCCCTGTCTGACGACGAGGTTCGCGTTCGTCTGGCTCGTCTGCGCTACGGCGCGGCGCTCGTCGACCGTGTATTGGCTTACCGGACGAAACTGCGCGAACGCGCCCTTGCCGAAGCATCGCCGGCCTAGCAGGGCGAGGGTCCCTCTATCTCCACCGGCGGTACCGATGCCGCGGTCCTTTCATAGCGAGAGGCGGGCAATAGTTGCGGCGCGATCTTCCACCGATTCCGCAATCGCCTACCAGAGCAAAGCAGTCCACTCTCGAAGGCACTTTCGGCACCTTCTTAGACTGTCACTGGATTTTTCAGCGATCTCCGGCCGCCAATGTTTGGAGGCGAACTCCGTAATTCTGCCAAGGTATCCTGGCCCCACGACGGCCGAAGACCCGGAGATTGGGACCATGTCTTCTCGGACGTCTTTGCTTCGCGAGTAGGAAGCGATCGCAATCAGTCTCCTTTTCGGATCTGCATCCTCGTCAGGCGACGATGGAACCAGATGCGGCGCGAGGCGGAGGTACCTGCTCAGTGCCTCGCGATCGGCTAGAAGCCAGGCCTCCACTGCCCTCACCGCAATACGAAATCGCATATGCCGGGCGGGTGCTGGCAGCAGAATCTCTCGCAGTTTTGCTGGACAGCTGGCGTCCATGTCGAAGTCCCGAACGACAAGCCACGGCGCTCGCTGCGCGGCTAGGTTGTAGCCAGGAAGTTTGGCGTCCAGGCCCGCTTTGCCACCTTTCGAGTACACGACGCCCATCGTCAATCCAACACTCGCGAGCAGAGTGTCGATGACAGGGACATCTGTCACACCCTCGACCGCGACCGTGATTGGAACCAGCTTAGTCTCCGAAGAAAGATAGTTGCTGCGCGTTCGCCGGCGCTGTTCGTGGCAGGACGGCTTCGGCGACGGACAATCCACCGGTCAGCAGTTGTTGGATCTGATCGTCGTTCTTAGCCAGAAGGACCTTGGTGTCTTCGGGCGTCGGTTGAAGCAGCAGAACTTCGTCGGATGTTATTCCCAGGTCCGAGAGCAAGTCGGCGGAGTGTGTGCTTACGATTATCTGGCGACCGGCCTTGCGACTCAGTCGCGCCATCATGGCCGGTATGAATCGAATCACCTCCGGATGCAGAGATAGCTCTGGTTCCTCCAACAACAGCGGCTGGCTTCCATCGATAAGGACCCATAGGAGTCCTAAGAGGCGAAGAGTCCCGTCGGAGAATTGATCCTCAGTCTGCCATCCAGCGTCTTTTCGCCAGTGAGCGTACAGTCCGCGGAGATGTGGAACTCCTCTGGCATCCCTGACCTGTTCCA
>DATBHU010000540.1:0-23178 GCA_036557265.1 Polyangia bacterium
CACGGCGGCGCTGGCGTATCTGCGCGCGCTGGTGAAGAACGCGCGCGCGCTGGACGTGCCCGAGCCGCCGCCGACCCTGTGGCCGTCGATCGAGGGCGCGCTCGACCGGCGCGAGCGCTTCGGCTGGCTGACGCTGTCGAACTGGAAGCCGTTCGCGGTCGGCGCGATGGCGGGCGCGGTGGCGGTCGTGCTGGTCGTCTTCGCGCTTCCGCGGCTGCGCGCGCGCCCGGAGGCGCCGCTGGCCTCGGCCGCGCCCGAGACGCCGTCGGCCGCGCTCTCCGATCCGCTGCTGAACGAGGCGGAGGCCGAGTTCGCGCAGGCCGCCGCCGCGTACGAACGTTCCATCGCGAAGCTGCGCACGCTGCTGGAGCGCGAGGAGGCACGCTGGAGCCCGCAGGAGCGCGGCCGCATGGCGGAGCGCCTGGCCCGGCTGGACGAGGCGATCGCCCGCTCGCGCGAGCTGGCCCGCCGGACGCCCGGCGACAGCGCCGGCAACGAGCAGCTGTTCGCGGCGTACCAGCAGAAGATCGAGTTCCTGGCCGCGGCCGTCCATCGCGGCGGCGAGGCGGGTGACTGGGACAAGCGGGGAGCGCGGGGGCCGTGAGAAACACAGCGCGGGAAAACTTTGCGCTTTCTGCCGCCGCCGTCGCGCTCGCCTCGGTGGTCGCGGTGGGGACTGCGCGCGCGGCCGACGCCGGCGCCGAGCCGCTGGTCGACCGCCGCGAGATCATCGTGCCCGCCAAGGCGGCCGAGGTCGTGCGCATCGACAACCTGCTCGGCCGCATCTCCGTGCGCGGCGTGGCGCGTCCGGGCGAGGTTCACATCGTCGCCGAGAAGCGCGCGTCGACGCCCGAGGCGCTGGGCCGCCTGCGCGTCCACTACACCGCCTTCCAGAACGGCGAGGTCGTGGTCGACACCCGCGTCGAGCTCGGCGGCCGCGAGCGTTCGCTGCCGCTCGCGGGCAGCGGCGTCGATCTGGTGGTCGACGTGCCGCCCGACGTCGCCGTCGAGGCGAAGACCTTCGGGGGCGACGTCTCCGCCTCCGGCCTGCGCTCCGGGGCGAAGCTGGAGACGACCGGCGGTCGCATCGGCGTCCAGGACGTGCGCGGCGGCGTCGTGACGCGGCAGCTGCGCGGCGGCCAGCGCGTCGCCGCGGTCGAGGGCGACGTCGAGCTGGACGGCGTGGAGGGCGACATGGACCTACGCAACCTGGGGGGCGGGCGGGTGGACGCCCACGTCGTGGACGGGACCATCCGCGCGGAGGACCTGCGCTCCGGGTTCGTCAAGCTGGTCACCACCACCGGCCAGATCGTCCTGCTGGGCGTGATCCGGCCGGGCGCGCACTACGACCTGCGCAGCTATGCGGGCGACGTGCGCATCTTCCCCACCGGCGAGATCCCGGCCTTCGAGCTGCGCGCGCGCTCGGCGACGCCGCTGCAGACCGCCGTCCCGCTGCGGGCGTCGCGCCGCGAGGGCGACTGGCTGCGGACCGAGTACGCGGGCCGACGCGCACAGCCGCGCACCCGCACCGCGCTCCTCGAGCTGTCGTCGGTGCTGGCCGGGGTCACGATCGAGATCCAGCCCCGGGCGGCGGCGGCACCGGCCGAGCTGCGCTAACCCCCCGGGCACCCGCCCCGGGCGAACCGTCAGGCAACGCCTTACAAGAGCTCGACCGGAGCGTGGGAACTGCGTTGGGCGTGTTACTCTATGGATTCGCATCGATGCGCATCGGCATCTTCTCCGACACGCACGCCAACATCGAAGCGCTCGAGGCCGTGCAGCGGGCGCTCGGCGACGAGGGCGTGGACAAGCGCGTCTGCCTGGGCGACACGGTCGGCTACGGCGCCAGCCCGAACGAGTGCTGCGCGATCATCCGCGAGCGCGCCGCCCACACGATCCTCGGCAATCACGACGCGGCGGTCGCCGGGCGCATGGACTACTCGTACTACTATCACGCCGCGCGCCACGCGCTGGATCTGCACGCGCGCCTGCTGACGCCCGAGAACATGCAGTGGCTCAAGGAGCTGCCGTACGAGGTGCGCGAGGGCGACGTGCACTACTGCCACGGCTCGCCGCTCAACATCGAAGAGTTCGACTACATCTTCGCGCGCGACCAGGCGGCCCAGTGCCTGGAGATCTGGGACGACCTGGCGCCGCTGACGCTGATCGGGCACTCGCACCTGTGCAAGTCGTTCGCGCTGTCGCCCGAGGGCGTGCACGAGGTGGTGTCGGATCGTTTCGAGCTGCGCCCGGGCTGGAAGTATATCGTCAGCGTCGGCTCGGTCGGGCAGCCGCGCGACTACGATCCGCGCGCCAGCTACACGCTGTTCGACACCGACAAGAAGCAGTTCGAGTTCAAGCGCGTCGACTACGACATCAAGACGTCGGCCGAGAAGATCTTCAGCGCCGATCTGGAACCGAACTTCGGCCACCGTCTGTTCATTGGAGTGTGAGCCCGTGAAGCGCGCCGCCGCGGCCGCGATCTTGTTGCTGGCGACAACCGTCCGCCCCGCGCCGGCGACGGCCGCGGCGATGCCGGTGCGGCGCAGCACCACCTGCCTCGAGGACGATCCCGTGCCGACGCCGCCCGGCTACGCCGGCTGGGAGCGATCGTCGGTGGTGGCGTGGGAAGGGGTCGAGCAGCAGGGCGGCATCGTCCCCGACATCGAGGAGGACCGCACCCACTTCCCGCCCGCCTGGCTGCGCTACCCGAGCCCGCTGCGCTCGGCGGAGCTGCTGGCGGAGGAGGCCGGCAAGCCGCGGGGCCTCTACACGAAGGTCGCGTCGAACGACATCGCGCCCGGCGACATCGTCGTGCGCGTCACCGGCGCTGGCGCCTGCGGCAAGATGGCGATCGTCGCGGGGAAGGCGGACGACCAGTGGGTGGTGCTCGACGCCGAGACCAAGAACGCCCCGCCGCCGCCCGCGGCCCCGACCAACGGCAAGCCGCCCGTCCAGCCCCCGCCCCTGCCCTCGAGCGCGCCGGTGTTCTTCGACGGCCTGCGGCTGCGGCCGGAGGCGGCGGCCTACCGGATCGCCGTCAAGCAGGACAGCACGCTCGGACACAGCCGCGAGCTGATGCGCGATCTCGACCACCTCGAACGCACGATCGCCGAGCGCCCGCCGCTGGTGACGCCGGGCCGGCGCGGCGCCGTCGACGACCTGGTGCACAAGCTGGTCGACGAGGCCTGGTCGCTGATGCTCGACAAGCCGTTCGAAAACGACGGGCGGGCGCTGACGGGCCGCGCGCTGGCGCTGGCGGCAGCGCTCGACTGGCCGGGCGCCGCGGAGCTGGCGGCGGCCGTGCTCGACGACGTCTTGAAGCGCACGCCGACGCGCGCGGACGCGGCGGTCGCGCGCGCCAGCGTCTACCTGCTGGCGGGCGAGCCCGACAAGGCGGTGTCGCTCGCCGCGGCCACCACCGCCCTCCCCGGCGTCTCGCCGCGCGTCCGCTACGTCTACGGGCGCGCCCTGCTGGCGGCCGGCAAGAAGGACGCCGGCCTGGCGGCGATGAACCGTTACCTCGCCGACGACCCCGGCGACCCGCGCGCCACCCGGCTGGTGGCGACCGGCGGGCGCGAGCCGGCGCTCGAGCCGGCGCCCAGACCTCCCGCCGACATCACCTTCTCGGCCACGCCCGAGCGCGGCCGGCTGAGCAGCAGCGCCTTCGGTTTCAGCGTCGAGTGGCCGCTGACCTGGCGCGTGGTCGCGCAGCAGGCAGAGCCAGGCACCGGCCTGATCGTCGAGCTGTCGACGGGGCGCGTGCTGCGCGACGACGGCGAGGCCGAGCGCGCCGCCGTGTCGCTGATGGTGCACCGCGCGGGCGGCGAATCGGCGGCGCTGGCGAAGAAGGGGGCGCGCAACATGTTCCCCGACGCGAAGGTGAAGTCGCTGCCGCCGCTGCTGCCCGGCAGCAAACGCGAGCAGTTCCGCGAACGCAAGAGCGGTTCGCAGCGCCAGGGCGAGGTGACGACGGTCGAACGCGACGGCACCGTCACCTTCCTGGTCCTGAACGCGTCGACCGCCACCTACCCGAAGATCAAGGACGAATACGCGACCTTCGTGAAGAGCTTCGCGCGCGCGAAGTAGCGCCGTGGTCCGCGGCGCTTCTCGTCATTTGCCGAGCGGATCCACCCAGCGCAGATCCGGGAATCGCGCGAAGTCCGAATCGTTCGAGTGCAGCTCGGCCTGGTTTTCGATGGCCAGGGCGGCGAGCTGGACGTCAGTCGTCAGGTTGCCGGCGGTGCCGAGCACCCGCACGAGCCTGAAGGCGATCTCGAGATGCCTGGGCCCCGGCTGCAGGAAGCGAACCTGCGCGCGTGACAGCCAGCTCTCGACCCGCGCGAGCGCCCCGTCAACCTCCATCGGCGGATCCAGCACGCGGCGGTTCGTCGCGATACGGACGAAACCGAACAGCGCCGGGCTGGCTATGCCGACCTCGTCGCGGCCGCCGAGCAGGGCCTCCCACCATCTTTTAGCGGCAGCGTGCTGCCGAAACGCGCTGACGTTCGCGTACAGCAGCAGATTGACGTCGGGGATCACCATCGACGCCGTCAGCGCTTCCTGACCTTCTCCAGCACGGCCTCGTCTTCCAGTTCGTCCGCCAACTGATTCAGCGCGCCCGCGTCGATTCCGGGCCTCAGCTTTGCCCGGTGCACCTCCGTCCGGTAGGGACGCGCCGGAGCGTCGGACAGCCTGGGCGCTAGCCCACGCCGGATCGCATCGTTGACGACCTGCTTGAAGGGTCGCCGCACGCGATGCACCTCGTCGGTCAAAAGGCGCTCCACGTCGGGATCGAGCGTGAGCGTGGTTCGCATGATGACATCATGATGCCTCTCTAGAATAGCGTCAAGATGATCGCGGGGAGGTGCGCCACCCCGACGGCGGCCGGGAACCCCCGCGCCCGCGCGGTGTCCTTCGCAATGTCGGAGGTCCTCATGGCTGTCTCGATCGACGGCGGGCGCGGCGACCGCAGGAAGTCCCTCAACGCCGAGTTGAACCTGGTTCCGTACATCGACCTGCTCACCTGCATGGTCGCCTTTCTGCTCGCCACCGCGGTCTGGACGCAGCTGGCGCGGCTGAAGGTCGATCAGCACGGCCAGGGGGAGCAGATCGAAGGCGCCATCGACGAAACACTCAAGGTCGCGGTGGTCGTCCACGACGACGGCTTCAACCTGATCGTCGGGCGCGATCAGAAGCCGCTCCCGCTCAAGGCGGGCGAGCTGGACTACGCGGCGCTCGGCGGCGAGCTGGCCGCCGTCAAGGCCTCGCATCCGGACCTGCGCGACGCGCAGGTGATCTCCGCGGACGGCGTCGTGTTCGACAAGATCGTGCGCACCATGGATGCCACCATGACCGCCGGCTTCTCGAATCTCGCCCTCCTCGACGCGGTGCCCTGAGCCGAACGGGCGTTCGCAAACGGCGGGCGTTTGGCATATCCTGGCGACCTCTTTAGGAGGTCCTAGCCATGCGTATTGGCCCCCGCCGTCGTCTACCTTCGGCCCTCCCGCTGTCCGCCCTCCCGTTGTTCTTGGCCTGCGGCCTGGCCGCCGCCATCGGCTGCGCAGGCGCCAAGACAAGCACCGGCAGCGGCGGCAGCGCCGGCCCCGGCGCGGGCGGCTCCACCAATCCAGGAACCGCCGGCTCCTCCAGCCAGGGCGCCGCAGGAACGACCGGCGCGGGCGGAACGACCGGCGCAGGCGGGACCACGAATCCCGGCAGCGGCGGCAGCGGTGGATCGACGAGCCCCGGCAGCGGTGGCAGCGCCGGCTCCTCCAGCCAGGGCGCGGCGGGGAGCGGCAGCGGCGGCAACGGTGGATCGACGGGCAGCGGCGCCGGCGGCACCGACAACAGCGGCGCCGGCGGCAGCTCCACGTCCGGCAGCGCGGGCACCACGGGAACCGGCACCGGCGGCACGGGCGGCATCTGCCAGATGGCGGACTTCAAGTTCGTGCCGAAGATCCCCACCGTCTACTTGATGGTCGACCGCTCGGGCAGCATGTTCGACTGCCAGAGCACGCCCGGCAACATGGAGCCGATGTGCGGCGCCAACAACCAGGGATCGCCGATGGATACGTCCTGGTACAAGCTGAAGGAAGCCGCTCGCGGCGTGCTCGGCAGCCTGGAGCACGAAGTCAGCTTCGGCTTCGCGACAATCTGGGGTCAGATCGAAACCGGCAGCGGCATGTGTCCGCCCCTGCACGGCATGATCGCCAACAAAGTCACGCCCAAGCAGGACAACGCCAGCGCGATCATGATGCTGTACGATTCATTGCCGGCGCAGCCGAACAGCACGCAGCAGGGCGTGAAGTTCGAGACGCCCGCCAGCGAGACGATCCAGCTCCTGACCACCGAGCTGGGCGCGATCACGACGCCGGGCGACAAGTACATCCTGTTCATCACCGACGGCCAGCCCGACTACTGCGATGATTCGAACGCGCTGTGCGCGCCCGACTCGGTCGTCGCCTATATCCAGGCGGCCTACGCGATGGGGATCAAGACCATCGTGATGGGCCTGCAGACGACC
Source organism: Polyangia bacterium (assembly GCA_036557265.1). Lineage (GTDB taxonomy): Bacteria > Myxococcota_A > Polyangia > Fen-1088 > Fen-1088 > JADGRB01. Next base: position 6,527 of record DATBHU010000540.1, read on the forward strand.
GCCAGCAACGCGTTCCCGCCGGGCGCGCTGCAGGCGTGGGCGAACGCGGGGGCGGGCGAGCCGACGGTGGCGCCGCTGAACAGCGCCAACGGCACCACCAGCGACTTCTACGACCAGTGCAACAGCATCGCCGGCTGGCACGCCGATATGGTCGCGCTCGGCAAGCCGAACGCGCGCGGGACGACGCTCGGCACGTACTCGGCGACGGCGGGGCCGACCAAGGCGTACATGCCGAGCGTCACCGATCAAGCGAGCCTGGTGACGGAGCTGTCGAAGGCGCTGTCGGGCGTCAAGAGCTGTACCTTCGATCTGACCGACGTGGGCGGCAAATCGATCAAAGTCGACCTCTCGAAACTGAATCAGTCGCACGTGCTGATCGAGGGCAAGGAGATTCCGCAGAGCGCCACCAACGGCTGGAACGTGGACGCCAGCGCGCTGTCGACGCTGGTGCTGACCGGCACCGCCTGCGACACCTGGCGCATGCCGGACAACAACGACATCGCGTTCAACTTCCCCTGCGGCAGCATCATCTTCGAGTGAACCGAGTAAACAGATGACGAACAACCTGCGGGCGACCTTCTATCTCGGCGCGGCAGCGCTGCTGTTCGGCTGCACGGCCGGCACCAAGGCGAGCACGCCCGGCACGGGCGGAAACAGCACCGCCGGCAGCAGCGGCGGCGGGACGACGGGTACGGGTGGCACCGGGACGGGGGGCAGCGTCACCGACGCCAGCCACGACATCACCGTCGGCGACACCTCGAACGACGGCATCTGCTCGTCGAACACCGTCGCGGCCGAGCCGGCGCCGCTCGACCTTTACTTCACCTTCGACATCTCGAATTCATTGACCCGGGCGACAGACGCAGGTCCGAGCAAGTGGGACGCGGTCAAGGCCGCGATGAATTCGTTCTTCTCCGATTCGAAGTCGATGGGGCTCGGCGCGGGCGTCGGCTATTTCCCCCTCCTGCAGAACGTCCCCGCCAGCTGTACGACCGACGGGCCGTGCGGCTCGTTTGGCCCGTGCGATCGCCGCAAGACCTGCGTCGCGAACAATACGATGAACCCGGTCGTCGTCCCGCTCTGTGTCGACAACACCAGCTGCACGTCGGGTCAGACCTGCGCGCTGATCCAGTCTTGCACCGACGGCTCCTACTGCGTGGCGGACGGCACGGCGAGCTGTGGGCCCAATTGCATGCCCTACGCCGGCTACTGTCACGCCCGCGACGTCTGCGACGTCGCGGCGTATGCGACACCGGTCGTTCCGATCGCGCCGCTTTCGGGATCGACCACCGGACAGGCGATGACCTTGATGACGTCGCTCGGCCAGCACACCCCCGACGGCTACACCCCGACCGGCCCCGCGCTCAAGGGCGCCATTCAGTACGCCCAGCAGTACGCGCAGGGCCACGCGGGTCACAAGGTGGCGGTCGTCCTGGTCACGGACGGCCTGCCGCTCGCGTTCACCGACTACTTCGACAGCGCCACCGGCATCATCCACCCCGGCTTCCCGCGCCCCGAGTGCAATCCCAGTGACATCCCCGGCATCGCCGCCGTCGCCGCCGCCGGCAACGCGCCTGCCGCCGGCACGCCTGCCGTCCCGACCTTCGTCATCGGCGTCGCCTCTCCCGCGGAGCTGGTCTCGTTCGCGAGCCAGCTGAATCAGATCGCGACGGGCGGCGGCACGGCCCCGGCCATCCAGATCGACACCAGCCAGAACGTGAGCCAGGTGCTGCAGACCAAGCTCACCGAGATTCGCACCAAGGTGATCGCCTGCGACTACCAGATCCCGAGCTCGGGCGTGTCGTTCGACAAGGTGAACGTCAGCTTCAGCAACGGCGGCAACGACACCTCGATCGGGCACGTCACCGGCGCCGACGGCACCACGGGCACCGCCTGCGACGCGCGCGGCGGCTGGTACTACGACAAGGACGTCAAGAACGACGCCGGCACGCCCAGCAAGATCACCGTCTGCCCGGCGACCTGCCAGATGTTCCAGTCCAACCTCTCCGGTAAGGTCAACATCGTCCTCGGCTGCCCGACGATCGAAGTCGACTAGCCGGCGCGGCGCCGCCGCTAGACCAGGTAGAGGCCGTAGATCAGGTAGGCGACGCCGACGGCGCCGAGCAGCCCGGACGCGCCCCACAGCAGCTTGCGCTTCGTGATCAGGCAGACCGACGCCAGCGCGATCGCGATCTGCAGCGACGCGATCGCGAACCCGAGCGGCTTGCCGTGCTTGGCCGCCTCGTCGCGCTCGCTCTCCAGCGTGCCGGCCTTCGTCTGGAGATCCTTCTCCTCGCCGCGATAGCGCTCGGCGTCGGCGCCCGAGCGCTTGGCCTCGTCACCGGTCAGCGTCCGCGCCTCCATCTCGGCGATGCGCTGCTTGATGCTCTTCGCCTGATAGAAGGACCACGTATCGGAGGCCTGCGCCTGCCTGAGCATCACCCGGCTGCCGAAGCCGGCCGCCCTCAGGGAGCCGATCGCGGTCGCGACCGCCAGCACGACGATCATCAGCGACACGTACTTCGTCCAGCCTTCGCGCCGCTCCTTCTCCTTCGCCGCGCTGCGTTCGGTGTGGATCGACCGGATCAACTCCTGGATCTCGTCGTCGCGTGAGGTCTCGATCATGGCCAGCACGTACCTCATCGACGCGGAAATGTCGATCGACGGCGGTCACGCGACCTGACCGGCGTGGCTTCGTCCGTTACGCTTGAGATGATGGTTCACGCGCCCGTGCTGGCGTTGGCCCTGCTGGCCGCGGACGCGACGGCGGCCGCGACCGCGCCGACCGACGTGTTCAAGCCGGCGGCGCCGCCCGCGCCGGACGGGTGCCGCGACGGTCTGAAGGCGGACGGCGTCCGCTTCTCGCCCTGGCCCCTCAAGCCGTCACGGCTCGGGGGCGACGTGATGTGCGAGGCGCCGGAGGGCGTCGCCATCAAGCGCGGCGGGGCCGGCCTGCGCTTCCAGCCGCAGGCGCGCGTCAACTGCGCCTTCGCCCAGCGCCTGGAACGCTTCGAGTCCGTCATGCAGGAGGAGGCGCGCAGCATCCTCAAGAGCCCGGTCGTGTCGATCGTCCACCTCGGCACCTACAACTGCCGCCACATGGCCGCCTACCCCGACTGGGTGAGCGAACATTCGTTCGCCAACGCGATCGACGTCGCCACGTTCGTGCTGAAGAACGGCCGCCGCGTCGAGGTGGAACGCGACTGGGTGCGCGCGGAGAAACCGGCGTCGACGCCGGCGGCGCAGTTCCTGCGGCGCCTCACCCGGCGCCTCTACGACGAGAAGGTGTTCTCGGTGGTGCTGACGCCGTCGTTCGACGCGCACCACAAGAACCACCTCCACCTCGACGGCGCCTCCTACACCGTCGACGGCACGTAAAGCGCGGCGCGCGCCCCAAAGTATTACAGGGGGGTCCTGCGTCGTTTGACGCAAGGCCCCCCTGCGGGTGACCTCATCGGCCGTTTCGGTACCGCCTGGTTGCCCGAGCACCCATCGGGAGTCGGGATTCCGTCGCCTCTCCGCTCACGCCCCTTCAACCTGCACCGGCGAGGAAGGCGGCCCGCACCGTCAACGCTTGTCGGTCACCCCACTCAGCAACATGGGTCGCATCCCATCGGGATCAAGGACCCTCGACGGGCCGCCGCGCCTGAACGACACGGACGAGCACCAGCGCGATCGCCGCCAGCAGCAAGACGTGAATGAACCCGCCCATCGTCGTCGAGCTGACCAGCCCCAGCGCCCACAACAGCAACAACGCCACCGCGATCGTCCACACCATCACCCGGCCTCCCTCCTCGCCCGCCGCATTTCGCGCGCGCACGCCGAGCGGGGGCCCCGCTCGAGCTTCCACGCCTTAGCTTTCCGGACAGGCTGCGCACGGTTCCAAGATGAGCTCGGTTCCCTCCCGGTCAATGACGCGCGCGCTGGTCGACACCGTCGTCGACCGCGTGTCGGCCGCGCGCACGCCGTTTCCGCGCTGGAACGGGCGCCGCATCCTGCTCGCGAACCTGGTGGTGCTGGGCGTCGTCGCCTGCTTCGCGCTGCTGTTTCGCTTCGCCGCGGCGCTGTTCATCCTGTTCGTCGGCGTCTCGCTGGGGATGGCGGTCAAGCCGGGCGTCGAGTGGCTCCGCCGCCGGGGCTGGCCGCGCTGGGTGGGCGCGCTCACGATCTACGCCTGCATCGGGTGCGTGTGCGCGGGCGTGCTGACGCTGGTCGTCCCCATCGTCGCCGATCGCACCGCGGCGCTGTTCGCGCGCGCCCCCCACCACTTCCTGCGCCTGCGCGCGGAGCTGCTGGCGTCCGAGAGCCACACCCTGCAGCGCATCGCCTCGTACCTGCCCGCCGCGGTCGAACGGACCGGCGCGCCGGCGCTCGACGTCCGGTCGGTCATCGACACCGGCAGCACGATCGGGCGCAACCTGTTCATCGTCGCCGCCGTGCTGCTGCTCGGGTACTACTGGACGCTGGAAGGCGATCGGCGCATGCGCGCCCTGGTGCTGTTCGCGCCCTTCGACCGCCGCCGATCGATCCGCGCGTTCTTGACCGAGGTCGAGCACACCGTGGGCGCGTACCTGCGCGGTCAGTCGCTGGTCTGTCTGATCATCGGCGTGCTGGCGTTCGTGATCTACCGGTTGCTCGGGCTGCCGCACGCCGGCATCGTCGGGCTGGTCTACGCCATCGGCGAGGCGATCCCGGTCGCCGGTCCGATCATCGGGACCACGGTGGCGGCGATGGTCGCGGCCTCGGTCGGGCCGTCGCTGGTGCTGGGCGTGGTGGTCGCCGCCGTCTTCCTGCAGCTGTTCGAGAACTACGTGCTGATCCCGCGGGTGATGGTGCGGGCGGTCGGGACCAACCCGCTGGTCACCCTGCTGGCCATCACCGGCTTCGCGTCCGTGCTGGGCGTGGCCGGCGCGATCCTGGCCATCCCACTGGCCGCCATCGTGCAACTGCTGCTGTCGCGCTTCCTGCTGGGAGCCGAGGCGCAGCACGGCGAGCCGCCCGCCGGGCGCGGGCACCTCTCCGCCGTCCGTTACGAGGTGCGGGAGCTGATCGTCGACCTGCGCAAGCTCGCGCCGCTGGCCGACCGCTCGCCGTCCGCGGAGCGCGTCGAGGACGCCATCGAGGGCATCGCCCACGATCTGGACCGCATGCTGGCGGCGCGGGAGCGGCGGCCGTGAAGCGGGTCGCGCTCGCCGCCGTGATCTCGCTGGCGACGCTGACCGTGGCGGCGCTGCTCTGGCGCTTCCGCGCCGCGGCGCTGCTGTTCGCGCTCTCCGTGGTGGTCGCCGCCGCCGCCCGCCCCTCGATCGACGCGCTCGAGCGGCGCCTGGGGCGCTCGCTCGCCGTCGGGGTCAGCTACGTGCTGGGCCTGGCGCTGTTCGGCATCTTCCTCTATCTGGTCTCGCGCGGCGTCCTGCGCGAGCTGGACAGCGCGGCCGACCGCCTGAGCGCCGCGTACGATCGCGTGCGCGCCCAGGCCACCGCCTCGCGCGCCTTCCCGTCGCTGCTGCTCGGGCACCTGCCGCCGGCCGCCTCGCTCTACCACGCCATCGGCGGCGCCCGCCCCACCCGGCTGCTCGACCAGGCGCTCGGCGTCACGCGCAACACCATCGGCGTCGCGACCAGCCTCCTCGTCGTCATCGCGCTCAGCGCCTACTGGAGCACCAGCCGGGAGCCGTTCGAGCGGCTCTGGCTGTCGCTGGTGCCGGCGCCGCAGCGCCCGCGCGCGCGCGGCGTCTGGCGCGCCGTCGAGCGGGCGGTCGGCTCGCACGTGCGCGGCGAGCTCGCCGTCAGCATGCTGTCGATCCTGGCCCTGGCGGTGATCTTCCGGCTCGGCCGCCTGCCCCTCCCGATGCTGCCCGCGCTGGCGGCGGGCCTGCTGCGCCTGGTCCCGTTCTTCGGCGTGCCGATGGCGGCCGGCGCGGCGTTCGTCGCGGGCTGCACGATCAGCGTGGTGGCGGGCGTCGTGACCGCCGGCGTGACCATCGTGGTGATCGTCGCGGTCGAGCAGATCGTGGCGCGCCGCCTGCTGGCCGCGCGCCGTCCCAGCCCGACCCTGACCGTGCTGCTGGTTGTCGCGCTCGTCGACGCCTACGGCGTGATCGGGGTGGTGTTCGCGTCGCCGCTGGCGATGGCGATCGAGGCCTGCATCGGGCGTCTGCTCGTGACCCACCCGCAAGCGGTCCCGCACGAGCAGACGCTGGCGGAGCTGCGCGCGCGCCTCGAGGGAACCCGCCGGCGCCTGCTGCTGGTGCCCGAGCCGGGCGCCACCCAGCTGGCCGACCTGGTCAGCCGGCTGGGCGCGCTCGCCGCCGAGGCCGAGGGCGCGTCGTCGCGGCCGAGCTCACAGCTCAGCTGAGCCCGTCGCGCGCGACAGCGCCGAGCGCGCCATGTGCAGATCGAACACCGCCTGCAGATAGCGGGTGCGCATGCCGAAGAAGGCGACCAGCGCATCGGACAGGTCGCGCGCCTCCGCCAGCCCGACGGCGAAGTTCTGCGCCACCGCGGAGATCCAGGCCTTGCCGGCCTTCTGCCCCTTGTCCATCGCGGTGACGCGCGAGGCCGCCTCGTTCGCCTCGGTGTAGCTCTTGCGCACCTCCAGCAGGATGCCGCCCAGCGCCTCGCTGCGCCGGTGGGTGATCTCCAGCGCCTCCGCCTCGGTCTTGCGGGCGCGCGCGATCTTCGGCCCGAGATCCAGCTGCATGCGCAGCGCCGCGGCCAGGCCGGCCGACCGGCTGTTGAAGTAGTGGTTGTAGAAGGCGTTCTGCGGATCGTCCGCGGTCTGCGCGTAGGCGAACACGCCGGTCGCGATCAGGACGAAGTCCGGGTACTCCTTGCGCCGCTCCAGATCCGCCAGCGCCGACTTCGCCTTCACCGCGTACTCCAGCATGCGCACCTCGGGGCGGTTCGCGCGCGCCAGGTCCTCGTAGTAGGTGACCATCCGCTCCTTCACCTCGGGCGGTTCGAACTCCTCGTCGTCGACGTCGATGTCGGCGGGCGCCTCGGACCCGAGCAGCGTGCGCAGGCTCTCGCGCGCGATCCCCTGCAGCCGCTTCGCCTCCAGGATGCGCGCGTCCAGCTCGGCGCGCACGGTCCGCATCCGCAGCCGATCGGTCACGCTGACGTTGCCGGTGCCGTTGGCGAGATCCTTGTCCAGCTTCTTCAGCGCGTCATCGACGTAGCCCGAGCCCTCGTCGAGCATGTCGATCACCTCGCGCGCGAACTTGAGACCGTAGTAGGCCTTGCGCACGTTCAGCTCGATGTCGGCGCGCGCCCCCGCCTCCTTCTGCCTCGACACCCCCACGCCCGCCTCCGCCGCCGCGATGCCCGCCGAGATCTTGCCGAAGTCGTAGACCGGCTGGATCAGCTTCACCTCGGTGCGCGTGAAGATGCGGTTCCACGTCACGTCAGTGATGCGCGCCTCGGGCGACGTCGTCTCGACGCACGGCTCGGTCGCGGTCGTGCCGGGCGTGCCGACGAACGGATTGACGCAATGGAGGTTCGGCGACGGCGCGAGGATCGACAGCAGGTCGCCCTGCGGCAGCCAGTTCATCTTCGCCTCGGTCACCTGCGCCTGCGACGCCTCCGTCGCCGCCGCGCTCGCTTGCAGGCCGGGGTTGCCGCGCGCCATCTCGAGCAGCTGCGGCAACGAGAACTTCCGGGCCCAGGCCGACGGGGCCGCACCGACGGAGACAGCGGTCAAGAGCAGCAGGCAGGTGAGGTGACGGGCCACACGCGGTCTTCCGATCATGCGCTCACTATACAGGAGGGGCGCCGCCGCCCGCTGCAGGACCACCCCGATTCGCGCGGTTTGACCCGGCCGCCGGCCGGTGATACCCGCTTGTCGATGCCGACGATCGCCGTGTCACGTTCCCGACGGAAACGCACGCCGCGCGCCTCGCGCGTGGAGACAGAACAGCTGGTGCTCCCCGGTCTGACCAACACGCACGGCACCATCTTCGGCGGCATGCTGATGCAGTGGATCGACATCGCGGCGGGGATCTCCGCCGCGCGCCACTGCGGCGGTCCGGTGGTGACGGCGTCGATGGATCGGCTGCACTTCCTCCACCCCATTCGCCTGGGCGAGGTGGTCACCGTCCAGGCCCAGGTGAACTACGTGGGGACCACGTCCATGGAGATCGGGGTGCGGGTCATGGCCGAGGACCAGAACGTCGGCAACCGCCGGCAGACCACCCGCGCCTTCCTCACCTTCGTGGCCGTCGACGAGAAGGGGCGGCCGCGCGCGGTGCCGCCGCTGACGCTCGAGACGGCCGACGATCGCCGCCGCTTCGCCGACGCGCGCGTGCGCCGCGCCGTGCGCCTGCGCGAGCTGCGCGCTATGAAGAAGCCGTGACCCGCACCGACGATCTCGGCGTCCTCGCGCGCGACGCGGCCCTGCACCCCGACACCGGACGCCAGCTCTGCGTGGCGACCGGCGCCGATCGGGTCCGCTTCCTCCACGGCATCGTCACCGGCGACGTGGCCGGCACCCCGGTGGGCGGCGGCTGCCTGTCCGCGCTGCTGACCGCCAAGGGTCACGTGGTCGCCGACATGCGGATGTTCGTGCGCGAGGACGACATCTGGATCGTCGTGGACGCCGGCCAGGCCGAGCCGGTCGCGGGCGTGCTGTCGCGCTACGCGATCATGGACGACTTCGCGGCGGTGCCGCGGCCGGACTTCGCGCTCTCGTCGCTGCTCGGCCCGGCGGCGACGGCGCGGCTGGCGGCGATCGGCGTCGACGCCGCGCGCCTCGGCGCGCTGGCGGACGGCCCTCGGCTGGGCCACGCCATGCTGGCGGCGAAGGACGGCGCCGCGCTCTGGGTCGCGTCCGTGCGCGAGCTCGGCACGGACGGGTTCTGGCTGGGCGCCCCGCCCGCCGTCCTGGCGGCGGTCCACGCGCGCCTCGCCACGGCCGGCACGCCGGAGCTCGATCCCGCGGCGGCGGAGGCGGCGCGCATCCTCGCCCTCGAGCCGCGCTTCGGCACCGAGATCACCCCCGACTACTTCCCGATGGAGGTCGGTCTCGGCCCGGCGATCGACTACGGCAAGGGCTGCTACCTCGGGCAGGAGCCGATCGTCCGCATCCGCGACCGCGGCCACATCAACTGGCGGCTGGTCGGCCTCGAGATCGTCGGCCCCGGCGAGCCGGCGGCCCGCGACGCGCTGGAGAGCGACGCCAAGCCGAAAGCCGGCCGCGTCACCAGCGCCGCGCGCGTCCCCGGCGGCGGCGTCGTCGCCCTGGCGATGCTGCACACCAGCGTCGCCGTCGGCGCGACCATTCGCATCCATCACGGCGACGACCGCATCGAGGCGCGCGTGAGCGCCGAAGGCGCGGCCGACGGCGCGCCACCGCCGTCAAGATGACAGGCGCGGGCCGACGTAGACCGACACGACGCTGCCGTCGCGACCGGCAACGCGGCCGCGACGGCGCGCACCCGGTCCGCTACTTCTTCTGGCACTTCCCCGAGTTGCAGCGGCCGCCCGGACACTCCGAGTCGAAGTTGCACTTGCCGCCGGGCGCGTTCGAGCACTTGCCGCTGTTGCACTTGGCCCCACCGCCGCCGCAGTCGGAGTCGAAGTTGCACTTGCCGTCGGGGCTGGGCGCGGCGCCGGCGGACGTGACGACGCCGATGGACAGGAACAGCGCGAGGACGATCGACTTCAGCATGGGCAGACTCCTGGTGGGGGGTTCGGATCGATACACACGATCCGACGGTCCCGCGCGGGCACTGTCGCGTGAAAGCGCGCGCCTCGCAAACCTGGCGGCGTCAGCCCGCGTCGTCGGCGCCGCGCGCCATGCGAACGGCGGCGTAGGCCGGGTGCCCCGGGCAGGTGGGCGGATTCAGCTTGCGCAGCTCGATCTGCACCCGCCGCACGCGCGGAAAGCGCTCGCGGACGGCGTCCAGCATCCGCCGGGCCAGCGACTCGAGCAGGTGGTGCGGCTCGCCGGTTCCGATGGCGACGATCGCGTCCGCGACGCGGCTGTAGTCGACCGTATCCGCGAGCAGATCGCTCTGCTCCGCCACCCCGGCGTCGACGTCCAGCTCGACGTCCACCTCGAACTTCCTGGTCGATCGGCGCTCGACCGCCGTCGCGCCGTGACGCCCGTCGAACTCGATCCGCCGCAGCGCGATGGTCAGCAAGCGGTCAACCCGCCGAGCGCTTGGCGGCCGCGCGCTCTTCCGCCTCGGCCTGGTCTGCTTTTTCGGCTTCCGCGTCCTTGCGCAGCTTGCGCTTGATCAGCTCGCGCTTGACCGGACCGACCTGATCGATGAGCAGCCGCCCGTTCAGGTGATCGGTCTCATGCTGCAGCGCACGCGCGAACAAGCCGTCCCCTTCTGCCTCGAAGACGTTGCCGTCGAGATCGCGCGCCCTCACCTTGGCGCGCATGCCGCGCTTGACCGGCACGAAGATGTCCGGGAACGACAGGCAGCCCTCGTCGCCTGTCTGCGCGTCGTCGGAGATGGCCAGGATCTCCGGATTGATGAACACCTTGGGCGGCGCGTCCTCGGCGCCGCCCGCCACGTGGCCGTCGATGATGTAGAGCCGGACCGGCGCCCCGACCTGAATCGCGGCCAGGCCGGCGCCGTTGGCGTCGATCATCGTCTCGGCCATGTCGGCGACCAATTGACGCAGGTCATCCCCGATGTCCCCCACACTGACCTCGACCGAGCGCTGCCGCAGCTGGGGGTCGGGGAACCGCAGGATAGATTTCACCGCCATGACCACCCTAAGATGACATCGGCGGAAAATGCACGCAATGGGTGGTAACTTCGCCCGCCCCTCCCCATCTAAGCAGCGATGAAGCTCGTCAGATACGCCGACGCCGAGATCCCGACCGTCCACGGCCCATTCCGGCTGCTGGTCTACCGCGACGCCGACGCCCAGCCCGGCGATTCTCCGAACGCCGAGGAGCACATGGCGATCGTACGCGGCGACGTGGCGGGCGGCTCGAACGTGCTGTGCCGCGTCCACTCCGAGTGCTGGACCTCGGAGGTGCTGGGGTCCCTGAAGTGCGACTGCCGCGAGCAGTTCGAGGTCGCGCTCGAGCGGATCGCCGCCGAGGGGACCGGCGTGCTCATCTACCTGCGCCAGGAAGGGCGCGGCATCGGCCTCGGCAACAAGGTGCGCGCCTACGCGCTACAGGCAGCCGGCGCGGATACGGTCGAGGCGAACCTGGCGCTCGGGTTCGACGCGGACGTGCGCCGCTACGACCTCGCCGCCGCGATCCTGGCCGACATCGGCGTGCGATCGATCCGCCTGCTGACCAACAACCCGCTCAAGGTGAAGGGGCTGCGCGACGCGGGCGTGGTGGTGACCGAGCGGCTCACCCACTGGGTCGGGGAGAACCAGCACAACGCGGCCTACCTGGCGGTCAAGCGGCGGAAGATGGGCCACCACCCGGATCAGCCGGTTCGCCTGCGGGCCCTGTCGTCTGCTAGAAAAGCTGAGTGACCGTCAGCGAAGATGACATCCGCGCCGTTCTGGCGCAGACCCAGGATCCCGCGCTCAAGGTCGACTTCGTCTCGGCGGGCATGGTGTCGGCGGTCGCGGTCGAGGGCGGCCGCGCCGTCGTCGGCATCGAGCTGACCACGCCCGCCTGCCCGTCGCGCGGGAGCATCGCGCGCGCGATCGAGGCGGCGGTCGGGAAGCTCCCCGGCGTCGCCGGCGTCGACGTGCGCTTCACCGCGCGCGTCGTCGGGCGGCCCAACCATCCCTCGAACCCGCGCCTGCCCGGCGTCAAGAACATCATCGCGGTGGCGGCCGGCAAGGGCGGCGTCGGCAAGTCGACCGTCAGCACCAACCTGGCGGCGGCGCTGGCCCGCTTCGGCGCCAGCGTCGGCATCCTGGACGCTGACGTCTACGGCCCGTCGATCCCGCAGATGATGGGCGTCCCCGAGCGCGCCCCCTCCGTCGAAGCGGGCAACAAGATCATCCCGGCCGTGCACCACGGCCTGCGCGTCGTCTCGATCGGGTTCTTCGTCGAGCGCGGCGGCGCCGTGATCTGGCGAGGGCCGATGGTCCACAAGCTCTTGCAGCAGTTCATCGAGGACGTCGAGTGGGGCGAGCTCGACTACCTGATCGTCGACCTGCCCCCGGGCACGGGTGACGCGCAGCTGTCGCTGTCGCAGCTGTTGCCGGTGACGGGCGCGGTGATGGTGACGACACCCCAGGAGGTGTCGATCATCGACGTCGAGAAGGCGCTGGCGATGTGGCAGCGGGTCGAGGTCCCGGTGCTCGGCCTGGTCGAGAACATGAGCGGGTTCGTCTGCCCGAGCTGCGGCCACCACGAGGAGATCTTCCAGCGCGGCGGCGGCCGGCGGCTGGCGGCGCGGGCCGGCATCCCGTTCCTGGGCGAGATCCCGCTGCAGCCGGCGGTCAGCCGCGCCGGCGACGAGGGGACGCCGATCGTCGTCCGCGAGCCGGAGTCGAAGGTGGCGGAGATCTTCGCGTCGGTCGCGTCCGCGATCGCCTGCACCCTGTCGGTGCGCAACGGGCCTCCGGCCGGCGCGGGCGGCGGCAAGCGCAGCTCGAAGCTGGCCCTGATCCGATAGCTCCGATAGCCGCGCTCGCGCGCAGCGCCGGTTCCAGCTAACGTAGCCCGATGGCGGGTTCACGGGCTCCGGGCGCAGGCCTCGCGCTCGCGCTCGCGCTGGCCGGGCTCGGCTGCCAGCTGCCGCCCGACTCCGTCGCGGACGCATCGGCGCCGCGCGACAGCGCCGGAGGTGACGCGAGCGCCGCGGACCCGCATGCCCAGCAGCGCGCCGCCTGCGCCTTCGGCCCGGGTTCGCTGGTGACCGACACGCTGCCGATCAGCGAGAGCGAGCGGGCGGCGATCCCGATCCGCCACGTCATCGTGCTGATGAAGGAGAATCGCTCGTTCGATCACCTGCTCGGCAACCTGAACGCCTCGGGACAGCCGGACGTGGAGGCGATCCCCGCGTCGTTCACCAACCTGGACAACGCCGGGGCCGAGGTGCGCCCGTTCCACCTCCACACCACCTGCGTGAACAAGGATCCCGGCCACCAGTGGGACGAGATGCACCGACAGGTCGACGACGGCGCGATGGACGGCTTCGTCACGAACGGCGCGGACACCACCGGCAGCGACGGGCACTTCGTGATGGGGACCTACGAGAACCGCGACCTGCCGTTCTATTACTGGCTGGCCAGCACCTTCGCGATCAACGATCGCCACTTCGCCTCCGCGCGCAGCGGCACCTGGCCCGATCGGAACTTCCTGCTGCTCGGGACCGCGGACGGCGTCAAGTGCACCTACTGCGCCCTGCCCGATCCCACCACGCCCACGATCTTCGATTCGCTCGACCACGCGGGCGTCAGCTGGGCCGCCTTCACCGACAGCGATCCGTTCGACGGGACGCTGGGCTGGATGCCGCCGCACGTCGGCCTGCGCACCTTCGACGACTTCCTGACGTCGCTGGCGGACGGCACGCTCCCGAGCGTCTCGTTCGTCGATTCGGTCGCCTTCGTCGAGGACGAGCACCCGACCGCCGACGTGCAGCTGGGCGAGGCGTGGACGAAGCGGGTCTACGACGCCGTCGTCGCCAGCCCGCTCTGGCCATTCACGGCGCTGATCTGGACATACGACGAGGCGGGCGGCTTCGCGGACCATGTGCCACCCCCGAACCAGGCGTGCGTCGCGCGGCCCGGGAACCCGCGGGACACTCCGTTCGTCGAGCTGGGCGTGCGCGTGCCGCTCGTCGCCGTCTCGCCCTGGGCGCGCCCGCACTACGTCTCGCACGTCGTCCAGGAGCACTCTTCGATCACCCGCTTCGTCGAGGCGGTGTTCGGGCTTCCGGCGCTGACCGCGCGCGACGCAAACAGCCCCGCCCTGCTGGACATGTTCGACTTCGCCCGCGCGCTGCCAGCCCTGCTGAATCCGGGCGCGGCGCCGGCGGCAGGCGTCGGCGGTTGCAACGGCAACATCGTGCTCGCGACCGATCGTCCGACCTATGACCGCACCGCGGCCCTGTCGATCGCGGTCAGCTTCCGGGGCGTCCCCGGGCCGAGCGCGCACGATCGAATCGGCGTCTACGCGTACGGCGACGTGCCGACCGAGGTGAACGCGCAGGAACCGCTGGCGTGGGGCTACATCGGCGGTCAGGGCCACACGCCCGGCGGCGCGCCCGCCACGGGTACCATCACGATCGACGGGAGCGTGGTCTCGGCGGATGCCAGCTGGCCGCTGACCACCGGCCTCTGGATCGCGTACTACCTGCCGGCCCTCGCGAGCGGCGCCGACGGGCACACACCGGCGGCGTCGATCGACTTCGAAGTCGATTGAGCCTGCTCCCGCGTCCAGGCGCGGGAGCGGCATCCCAGCACGGTGCGGTAGGACGACTCAGTCGCGGTCGCGGTGGCCGTAGCCGTGGCCATGGCCGCGGTGGCCGTGGTCGTCGTCCCACCCGCCTTCGACCCAGACGTGACGATGACCTTCGCGCTCCCAGTGCCCGGCCTGCCAGTGGCCGCCACGGTGCTCCGGCTCCCAGTGGCCGCCCATCCAAACGTAACGGCCGCCGCGCCAGACGTGCGCGCCCGGGACCCAGAAGAAGCCGGCGCGCGGCGGCGGCGCCGTCTCGACGATCGGCGCGGGCGGCGGCGGCGGCGTGTTGTCCATGTAGACCGGCTGCGGCGGAGGCGGCGGCGCGGGCGGCGGGGGCGCGACGGAGACGGTGAGCCAGCTGCCCGGCATCCAGACATAGTGGTTCACCTGCCAGTCCCAGCGTCCTGGTTGCCAGCGCGAGCCGACGCGCTCGCGCTCCCAGTGACCGCCCACCCACATATAGCGGCCGCCGCGCCATTCGTAGTTCCCGGCGACCCAGACGAAGCCGCGGCGCGGGGCGACACGCTCCACGACGGGCGCGGGCGGCGCCTGGGTCGGGTAGGCGGCGGGCGGGGGCGGCGCCGGCGGTCCGCCGCGCCAGGCGCCTGCACCGACCTGCGCGACCACGCGTACGTGCGCGGGCGCGGCGTGCGAAGCACTTGCAAGGCCGGCAGAGGCCGGCGGAAGAGCTGCTGTGGCGAGAGCGAGCTGGAGCGTGAGAGTGAGCATGGTCGTCATTGTAGTCCCATCCTCGAGCCGAGTAATCAACTCGGCTCACCAACATTGGTTCGTGGTTGACACCAGGATTTTCTGGCTGCCCGAATTTTTTTTTCGGCAGGTCGTTGGACCCACATGAGCGCGCGCACATTCACCACGCGCACGGCCTCGGGAACGGTCGCGCCACGATCGCGACACCGCCCCGGTTCAGTCGGCGGTGACGGTCTGCCAGGTGGGCCGCGCGATCACCCGCGCGTACCAGGCGCGCGCGCGCTCGTGACCCGCGAGCGGATCGGCCGGCAGCCTGCGCTTGAGCGAGAACAGGATCGACGCGTTCGCGACGTCGGCGAGCGAGAACGATCCGACCAGGTGGTCGCCGGCGGCGAGCGCCTTCTCGAGCACGCCGAGCGCCCGCGTCACCTTGGCGAGCGCGGCGTCCGCGACGGCCGGGCTGCGCTTGCCGGGGTCGTCGCTGCTGGTCGCATTCCACCACTCGCTGTACGCCGGGTAGAGCGCCGTCGACGCGATGTCGCTGAACCGCAGGATCTGCGCGCGCGCCTGCAGCGCGGCGGCGGTGCCGTCGGCGCGCGGCAGCAGCTTCGCGTCCGGATACTTCTCGCCCAGGTACCAGAGGATCGCGCCCGACTCGGGCAGCGCGAAGTCGCCGTCGACCAGCACCGGCACCTTGCCGTGCGGGTTGATGCGCAGGAAGTCGGGCGTGCGCGACTCGCCCTTGCCGAGATCGACCGGCACGAACTCGTGGGCGGCGCCGATCTCCGCGAGCGCGAAGCGCAGCTTCAGAGTGTTGAACGACTTGTTGTTGCTGCTGCCGTAGAGCTTCATGGCGTCACCATCTAGCACGCCGCGGCCGCCGGAGCAGGCCGGCGCGCGATGGTGATAAAAAGAGCGACGTGGACCTGCTGGTGGTCGGGCACGTCACGCGCGACGAGGTGGACGGGGCCGTGCGCCTCGGCGGCGCGGCCAGCTACGCGGCGCTGGCGGCGGCGTGCCTCGGCTACGAGACGGCGCTGGTGACTGTAGCGCCGCCGGAGGATCCGCTGCTCGAGCCGTTGCGCCGCGCGCCGCGCCTGACCCTGCACTGCGTCCCGAGCGACGTGATGACCACGTTCGCGCTCGACTACGCGGGCGCGCAGCGGCGGCTGTGGCTGCGGCGGCGCGCGCGGCCGCTGGCGCTCGACGATCTCCCGGTCGAATGCCAGCGGCCGAAGATCGTCTACGTCGGTCCGGTCGCCGGCGAGTGCGACACGCCGTTCGTGAAGGGGCTAAAGGCGCTGTTCTACGGGGCTGGAATTCAGGGCTGGCTGCGGCGGGTGGGCGATGACGGGCGCGTGGAGCCGGCGCGCATCGCGGAGACGCCGGAGATCCAGCGGCCGCCGGGGCTGAACGTGGCGATCGTGTCCGACGAGGATCATCCGGGCGCCGAGGGCGTGGTCGGGCGTTTCGCCCCGGGCGCGGGGACGTGCGCGATCACGCGCGGGCCGCGCGGCGCGACGCTGTGGGGGCCGCGACAGTCGATCGAGATCCCGGCGGCCCCGGCGCGCGAGGTCGATCCGACCGGCGCCGGCGACGT
>DATBHU010000541.1:0-5556 GCA_036557265.1 Polyangia bacterium
GCCCCCGCCGCCCCCGGCCGTAGCCCCGCCGCCGCCGCCCGCGCCCCCGCCACCCGCGGTACCGCCCGTCCCACCGGCGCCGCCACCTCCGCCGCCCGCGGCACCGCCCGTGCCGCCGCCGCCGCTGCCGCCACTGCCACCACTTCCGCCGGCACCGGCGACGCCGCTCGCGCCGCCGGTCCCCGTGTTGTTCAAGGAGACGCAGGTCCCGTTCGTTCCCACGCCCATCGTGGTGCAGGTCAGGCCGGACCCGCAGTCGCTCGGCTGCTCGCAGCGATCACCGAGCCCCTGCTTGCAGGCGAGGCCCGATGCCCCGAGGACGAAGAGACCAGCGCCGAGAAAGACCGTGCGAAAGCGGTGCATGCGAGGACGTTCGGTTACCATGCGCCTCGTCCGTCCACAAGCCACAAGACCAGAGGTGGAGCCGCCATCCCCGCGGGGATTGAGGTAGGGTCTCGGCATGCGACCTTCGATTCGTCGAATCGCCCTTCTGGTTGCCTGCCTCTCGGCGGGCGCCGCGGTCGCCGCGACGGCGGCCGGCCCGGGCGACGCCGCCAAGCCCGCCAGGGCGGCCAAGGCCGCCAAGGCCGCCAAGAAGAGCCCCCTCCAGAAGGAGGCGGACGCGTTCCTGGCGACGGTGACGGGCCTGCTCGCGCCGGTGTCGACCAGCGCCAGTCAGGCCGACTGGCTGGCGGCGACCGACGTCACACCCGAGCACGTCGCGCAGCGAACCGGCGCCGACAAGACGCTGGCGGCGCTGCAGGGCTCGACCGAGCTGATCGACAAGACCAAGGCGCTGCTCAAGAACGAGAAGCAGCTGGACGACCTGACCGTCCGCCAGCTGCGCAAGCTGCTGCTCGCCGCCGCCGAGAACCCCGGGACGATCCCCGAGGTCGTCGCCAAGCGCGTCGAGCTGGAGGCCAAGCAATCCGCCATCCTCGACGGCTACACGTTCTGCCTGCAGCCCAAGGGCGCCGCCTGCGCCAAGCCGACCACCGCCAACGACATCGACGACGTGCTGAAGAAGTCGCGCGATCTCGGCGAGCGGCAGCGCATCTGGACCGTGTCGAAGGAGATCGGCCGCCCCCTCAAGCCCGGCCTCGTCGAGCTGGTGAAGCTGCGCAACCAGGTCGCCAAGGAGATGGGCTACCACTCGTTCTTCGCGCTGAAGGTCGCCGACTACGGCATGACCGTCGACGAGATGATGAAGCTGCTCGACGACACGCTGGCGACCACCAAGCCGCTCTACGACGGCCTTCACTGCTGGGCGAAGAACCAGCTCGCGGCGCGCTACCACCGCCCCGCGCCGCGGCTGATCCCGGCCCACTGGATCGGCAACCGCTGGGCGCAGAGCTGGCCCGGAATCGTCGAGGCCACCAGCCTGGACCCGTTCTTCCAGGGCAAAGGGTCGACGGCGGAGAACATCGTCAAGAGCGCGGAGGCGTTCTACACCTCGCTCGGCTTCGACAAGCTGCCGCCGACGTTCTGGGAGCGCTCCGACCTCTACCCGGTGCCGGCCGGCGTGCCGCGCAAGAAGAACAGCCACGCGTCGGCGTGGCACATCGATCGCTGGCACGACGTCCGCTCGCTGATGAGCGTGCTGCCGAACGAGCAGTGGTTCGGCACCGCCCACCACGAGCTGGGGCACATCTACTATTTCCTCGCCTACAGCCGCCCCGAGGTCCCCTACCTGCTGCGCGAGGGCGCCAACCGCGCCTTCCACGAGGGGATGGGCGATCTGGCCAAGCTGGCCAGCCAGCAGACGCCCTACCTGACCAAGATCGGCGTCATCCCCGAGGGGAAGGCGCCCGACCCGACCGGCTGGCTGCTGCAGTCGGCGCTGGATTCGATCGTCTTTCTCCCCTGGTCGGCCGGCACGATGAGCCACTTCGAGCACGACCTCTACGAGACCGAGCTGCCGCCCGCCGACTGGCAGGGCAAGTGGTGGGACTACGTGGCCGTGTTCCAGGGCGTGGTGCCGCCAGGCGGGCGCGACCCCGCGCTGTGCGACGCCTGCACCAAGACCCACATCAACGACGACCCCGCCGAGTACTACGACTACGCGCTGGCGACGCTGATCAAGTTCCAGCTGCACGATCACATCTGCACGAAGATCCTCAAGCAGGACGTGCGCGCCTGCGACTACTCGGGCAACAAGGAGGTGGGCGCGTTCCTCAAGGGGATCCTGTCGCAGGGCGCGACGCGGGACTGGCGCCAGGTGATCAAGGACGCGACCGGCGAGCCGATCTCGCCGCGCGCGCTGATGGCGTTCTACGCCCCGCTGGTCGAGGAGCTGAACAAGCGCAACGCGGGGAAGGACTGCACGCGCTGATGGCCGCCAGGGCGAAGCTGCATCCCTCCGATTCGCCGCTGGTCGCGGCGGCCGAGGCGTTCGACGGGACGCTGAGGCGCTTCGCCGCGCTGACCGACGGCCTGCGCAAGGGGACGCTCGATTCGCAACGCAACCTGGAGCGCGCCGCCGAGAC
Organism: Polyangia bacterium; assembly: GCA_036557265.1. Taxonomy (GTDB): domain Bacteria; phylum Myxococcota_A; class Polyangia; order Fen-1088; family Fen-1088; genus JADGRB01. Next base: position 2,487 of record DATBHU010000541.1, read on the forward strand.
GTTGAAGGAGGTCGCCGGCTGCGAGGAGGAGCTGCAGGTGCACGCGCAGGCGCTGATGACGGCGCTGGGCGGTGCACGCGACGCGCAGCAGGCGCAGGCGGAGGCGGTCCGGGTGCGGGCGCTGGAGATCCAGGCGCGCAGCGAGGAGCTCGCCCGCCTGATGCGCGGGTTCGAGGCGATCGGCAAGGACGCCGCGGCGCTGAACGCGTCGGCGCAGCAGCTCGCCGCCCGCAAGCGCACCGCCGACGAGATGGTCAAGGACGGCGAGCTGCTGGCCGGCCTCGACGAGCTGCAGGAGCGGATGACGGCGGTGCTGGGCGGGGGCGAGCAGCTGGCCGCCGAGGCGCGGCGGGCGGACTTCGAGGATCTGTCGCGCAAGATCGATTCGCTGCGCCAGCAGATCCTGGCGGCGCGCAACAAGATCAACCTGCTCAAGGAGGCGCTGCTGCGCGCGGCGCCCCCGGAGCGCGCGTCGTGACGCGCGCGCTGGCCACCCTGGCGCTGGCCCTGCTCGCGTCGGCGCCGCAGACCGCGCCGGCACCGAGGAGCGCGCTCCCCCGCCCGCCCGGCACGACCGAGCTGCCGCCCATTCCCGCCGCGCCGCCCGCGCCGCCCGCCGCGCCCATCGACCGGCAGCGCGGCGTCGCGCTCGGTCTGTTCGCCGAGGACGTCAGCTTCTCGTACGGTCCGCTGCTGGCGGAGGTCGTCGCGCTCGGCGCCACCCACATCGCGCTGGTCGTCCCGGTCTACCAGACGGACGCCGGCTCCCACGACCTCGGGCTGCACACCCGCTATTCGCCGACGCTGGGCGCGCTGGCGGAGGTGTCGCGCGCCGCCAAGCGCGACGGCCTGCAGGTGATGATCTTCCCCATCGTCCGGCTGTCGGCGCCCGGGCCCGGGCAGTGGCGCGGCACGCTCGCCCCGCGCGATCGCGACGCCTGGTTCAAGCGCTACGGCGATCTGCTGGGCGAGCTGGGGGCGGTCGCCGCCGTGACCGGCGCCGCGCGGCTGGCCGTCGGCAGCGAGCTGTCGTCGCTGGAGGACGACCTCGATCACTGGCGGCCGGTCGTGGAGCGCGCCCGCTCCGTCTTCCCGGGCAAGCTGGTCTACTCCGCCAACTGGGATCACTACCGCGCGACGGCGCTCTTCGACCTGGTCGACGAGGACGGCATCTCGGCCTACTTCAACCTGCGCGAGGCCACGGCGCCCACCGACGACGCGACCCTCGACGCCGGCTGGCGCCACGCGCGCCGCGAGATCGAGGCCTGGCGCGTCGGCCGGACACACCCGTTCGTCTTCACGGAGCTCGGCTACCGATCGCGCAAGGGCGTCACCGCGTCGCCGTGGGACGAGGGCGCGGGCGGGACGCCGGACATCGAGGAGCAGCGCCGCGCCTTCGCGTCGTTCCGGCGCGTGTGGGCCACGGCCGCCGGCCTCGACGGCATCTACATCTGGAACTGGTACGGCTACGGCGGGCTCGGCACGACCAGCTACACACCGCGCGGCAAGCCCGCCGAGGGCGAGGTGCGCGCGCTGCTCGGCGGCCTCTGAGATCTAGGACGTCAGTTGCCGCTGCCCATGCCGGCGGCGATCAGCGATCCGATGCCGGTGAACGCCGCGACCGGGACCGTCATGTCCATGGTCCACAGCTTGCCGACGCCGTCGCCGCCCGCCGTGAAGATCAGCGGAATCGGAGTGGCGCTTCCGTGCGAGAGCGCCGACAGCCGCTGCTCCTCCGACAGCGCGCCGATCACGCCCAGCACGGGCGCCAGATCGATGTAGTAGAAGAGATCGCGCGCCACCGCCGCCGCCTTCGCGTCGGCGACGGTCTTGTTCGGCTCGGCCGGCGCCTTGCCCGACGCGATGGTGGTGAGGCGCGCGCGGGCGTCCTTCCCCAGGGTCAGGAGCATCCTGGTGTCGGCGACGGTCCAGTAGATGTCGAAGGTCTGCTTGAACAGCCGCTTCGACAGCTCACTGTCGGCGTCCGAGACCTTCTTCAGCTTCAGGCGAAAATGCTGCGTCTTCAGCTTCCCGATCGGCTCCTTCTTCACCGTCCACTCGAACAGCGACATGTCCCCGATCTGCGCGCGCAGCAACGCCGACGCCGCCGCGGTGTCGAGCGTCGCCAGCGCCGCGGCCACCTTGCCCGCGCTGGCGGCGTCCTTGAGCGGGATCGCGAATGCGCCGCTCAGGTAGGGCGCGTCCTTGTACACGGACACGCTCGTCGACTGCTGCCCGGCCAGCGCCGCCAGCACGGCGTCGTAGGTGCTGAGCGCCGCCGACGCGCCCTTCTGCTTGTCGGCGGCGAGCCGATCGCGGTAGGTCGCGAAGATGCTGCGCCAGGACGGTCCCAGGCTGCTCGCGCCGATCACGAAGCGCCCGCTCGCGCTGGTGGTGGCGACCGCCGGATCGAGGAGGAACGGCTTGATCTCCTTGGCGACCGACTCCAGGCGCGTGCCGGGGCGCGCGTTGACGCGAACGTGGGCCAGCAGCCCGCGCGCCGGATCCGGCACCAGGCCGATCTCGATGCTCGACGCGTCGCCGGCCATCGTCAGGATCTCGGACAGCGCCTCGAGCGAATGGTCGTTGGGGCGGCCTTCGGTGCTCTTCGCCTCCGTCTCTGCCTCTTCCTTGCGCCGCGCCTCCTTCAGGATCTGATCGATCATCGACTTGACGTCGGTGCCGTTGCCGCGCGCGATGGCATCCGGGAACACCACGGCGGACACGTCGTCGGCGCCGGCCTTGCGCGCCTCCAGCGTCAGCGTCGTCCCGCGCGCGAGCGCCTGGACGTCGTCGCTCAGCACCACCACGTTGTCCGATCGGTAGAGCCAGCCGCGACCGCCCGTGTTCCCCTCGACCAGCGTCGCCTGCCCGCGCGTGCTGATCTTCTTTCCGAGCGCCTCGATGATCTTCTGCGCCTCGGCCGCGCCGCGGGCCGGAACCGCCAGCACCGCCCCGCTCTTCCCCTTGCCGTCGATCGCCACGAAGGCGGCCGCGCTGGGGCTGGCGAAATCGATGTTGGCCGACACCTCCGGAGGCAACCCGGCCTGCGACAGGATCATGTCGCGCA
>DATBHU010000542.1:0-9694 GCA_036557265.1 Polyangia bacterium
CGGATCGGCGGCCAGCGCGCGGTCGAGCAGGTGCTCGACCGCAGCCGGCAGATCGGGGCGCACCTGGCGCGCCGACGGCAGCACGCCGGACGCCACCTGGCTCCAGCCGGCCACCTCGTTGGTGATCTCGCGCAGCCGCTTGCCGGTCAGCAGCTCGAACAGGATCGCGCCGAGCGAGAAGATGTCGGTGCGACGGTCGAGCTGCGCCTGCATCGCCTGCTCGGGCGACATGTACGCGAGGTTCCCCTTCAGGCTGCCGACGACGGAGCGATCGTGGCGGCGCTTCGCCAGCCCGAAGTCCGACAGCTTCACCTCGCCCGCGTACGAGATCAGGATGTTCGAGGGCGTGACGTCGCGGTGGATCAGGCCCAGCGGCTGCCCGTCCGGACCGCGCAGCTCGTGGGCGAAGTTCAACCCCTGGGCGATCTCGGCGGCGATGTGCAGCGACAGCGCCTCGGGCACGATCTCTCGCGCGCCGTGTATCTGCTCCATGATGACGCGCAGGTCGTAGCCCTCGACGAACTCGAGGACGATGAAGTACTCGCCGCCCTCGGAGATCCCGAGATCGTGGATCTGCACGATGTTGCGGTGCGAGAGCGCCGAGTGGATGCGCGCCTCCGTCAGCAGCATCTTGACGAAGCGATCGTCCTCCGCGAGGTCCGGCAGGATGCGCTTGATCGCGACCAGCTTCTCGAAGCCTTCCGCGGCGACGACCCTGCCTTTGAATACCTCGGCCATGCCGCCCACGGCGATCTGCTCGAGGAGCTCGTACTGGCCGAATTTCATGAGGGGCGGCTCACCAGCGTAAACCGGAACGATGTCCCGGGTCTACGGTGGAGGGGTGACGGCCCCCAGCGTACGTTTGCCGGGGCAGGTTTGGCCATTGTAGGCTGCTGGTTCGTTGACTTAGCGGGAGGTCGTGATGGTGCGCCGTTCTTCGTTCGCTTGTGGTTCGATCTTCGTGGCGATCCTGTCGGTGGTGGCTGGCTGCGGTGAGGGGCGCTCGGGCGACAGCCGCGCGCAGAGCGCGCTGGTTCCCCAGAACCGCGAGGTCGACCTGCTGTTCCTGGTCGACAATTCATCGTCGATGCGACTGACCCAGCAAGGTCTCATCGCCGGGTTTCCGACGCTGATGGACACGCTGGGCGCGCTGCCGGGTGGGCTGCCGAACATCCACATCGCCGTGATCTCGTCGGACATGGGCGCCGGGGACGGGTCGATCGCCGGCTGCAACACCACCGGCGGCGACAACGGGATCTTTCAATACACGGGCAAGACGATCATCCCGCCCGCGACCACGACGTGCGATCCGACGCTGATGGCGGGCGCGACGTTCATCTCGAAGGTGAACGGCGTCGCGAACTTCACGGCGCCCGACATCGCCGACGTGTTCCAGTGCATCGCGGCGCTCGGCGAGGAGGGCTGCGGCTTCGAGCACCAGCTGGCCGCGGTGACGCGCGCCCTCGGCGTCGACGGCGCGCCCGCGCCCGCCGAGAACCAGGGCTTCCTGCGCCCGGAGGCGCTGCTGGCGCTCGTGGTGGTGACGAACGAGGACGACTGCTCGGAGGTGCCGGGCGTGCCGCTGTTCGACGCGACGGCGAACCTCGACCTGGCCTCGCAGCTGGGGCCGCCTCAGAACTTTCGCTGCAACGAGTTCGGGCACCTGTGCAGCCGCGGCGGCGGCGCGGCGACGGCCCCCGCCCGCAACGCGCCGAACCAGGACGTGACCGCGCTGGTCAACTACGACAGCTGCACGTCGAACGAGGGCGGTGTCTACCTGCGGCCGGTCGCGCAGGCGGCCGCCCAGATAAAGGCGATCAAGAACGATCCGCAGCGCCTGCTGGTGGCGGTGATCGCGGGGCCGAACGCGCCGTACCAGGTGCACTGGAAGGCGCCGTTGACGGCCGACACGTCGTGCGGCGCGGCGTCCTGTCCGTGGCCGGAGATCACGCACTCGTGCACGGCCGGCGATCAGTCGTTCGCCGATCCGGCGGTCCGGCTGTCCGACTTCACGCAGGCGTTCGGCAACGACGGCTTCTTCCTGTCGATCTGCGACGACTTCGGTCCGTCGATGCGAAAGGTCGGCGAGGAGATCGGCCAGCGCCTCGGCGCCGACGTCGACGGCGGCCTCGACGATGCGGGCAGCACCGGGAGCGGCGGCGCGGGTGGCAGCGGCGGCGCCGGTGGCAGCGCGGGCGCGGGCGGATCGGCCGGTGGCAGCGGCGGCGCCGGTGGCAGCGCGGGCGCGACCGGCGGCAGCGGCGGCGCTGGCGGAAGTGGTGGCACGGCTGGCGCGACGGGCGGGAGCGGCGGCGCTGGCGGCAGCGGTGGCAAGGGCGGCAACGGCACGGCTGGCGGAAGCGGTGGCAGCGGCGGCGCGACGGGTGGGAGCGGCGGTGCGGGCGGAAGCGGTGGCGCGGCCGGCGCAAGCGCTGGCAGTGGCGGCGGTGCGGGCGGAAGCGGTGGTGCTGGCGGCGCCGGGGGCAGTGGCGGCGCGACGGGCGGTGGTGGCGGCGCGTCTGGCGGCGCTGGTGGTCACGGTGGCGCGGCCGGCGGTGGTGGCGGCGGCGCGGCGGGCGGCAGTGGCGGCGCGACCGGCGGTGCCGGCGGCGGCAGCGCGGGCGCGACGGGCGCCGGTGGCGGCGCGGGGGCGGGCGGGATCGGCGGATCGCTGGGCGGCAGCGGCGGCACGACCGGCGGCGGTGGCGGTACGACCGGCGGCGGTGGTGGCACGACCGGCGCGGGCGGCGGCGCCGGCAAGGGCGGCTCCGGCGCGCGCGACGGCTCGACCGATCAGGCGACGTCGCCGGCGACCGGCGGCGGCTGCAGCTGCGAGCTCACCGGCGATGGCGCGCGAGCGACGGGACGGGCGTCGACGCTCGTCTGGCTGCTCGGCGGGCTCGTGATCGCGCGCGCCCGTCGGGGGCGGCGCGCGAAGCGCTGATCGCGGCCAGCCGCGAACGCGCTGCGGCGCCGAACGGGGGCTAGTCGCCCTCTTCGTCTTCCGGCGCCGACAACACCAGCCCCGCGACCGGGCGGGGCAGCGGCTCGCGCGCCGCATCTTCCGGGTTCGCTTCGTCGATCCCCTGCGCGAACTCCTCCGCGGCGGTCGTCTCGATGAACGGGCCGCCGATCTCTTCCGGCACTATCTGATCGTGATCCTCTTCGACCTCCACGCCCTGCGTCGCCGCCTGCAGGTAATCCTCGGCCAGGTTCTCCGCCAGATCGTCGGGGATGCGCGCGGGGCCGCCCTCCGGATCGGGCATGAAGGCGGTGCCGTCGTCCGATCGACCGTGGAGGCCGTACGTCGGCTCGGATCGCGGAGGCACCCCGTTGGTGCTTCGACGCGACGCTTTGGTTCCTCGCTTAGCGTTCATACCAGCCTCCTCCCATCCACAAGAAGCTAAGCACGAGCCCACGCTCTCGCACGGGCTCACCCCGAGTATAGTGCAGGCGCGCTGCGATGAAGCTGAGATTCGAGCCCGTCCGCAAGCTCTGCGTCGCCGCCACCGACGACGGAACCGTTCCCGGCCTCGTCCTGCTCGTCGCCGCCGAGGGTCAGATCGTCTTCCACGATGCGTTCGGCGCGCGCCAGCTCGTCCCGCGCAAGCTTCCGGTTTTTCCGGATACGCTGTTCGACGTCGCGTCAATCACCAAGGCCGTCGTCACCGGCGTCCTGGCGATGCGCGAGGTGGCGGCCGGCCGGCTCGCGCTCCAGCTGCCCGTGGTCGAGCTTCTGCCCGAGTTCGAAGGCGCGGATCGCGCGCGCGTGACGGTGCGCCAGCTCCTGAGCCACAGCTCCGGGTTGCCGGCGCACCGGCCGTTCTGGCGCCAGGCGGCGGCGTCGCCGTCGGAGCGCCGCGCGATCGCGTTGCTGGCGGCGCGCGAGCCGCTCGAATACGAGCCGGGCACGCGCAGCGTCTATTCCGATCTCGGCTTCATCGTGCTCGGCTGGCTGCTCGAGCGCGTCGGCGGCGAGCGCCTGGACGTGGCGGCGCGCCGGTTGATCACGACGCCTCTCGGCCTCGAGGCGACCACGTTCATGAGCCTGTCCGACCCCGAGCAGCGGGCGCGCGTGCTCGGCGATCGATCGATCGCCGCCACCCAGCTCTGTCCCGAACGGCACCGCGTGCTGATCGGCGAGGTCGACGACCTGAACGCGATGGCGATGGGCGGTGTCGCCGGGCACGCCGGCCTGTTCTCGACGGCGGCGGAGCTGTCGCGGATCGCGGCGGCGCTGTGCGGCGCCTGGCGCGGCGACGGCGCGGGCCCGGGCGGCGGCGCGCCGCTGGTCGATCGCGACGTCATCCGCACCTTCTGGTCGCCGTCGGGGGTGCCCGGTTCGACCTGGCGGCTCGGCTGGGACGGTCCGGCGGCCGTGAGCTCGCAGGCCGGGACGCGCTTCTCGCGCGCGGGCGTCGGCCACCTCGGCTTCACCGGCTGCTCGCTCTGGATCGATCCGGCGCGCGACACCTGGATCGTGATGCTGTCGAACCGCGTGCACCCGGCGGTGCCGAAGGACGAGCGCTTCAAGCGCTTCCGGCCGGCGGTGCACGACGCGATCGTCGACGCGCTGGCGTCTTAGCAGAGCGGCCCCTCTCCCCAACCCTCTCCCCGCTTCGCGGGGCGAGGGGGCCGGCCGGCCTATCCCCGAAGACTATCGGGGAGAAGCGGGGACGGACTGCCGACGTAGGTGATCCAGAGCTGGTGGGCGGCGCGGGTCATCGCGACGTGCAAGAGGCGGCGCGCGTCGTCGCTGGCCGGGTAGGAGGCGTCGTTCACGTCGAGCAGGATCACGATGTCGAACTCGAGGCCCTTCGATTGCCGGACGTCGGTGATGTCGATGCCGGCCGAGAACGAGAAGTCCTGGTCGGCGACCAGGCGGAGCGACGGCACCTCGGCGCGCACCAGCGCCTCGTAGGCGAGGCGCGCCTGTTCGGGGTGGCGCGCCAGCAGCGCGACCGAGGCGTCAGGTTCGTTGCGCAGCAGCTCTTTCAGCGCGTGCGACAGAAATTCGGCGCACTCGCCCGCCGCCGCGAACGGGAACGACTCGACCGGCGCGCCGGCGCGCGGCGCCACCGGGCGCACGTCGCCCATCAGCGGGCCCAGCACGTGCTCGGCGACGTCGACGATCTCGCGCGTGGAGCGATAGCTCACGCGCAGCGGCTCGACGCGCTCGTGGGCGATGCCGAGGAAGTCGAGCAGCTCGGTCCAGCTGGTGAAGCCGTGCTCGGGCGCGATCGCCTGGGCGGTGTCGCCCGCCAGCGTCACCGACCGCTGCGCGCTGGTCGCGTCCAGCAGCACCGCCAGCTCCAGCGGCGAGAAGTCCTGCACCTCGTCGATCATCAGGTGCTCGTAGGCGAGCACGGCCTTGCTGCCGCCCTCCTTGCCGCCGCCCGGCGCGGGCAGCCGGCCCCGCTGGCGTTGATAGATGCGCAGCAGCAGCGCGTCGTCCTCCGGGTCGAACGCGAACACCTCGTCGTCGCTCTCGATCGAGCCGCCCGTGCGCAGGCGATCGCGCGCGACGCACCAGCGGTGGATGTCGTCCAGCTGGCCCGGCGAGAACAGCCCGGGCGCGTGGCGCGCGAAGCCGGCGCCCAGCGCGTCGCGGTCGGTCAGCAGCGACGCCCACTCGCCGATGACGTCGCGCGTGCGCGCGCGCAGGGTGCGCCCGGCGTTCTCCAGCGCGTTGCGCGTGGCCGGATCGATGTTGCCGTCGCGCACCCACTGCGCCAGCGCCGTCACGCGTAGGTCGGCGGGCCCGCTGCTGCCGTCCCAGATGGCCAGCGCCGCGGCGGCGTCCGCCTTGCCGGCCAGCTCGGCCTCCAGCTTCGCGCGGCACCAGTCCGCCAGCGCCGCCTGGCGATCGTCGATGATGCGCAACATCGCGCCGTGCGCCTTGGCGCGCATCACGACCGGCGGCGTCTCCTCGGTCAGGCCCGCCTCGATGGTCGGCAGCGCCGCGCGGCGGGCGGCGTCGGACCAGCCCGCGAACGTCATCACCGGCACGCCCTCGACGTCCAGCGACGGCAGCACGCGCGACACGTACGCGGCCAGCGCGCGCTGGTAGACGATCACCAGCATCTTCTCGGGGCGGAAGCGGCGCGGGTCGGCGAACGCCAGGTAGGCGATCCGGTGCAGGCCGATGGTGGTCTTGCCGCTGCCGGCCGAGCCCTGGATCGCGATCAGCCCCGACGACGGCTGGGTGATCAGCTCGAACTGGCGCGGATCGATCAGGGCGGCGATGGCGGGGAGGTGGCGGTCGGGACGGCGCCCGCCCGTGTCGTCGAAGCCGAGCCGGCCGCGCGTCGCGGGCGACGGGGGCGGCGGCAACGCCGGGGTGCGCGTCTCGCCGCGCGGGACGACGACGACGGCGCTGCCGTCACGGGCGATCTGCAGCCGGGCCTGCCGCGTGGCCACCTCGCGCCACTTGCCGGTGCGCAGATCGCGCGAGTACGTCCCCTGAGGGGCCGCGACCCTGCGCAGATCGGCGTCGACGATGGCGACGGTGCGGCGCGCGACCACCTCGCCTTCGACCATCTTGTCGCCCAGCCGCTCCTCGTAGGGGTCGCCCTCTTCGTAGCGATAGAAGAGGCGCGACACGGGCGCGTTGCGCCAGTCGACGATCTGGACGCCGCTGCCCGGTTCCACGAAGCTGCGCGCGCCGATCAGCACGTCGCGGCGCTTGCCGCCCTCGTCCAGGCGCAGGTGGCCGAAGTAGGGCGACTTGCGATCGACGGGCGGCGTGTCGCCCTTGCCGCGCTGCTTGGACAGCGCCTCGATCCGGTGCATCTGCTCCAGGATCGATCCTTGATCCTCGGGCTTGGCCTCGGCCAGCGCGTCGCGCAGCTCGATCAGCGCGCTGGCGTCGTCGACCTGGATGCGCGCTTTGCGCGTGCCGCCGTCCAGCTTGCGCAGCACCACATCGAGGAGGTGCAGCTCCTCCTTGACGATCGGCGGCGTCTCTTCGTCGACACCTTCGTGCACGATCTCGCCGGTCACCCGGACCGGGTCGCCGTCGCCGGAAGAATTCGGGCTCGGGTGTTGCACAAGACCGGTCAGCATAGTGGCGCCGGCCGTCGCTGTCACGCTCCGGTTGAGCGCCCGCGAGCGCGATCTCCAGCACCGGAATTCGGCTCAAAAAAGCGCCGCTGTCCGCCGGAAGTTTGCACCGCGCGTCCGCGATCGCGCGGCGATCTAGCGGGAATGGCCGAAGAAGACCTGGAACCAGGTGAGCAGCCCCAGGACCAGCCCAACGATGAAAGGTTTCTTGAGCGTCCCGAGCGGGGGCAGCGCGATGGGCTCGTCCTCGTTCGGCACCGCCAGCAAGGCGGCCTCGGGCGAGGGGGCCAGCGCCGTCTTCTCGTCGAGCCGCTGGCGGGCGTGCCCATAATGGATCTCGAGCGCCGCGCGCTGCCGTTGCAACTCGGCGAGCTGCCGCTGCGCCTCGTCGATCAGCGGCGTCAGCGTGTCCCTGAACGGACCGCCGTTCATTGTCCGATCACCGCGCCTATCAGCTTGCCCAGGAGAGCGGTCACGGTGCAGCCGGCGAGGAACGCGACCCAGCCCGCGCCGCCGCGCGAGACCGGGGCCTTCGGGGGCTCCGGCACCTTCCAGCTCGCGACCTCGATGTCGATCACGCGGATCCGGCGTTCGAGGTCGGCGATCCGCGTCTGCTCGGCGGCGATCTGCTCGTTGAGCGCGTTGAGCGCCTTGTGATCGTGCGTCGATGCCTGTTCGTCCATCGCCCGTCGCCGCCTTCCGGGCACCAATGATAGCAGCGCCGGCTACGCGCGACGCCGGCGGCGCGCCGCGAGCAACGTCACCGCGGCCATCGCCCAGACCAACCCGCGCGCGTGCGGGCGCGGGGACGCGATCGCGCAGCCGCCGGGATCGTCGCTCACGCGCACCGTCTGGGGCGCGCTCTCGTTTCCGGCGCGATCGACCGCCACGACCTGCAGCGTGAAGTCGATGGGCGGGTGATCGTCCGTGCCGTCGCTCCAGGAGAACCAGATCTGACCGTCCGACAAGGCGGCGGTGCTCGGCCGGCCCAGCAGGATGGTGAACGAGGGGGGCAGCGCGCCGTCCACCAGCGAGAAGCGGTAGCCGATGTCGGTCGCGGGCGTGACGTCGTCGCTGGCCGGCACCGCGAGCGCGAGCGAGCCGAGCCCGTCGCAGGTGCCTCCGCTCGTGCCTGAGCCGTCGCAGCCGCCTGTCGACGCGCCCCGCTGCAGGCGCGCCACGGTGACGGACCCGAGCGTGGGGGCGACGTGGTCCGTCGCCTGCAGCGAGGCGTCGACGACGTACGGGCTCGGCCCCGCGATGCTGCAGGCGCGCGCGTCGGCGCGCGGCGCGGCCAGGAACGCAGCCGCGCACAGCAGGGGCAGCCGGCGGGTCATCGCCGCCTCCGCCGGCGCGCCGAGGCGATCAAGGCGACCACCGCGATCCAACCGTCGGCGCGGGGAGGGCCGGCAGATTGGGCGGCGTCTGGTCGGCCGCCTGCATCGACGGATCGACGGTGTGCGGGAAGTCGCCGACCGGGTCACAGGCGCGCGCGTCGGCGCGCAGCACGGCAACGACGGTCGCGACGACCGCCGCCGAACATAAGCGATTCATGGAGCACCTCGAAGCTAGTTGGTGAAGACACCGACACGCGGAATCGCGGCTTCGCCGCGATGAACCGCTTAGTTGCCTCGATCGTACCCCAGATTGGGCGCCAGCCAGCGCTCGACTTCCAGCACCGGCATGCCCTTGCGGCGCGCGTAGTCCTCGACCTGGTCGCGGCCGATGCGCCCGACGTTGAAGTAGCGCGCCTGCGGGTGGGCCAGGTAGATGCCGCTCACCGACGCGGCCGGCGTCATCGCGAAGCTCTCGGTCAGGTCGATGCCGACCGCGCGCGCGCCGAGCAGGTCGAACAGCTTCGCCTTCTCGGTGTGGTCGGGGCAGGCGGGGTAGCCGAAGGCGGGGCGGATGCCGCGGTACTTCTCGTCGATCAGATCGTCGTTGGTCAGGTCCTCGCCGGCGCCGTAGCCCCAGTCGCGGCGGGCGCGCTGGTGCAGGTATTCGGCGAACGCCTCCGCCAGCCGATCGGCCAGCGCCTTGACGATGATGGCGCTGTAATCGTCGAGCGACTTCTCGTAGGCGCCGGCCAGCTCGGCGGCGCCCAGGCCGGCGGTGACGGCGAACGCGCCCACATGATCGCGCAGGGGCGAGCCGACCGGCGCGACGAAGTCGGCCAGCGACCAGCACGGCCCCTCGGCCTTGTCGCTGGCGGGATCCTTGGCCTGCTGCTGGCGCAGCATGTTGAAGCGCACCTTCTCGCGCGTGTGCGCGTCGTCGGCGTAGACGACGATGTCGTTGCCGTCGGTGGCCGCCGGCCAGAAGCCGTAGACGCCGCGCGCGCGCAGCCGGCCGGTTGCGATGATGTCGTCGAGCAGCTTGCGGGCGTTGGCGTACAGCTCGCGCGCGGCCGGACCCTGCTCCGGATGATCGAGGATGGCCGGGAAACGCCCGCGCAGCTCCCAGGCGGTGAAGAAGAACGTCCAGTCGATGTAACGCGCCAGCTCGGCCAGCGGCGCGTCGACCGAACGCGTGCCGAGGAACGCCGGCGCCGAGATCTCCTGGGCCTTGAACTCGGGCGCGAAGCGGCGGGCGTTCGCCTCCGCCAGCGTCAGCAGCGGCTTGGCGCGCTTGT
>DATBHU010000543.1:0-18209 GCA_036557265.1 Polyangia bacterium
CCAGGTCGTCGGCGATCGCTACCACGCCCGCGCTCTGACGACGCCGCGCCAGATGCGGAACAGCATGGTTTACGTGCTGCTCAACTTCCGCAAGCACCTCCGCGCGCCCGCGTGCGTCGACCCGCGCAGCTCGGGGCCGCATTTTTCGGGGTGGGAGCGCGCGCCCGCGGACACCGGCGCGCCGCCGGCGACGGCGCCGCCGGGGACGTGGATGGCGCGCGTCGGTTGGAGACGCGCGGGGGGGGCCGCTGCGGGTCGAGGAGCACCCCGCCACGGCGCCGCGACCGCACCCAACTTGATTTCGCGGATGTTGCGGTGGGCGGCCGCGCCCAACTTGAATTCGCGGATGTTGGGTTTGGGGCGCGCGGAGGCGTGAATCCGCTGGGCCGGTTCGAAGATGTGATCAATCGCGGAGGCGGCCGCTTGGATCGTTGCGGCCGACGGGATTCCGAGCTTGCTGCCGGCGCCGAGGAGCGCCCCGTCCCCCTCCGCCCCCAAAGTGAACCGAGCGAGCGGAGCCTTACTCGCGCATGGCGTCGAGCGACGCGATTCCCCGGGCGCGCCCGCCCGTCGCCTGCAGATCGATCGACCAGCCGGGCACCGTTGTCGGGTCGTTCAGGTCGACGCCCAGGTGGGTGGCGTAGCCCTTGTTCTGGGGGTCGAGCACGGGCGTCGAGCCGGACATGTAGAAGTCCAGGCCGGTGCCGTCGGCGGCGTCGAAGGTCGCGTCCAGCCGGTTGGTCAGCGCCAGCAAGCCCGCCGGGCAGGCGGTCGCGAGGCACTTGGTGGGGGCGCCGACGGCGGCGCAGAGCACGAGATCGAAGGCGGCGCAGTCCGATGCGGCGCCGTCGGCCGACTTGGCCAGCCCCGCGATCCCGGCGACCAGCTTCCCCGCGCTGGCGTCGGCCACACCGAGCCGCGGGGCGAGCGAGGTCCTGGCGAAGCCGGCGCGCGCGACGCGACCGAGGCGCAGCGAGAAGCCGTGGCTGTCGATCACCAGCAGCCCGTCGCGCGTCGTCGCCGACGCGTATGCCGTCAGCGCCGGGAGCGCGAGCGGCACCAGATCGACGTCGGCGGTGGTGGTGGTCGCGGTGGGGTTCGTCTTGTACGACTCGAAGGTGACGCTGGTCAGCGTGTGCATGACGGCGTACTGGTCCGGCGGTCCCGCCGCGCCGATGGTCAGGACCGAATGTAGCTGCGGCCGGTCGAGGACATGCGCGGCCTCGGTGCCGATGGCCGGCAGCGCGACCAGCAGCGGGGGCGCCGGGCTGCCGAACAGACCCATCGCGATCGCGTCCAGGCTGGGCGGCGCGCCCGGCGCGACGCCGTAGGTGGCGCCGCGACAGCCGGTTGCGGCGCCGTTGCCGTCCAGGATCGGCAGGCCGCGCCGCGCCATGAACGCGTCACCCAGCGCGCCCTCGCCGCCGGGGGCGCCATTCGGGACGCAATCCAGCGGATCCTGATCGGTCGCGGGCGACAGCGCGTCGATCACGCAGTCGAGCAGCAGCTGGGCTGGATCCAGCGGGCAGTCGCCCAGATCGCGCCACGGGCCGGCGATCGCGGCCGCGGCCGCCAGCGGCGCCTGGAGTTGCAGGACCGAGGTGACCGTGAACGTGCCGATCGGATCGGGGACGATGTCGTGCAGGGGCAGCCAGATCTCGACGGTGCCGTCGGTGATCAGGCTGGTCCCGGCGACGTCGACGCAACCGACGGCGATGGCGTTGCGGCGCGAGTTGAGGGCGCGGCTCACGACGGCGTGGTCCGATGTCGTCCGGACCAGCTCGGGGAGGGTCGTTCCGCCTGACGCGGACAGCATCTGCGCGTCGAGGGGCGGCTTCGGCGGGCTCGCCAGATTGATGGTCGCGCACGGGAGGCCGTCGAAGATCATCACCTCTATATTCGTCGTCTGGGCGGCCGCGTTGCTGTCGGGCGCGAAGTAGGGCGTGACCACCACGCTGCCCTTGCCGAGCGCCACCAGGATCTTGAGCGGATCCGACTGCGTGCTGCCGGCGGTGGCGCGAAGGTTGAGCGTCGTCTCGCCGCCCGCGCGCACTTCGACCGTGACGCCGCCGGCCGCGTCCGTCACCGCGCTGGTCTTGGCCAGCGTGGCGCCCTTGGGATCGTCGCCGGGGTCGCTGGGGTCGTCCAGGAGGCTGAACGTGACCAGCTGGCCGGGGATCCCGACGCCGCCGCTCGTGAGCGCGAAGAGGGCCGTCCCTTTGGCGCCGGGACTGAGACTGGGAGGGAACATCCCGGGGACGGCCACCAGCTTGCGATCGCCCGTCGTCGTCAGGCCCGGCCCGCTGCCCGCGCACGCGACCAGCGCGCAGATCGCGGCTGTGGAGAAAATGTGGATGCTTTTGCGCTGGATCGCCCGCGCGCGCGGGGACAAGCTGTGGCCGCGTACGACGCTAGGACGAAGCATGCCCGAGTTCACCCACCTGCACTTGCACACGCAGTATAGCCTTCTCGACGGCGCAATTCGGCTGGACCAGCTGTTCCCGAAGGTCCTCGACCGGGGCATGAAGTCGGTCGCGATGACCGACCACGGCAACCTGTTCGGCGCGCTCGATTTCTACCAGCGCGCCAAGGCCCACGGCGTGAAGCCGATCTTCGGCTGCGAGACGTACGTCGCGCCCGATCGCCTGGACAAGACCGAGCGCCGCTCGAATCACCTGATCCTGCTGGCCAAGAACGAGGCCGGCTGGAAGAACCTCTCGTTCCTGAACTCGATGGGCTACCTCGAGGGCTTCTACTACAACCCGCGCATCGACAAGCCGCTGCTGCGCGCCCACGCCGAAGGCCTGGTGGGCCTGTCCGCCTGCCTGGGCGGCGAGATCGCGCAGACCATCCGGCGGCGCGGGCCCGAGGCGGCGGAGACGGCCGCCCGCGAATTCGAGGACATCTTCGGCAAGGGCAACTTCTTCCTGGAGATGCAGCCCAACGGCCTGGAGGAGCAAGAGGAGGTGAACGGCCACCTGCTGGAGCTGTCGAAGAAGACCGGCATCGGCGTGGTGGCGACGAACGACTGCCACTACCTGGATCAGGGCGACGCGCGCTCGCACGAGATCCTGATGTGCGTGCAGCAGAAGAAGACGATCCACGACGACAAGCGGATGCACCACCGCAACGACGCCTTCTTCGTCAAGACGCCCGCCGAGATGGAGGCGTACTTCAAGCACGTCCCGCAGGCGCTCGAGAACGCCGCCAAGCTGGGCGCGCTGTGCAACGTCGAGTTCAAGCTGGGCGAGACGTTTCTTCCGAAGTTCCAGGTGCCGGACGGGATGACCGCGGAGTCCTACCTGCAGGAGGTGGCGCAGGCGGGCCTCAAGAAGCGGATCGAGGAGGCGCACGCGCGCGGCCAGAAGGTCGACGGCGACGCGTACGCGGCGCGCCTCGCGCTCGAGCTCGGCGTCATCACGAAGATGGATTTCCCGGGCTACTTCTTGATCGTCTGGGACTTCATTCGCTTCGCGAAGGACCACCGGATCCCGGTCGGCCCAGGCCGCGGGTCGGGCGCGGGATCCCTGGTGGCGTATTCGATGCGCATCACCGACATCGATCCGATCGCGAACAAGCTGCTGTTCGAGCGCTTCCTGAACCCGGAGCGCGTCAGCATGCCGGACTTCGACATCGACTTCTGCATGAACCGGCGCGACGAGGTGATCGGCTACGTCAGCGAGAAGTACGGCAAGGACAACGTCGGCCAGATCGTGACGATGCACCAGATCAAGGCGCGCTCGGGCGTGCGCGACATCGGGCGCGCCATGGCGATCCCGGTGCAGGAGGCGGACAAGGTCGCGAAGTTCGTCCCCGAGCCGATCCAGGGCAAGAGCCCGCCCATCGCCGAGGCGATCGAGAAGGAGCCGCGGCTCAAGGCCCTCTACGACGAGAACCCGACCTACCGGACGCTGCTCGATCACGCGAAGAAGCTGGAGGGGTTGAACCGCCACGCCGGCAAGCACGCGGCTGGCGTCGTCATCGGCGATCGGCCGCTGTGGGAGTATGTGCCGTGCTTCCGCCCGGCCGGCGAAGACGCCGGCATCGTCACCCAGTACGACAAGGACATGGTCGAGAAGGCCGGGCTGGTGAAGTTCGACTTCCTCGGCCTCAAGACCCTGACCGTCATCCAGGTCTGCCTCGATCACGTCAACCGCGAGCGCGCCGCCCACGGCGAGCCGGAGGTCGATCTGGCCGCCATCCCGCTCGACGACGTCGAGGTCTACAAGATGATCTCGCAGGCGGACGTCACCGGCGTGTTCCAGCTGGAGTCGTCGGGCTTCCGCGAGCTGCTCAAGAAGCTGCGCCCCGACTGCTTCGAGGACATCGTCGCCGCCGGCGCGCTCTACCGCCCCGGTCCGCTGGAGGGCGGGATGGTCGACGACTTCATCGAGCGCAAGCACGGGCGCAAGAGGGTCGAGTACGACCACCCGTCGCTGGAACCGATCCTGAAGGACACCTACGGCGTCATCGTCTACCAGGAACAGGTCATGCAGATCTCGTCGGCGCTGGCCGGCTACAGCCTGGGCAAGGCCGACCTGCTCCGCCGCGCGATGGGGAAGAAGAAGGCAGAGGTCATGGCCAAGGAGAAGGCCGGCTTCCTCGACGGCGCCAAGGCGAAGTCCGTCGACGGCAAGGTCGCCGAGCGCGTCTTCGATCTGATGGAGAAGTTCGCGGGCTACGGCTTCAACCGCAGCCACTCGGCCGCGTACGGCCTGCTGACGTACCAGACCGCCTATCTGAAGCGATACTTCCCGGTCGAGTTCTTCGCGGCGCTGCTCACCTGCGACAAGGACGACACCGACGCGGTGGTGAAGTTCATCGCCGAGGCGAAGGCCAACGGCATCGCCGTGCTGCGGCCCGACGTCAACGAATCAGACACCGACTTCTCCGTCGTGAAGATGGGGGAGAACGGGACGGCCAAGAAGGTGATCCGGTTCGGCCTGGGCGCGGTGAAGGGGGTGGGCGAGGGCGCGGTCGAGATCGTCAAGATCGCCCGCGAGCAGGGGGGCGCGTTCCTGACGCTGTTCGACTTCTGCAAGCGGGTCGACGGGCGGAAGGTGAACCGCAAGGTGATCGAGGCGCTGGTCAAGGCGGGCGCGTTCGACGGCGTGGCGGCCGAGAACAAGATCACGCGCGCGCGCATGTTCGGCGCGATCGCCGTGGCGTCGGAGCGCGCCGCCGAGGCGCAGCGCGAACGCGAGAGCGGCCAGACCAACCTGCTGGCGCTGTTCGCCGGGCCGAGCGGAAAGCCCGGTCCCGGCCTGCTCGGCGAGGACCGGTACCCCGACGCCGAGGAGTGGCTGCCGAAGGAGATGCTCGCCTACGAGAAGGAGGCGCTCGGCTTCTATATCAGCGGCCACCCGCTGGACCGCTACGCGGGTGAGGTCCGCCGCTTCACCACCGCGACCTGCGCGAACTGCATGCAGATGGGCGAGCGCAACGAGGCGATCCTGGCCGGCGTCATCAACGCGTTCAGCGAACGACCGCTGAAGAGCGGGATGGGGAAGATCGCCTTCTTCAACCTGGAGGACCTGACCGGACAGGTCGAGTTCTTCGTCAACGCGCGCAAGCTGGAGGAGTACCGCGAGATCCTGTCGCACGACGAGCCGCTGCTGGTGACCGGCGTCATCGACGCGCCCTGGGGCGGCAACGACGGCGACGCCGCGCCCCGCGAGCGCCTGAAGTTCGTCGACGCGAAGCTGCTCGCCAAGGTGCGGGCCGAGAAGAGCTCGCTGCTCGACATCAAGCTGAACGCCGACATCGTGCGCGAGGAGCAGATCCATGCGCTCAAGAAGGTGGTGTGCAGCCACCAGGGGCCGTGCCGGGTGCTGCTGCGCATGGAGATCCCGAAACGCAGCGAGACGATCATCGACCTCGGCGACGACTACAAGGTCGCCGCCAGCGACGAGCTGCTGGCGCGCATAGAACAGATTTTTGGCGCGCGGGTGGCGGTCCTGAGATAGGCGGAACCGTCGCCCCGGGTTGCCCCGACCGCGCGGCGCGTCGGGAAATATCTCGTGACCGGATCGTTCGCTTTGTCGACACTGACCGGGTCGTTATGCTCAAGCGCAAGGTGCGACGAGAAGCAGCTCGTTCTCGGCACAAAGCGGCATTGGTCCCCGCTCCGACGGTGCGGCTGCTGCTGCAGGACATTGCCGAAGGAATTCGCGTTCTTCAAACGCGCGATGGCGTCGATCTGACCAACGAGCAGATCCTGGAGCGCGCCCGCAACATCGTCACCGGGCTGCTGGGCAATTATCGGATTCGTGCCCTCGGCCCGCGCGACAGCATACGGGGCGCGCGGCTGCCCATCAGCCAGATGGACCTGCTCGATCAGCTGGAACGGCGCGCCGAGGCGCGCAACAACGGTCGGCCCGGACGGGCCTGACGCGCCGAGGTGGGGGGGGGGATCATGGGGGCGCTGCCGGGCGAACGACTGATCTCAAGCCCCGGGCACGGACGGCCGAGATTTCCTCTGGAGGGGAAAGGACCGATCGTTCCGAGCCGCCGGGCGCCGTCCACTCCACGCTTCGTGAACAGATTCTTCGCTCGTAGCTTCGCCGCCGCCGCCGCCGCCGCCCTGCTGGGCGCGGCGGGTGTCGCGCGCGCCGCCACCGCGACGTGGAACGCGTCGGACGACCGCACCTTCAGCAACTCCAACAACTGGACCTTCTCCCCGGCGTGCGGCGGGTGCGTGCCCGGTCAGAACGACGACGTCCGCCTCGACGGCAACACGACCAACACCCGCATCAACGTCGACGTCTCGATCGACGTCAAGTCGATCACCGCCGTCAGCGGCTACTCCGGCAACGTCAACTGGACCGGTCCGGGAACGGGGACGATGCGCGTGCGCGGCGACGTCAACCTCTCCGGCGGAACCGGAAACTTCGACTTCGCCGAGGGGACGACCCAGATTGACGGCAACGTCACCGTCCCGGCGGTGACGATCGCCGGCAACGGCGGCGACCTCACCATCAACGGCAACCTCAGCTTGTCCGGCAGCACCGTCAACGGGTTGACCGGCAGCCTGACCGTCGGGGGTAGCATCACCCTCACCAACAACGCCGACTTCAACGGCAGCAGCGGCCCGATCATCATGGGCGGCAGCCTGAACCTGGCCAGCGGCTCGTTCAAGGCGTCGGGCGGCACCACCCGCATCGGCGGCGCGTTCAACGACACCGGCGGCACCTACAGCGACAACGGCGGCCTGCTGCTGTTCAACTCCAAGACCAACCAGACGCACACCTTCGGCGGCTCGGTCTTCAAGAAGGCGACGTTCAACGACGGCATGGTCGGCTACTGGAACCTCGACGAGGGAAGCGGCACGACCGTCAACGACCTGTCCGGTTACATCAACACCGGAACGTCGACCAACATGACCCGAGGGACGACGTCGGGGCCGGGGCTGTCGTTCGGCAACACGAGCTACGGGACGTTCAACGGCACGAGCAGCCGCGTGTCGCTGACGGTCGCGCAGATGCCGGCCGCGAACGCGGCCCAGTCGATCTCGGCGTGGATCAACATCAACGGTTTGCCGGCGTCGGCGAGCAGCATCGTGTCGCTGGCCGGATCGTCCAGCGCCGTCCGGCTGGGCATCAGCCCGACGCAGGTGCAGGTCCTGCGCAACAACGGCACCGCGATGATCTCGACCGCGGTCCCGTCGACGGGAAGCTGGCATCACGTCGCCTATACCTGGGACGGCAGCAGCAACAACCTCTACGTCGACGGCGTGGCCGCCACGGCGACGGCCACGGCCCACGACAGCGCCGCGGTCACCTCGGCGTTCCTCGGCGCCACCAGCGCGGCGGCCGGCTTCTTCAACGGATCGATTGACGAGGTGCGCCTCTACGATCGGGCGCTGACCGCGCTCGAGGTCAGCTCGCTGGCGCTGGGACGGACGCCGGGCACCAGCATCGCGACGCACACGTTCTCGGACGCTTACGTCGCAACGGTCGGCGCCAACGTCGCCGACCTGGTGATCGCCTCGGGGACCGTCAGCGGGCCCGGCGCGATCAGCATCGAGGGGAGCTGGCTCAACTACGGGGGGCGCTTCACCGGCACCGGCACGGTCACCCTGCAGAGCGCCGGCACCGAGTCGGTGCTCTCGGGCGGCTCCAGCTTCGCGGCGCTGGTGATCAACCGGAACGGGGACAACTACAACCTCGTCGATCGCCTCTGGATCCCGAACGGTTCGTTCACGCTCATGAACGGGCGCATCTCCCTCAACAGCTACACGATGCACGTCGGGTCGATGACGCTGGTCGGGGACACCTTCACGGTCGGCACCGGGACGGTCGTCATCGACGGGACGAGCAACGTCACGCTGCCAAGCTCGGTCCTGACCGCCTACAACGCTCTCCGGCTGGAGGATCCGACCGAGACGGGCCTGGTCGGCTACTGGAAGCTGGACGAAGGCAGCGGACCTTCGACGCGCGACTGGTCGGGCTCCCTCAACACCGGCGCGCTGTCGTCGGGCGCGCGCTGGACCAGCCCGTCGTCGTCGATCGGGTTCGACGACGCGACCGCCGTGAGCTTCAACGGGAGCTCGGGGTACGTGTCGGTCGGGACGACCAGCCTGCCTGCCGCGAACGCCGCCCAGACGATCAGCGCCTGGGTGAACATCACGGCGCTGCCGGGCAGCGCCAGCAGCATCGTCGCCCTCACCGGGGCGTCGAGCGCCGTGAAGCTGGGGCTCAGCGCGACGCAGCTGCGCGTGCTGCGCAACGACGGCACCGCGCTGATCTCCACGGCGGCGCCGTCGACCGGCGCCTGGCACCACGTCGCGTACACCTGGAACGGCAGCAGCGCCAACAACCTGTACGTCGACGGCGTGGCCGCGACGCCCACCGCCACCACCCACGACAGCGCCGGCGTGACCGGCGCGTTCATCGGCGCGACCAGCGCCGCGGCTGACTTCTTCAACGGCAAGGTCGACGACGTCCGCGTCTACAACGTCGCGCTGACGGCGGCGCAGGTCGCCCAGCTCGCGGCCGGGCGCTACGCCGGGACGGGCGGCTACCCGACCTATTCGCTGGGCGCCAACACGACCGTCGCCGCCACCTTCGCCATCGACGCGGCGAACCTCTCGAGCGGCAGCTTCACCTTCAACCATTCCCTCACCACGGCCACGGCGCAGCTGAACGCCGGGACGTACACGGTCGGCAGCGCGGCCCAGCAGTTCCAGGGCGGGCTGGCGGTGCAGCCGGGTGGGACGCTGGCGATGGCGACCAGCGGCGGCAGCGTCCAGATCGCCAGCGGCAAGACGCTGACCATGGACGGCGCGCTGAACGCCTCGAGCACCAGCGCCACCATCCGCAGCGTCTCGGGCACGTATAACTTCAGCGTCGGCTCGACCTCGTCGGCGCGCCCGACCCTGAACATCACGGGGCTGGCCGTCCAGAACACCGGGTCGAACGGCATGCAGGTGAACGTCGACCACGGCGCGATCACCACCTTCACCCGCTTCGACAACATCGTCTTCACGGCGGGGACGGGGACGTTCCTGAACATCTACGCGACGGCGCTCTACCTGTCGTCCAGCGGGGCCCGCTTCGGCATCACCACCGGCGGCACCAGCGACTTCACGCTGCCGACCAACAACGTCACGTTGACGGGCAACGGCACCGCCGACGGCGACACCCGTATCGTGTTCGGCTCGGCGACCTGCGCCGCCGCCAAGACCACCGCCGGCTACTGCCAGCACGCCTGGGCGGTCGACGACGATCCCGACGGCAACGGCGTCGGCAACACGCCGGCCACGAACGGCTCGGTCGTCCAGTACGTGCGCAGCGTCAGCACCGACACGGCGGGGAGCATCGAGGGTTTCCCGACCGCGGCCTTCGACTTCAACACCTTCGCGTACTACTCGACCTACGTCGCCTACCACGACACCTCGGGCACGGTGGACACGATCTACGTCCGCGACCAGAGCGGCACGGCGAAGTACCAGTGGAACTCGCCGTCCGGCGAGACGATCGTCGGCACGCCGCGCTGGACGACGACCAGCGGCAGCCACTACCTGTTCGTCACGCTGGCCTCCGGCAAGGTCTATCGCCTGGTCGACACCGGCGCCGCGCTCGCCCTCGACACCAGCACCAACTGGGCGGGCAAGAACCCGTTCGACTGCGGCTGCACGATCGTGACACCCCTGAGCATGGACGCCAACAACGTCTACTGGGGCGGGACGACGGGGGGCACGCAGGCGCTCTGGACGCTGGGGCAGGTGTCGCGCGCCCAGCCGACGGGGTCGCCGTTCGCGATCACGCCCGTCATCACCAGCGCGACGCCGACGATCTGGATCGTAGGCAACGTCACCTACATGTACTTCGGCGTGACCGGAAACATCCTCAAGTTCAACACCGGCACCCAGACGCTCGAGGCGACCAACAGCAACCCGGGCTCGGCCTCGATCCGCGGACGCGTCGCCGCGTTTGGCAACTTCGTGTTCGCGGGCGACGACGCCGGCACGATGTGGGCGGTCGATCAGAGAAACTTCGCGGGCACGAACAAGCTGTGGAGCTACCCGATCGCGGGCGATTCGATCTGGAGCTCGCCGTTCTACGACTCCACGAACGCGACGCTGCACTTCGGGACGGACGGCGGCAAGGTCGTCGCGATATCGAGCGCCGGCGTGGTTCGGACCGGCTATCCCTACGTCCCCGGGACCACCAGCGACGCCTTCCGGTCGGCGCTGCTTTACGTCAACGGCGTCCTGGCGGCCGGCTCGACCACCGGCAAGCTGTTCTTCATCGACCGCAACAACGGCACCACGGGACCCGCGCTGATTCGCCAGTACTCCTTCGGTCCGACCGAATCGGTCTCCGGCGTCGCCTTCGACAGCAACAGCAGCCGCTTCATGGTGTCGACCGCCGATCCGACCACCAACGACGGCCGTCTCTATTACATCGACGCAATCACCGATCCGACCTCGTCCTCGCTGTGACGCCATGATCAGGAACTGCCCTCGCATGCATCGCCTCCGCCGGCCCCTCGCGGCCGCCGCCGCCGCGGTCGCCCTGTCGGCGGCCTCCGCGGCGCGCGCCGACGACTGGCCGACGCCGGGCCTCGACGCCGCGCACGCGCGCCTGTCGGCCGAGCGGTCGGGGGCTCGCTTCACCGACGGTCGCTGGACCGCCTCGTTCGCCGACGGCGGGCGCGTGCTGGCGACGCCGCTCGCCGCCGACGGGTATCTGGTCACGGTCGACCTGGGCGGCGCGCTGCGCGCGTTGCGGGCCGACGACGGCACGCCGCTCTGGCAGGCGTCGTCGGGCGCGACCGTGCAGGGGACGCCCGCGGTGGCGCGCGGGCGGGTGTTCGTTCCCACCATCGGAAACAGCGTGGTCGCCTTCCGGCTGGCCGACGGGGCGCGGCTGTGGTCGCGCGACGTGGGCGGGATGACGCTGTCGTCGCCGACGCCGGTGAACGGAGATCTGATCGTGTCGGTCGGGCTGCCGCAGCGGCACGTGGTGCGTCTGTCGGGCGCGACCGGCGACATCGTCTGGCAGAGCCCGGACGTGATGCAGCAGTTCGGCAACACCTCGCCGGCGGTGGGCGCGGGCCTGGTCGTCGTCGGGGCCAACGGCGGCCACTACTACGCCTTCGACGTCGCGACGGGCGCGCCGCGCTGGGACTACGTGGCGGACGGCATCGTCCATCTGGCCGCGCCGCTGATCGCGGGCGGGCGCGTCTACATGGCCGGCGGCGGCGACAGCGATCGCGTTCACGCCGTCGACGCGGCGACGGGCGCGGCGGTGGCGGGCTGGCCGATCACGTTGGCGGCGCCGGCGCCGGACGTGGCCGGGACCCGCCAAGATCGGCGGCGGGCCGTGTCGTCGCTGGCGGCCGTGGGCGGGATGATCCTGCTGCAGACGCGCCTGGATGACGCGATGGACGCCGACGCGAACGGCCAGGTCGACTTCACGTTGTCGCGCGAATCGCTGGTGGCGCTGGATCCCGCGTCGGGGGCGGTCGCCTGGCAGCGCGATCTGGCGCGCGCCCAGATCGCCGATCCGAACGACGTTCCCAAGTTCTTCGTCTGTCCGACGCCCGCGGGGTTCGCGAGCGACGGAGGCTCGGCGCTGGTCGCCGCCGCCTCCTCGCTCAGCCCCGCGGTCGTGGTGTTCGACGCCGCGGCCGGCCAGGAGCAGGGGCGCTTGACCACCTCGGGCCCGGCGCTGGCCTCGCCGGTGCTGGCGAACGGACGGTTGATCGCGACGTCCGTGGGCGGGACCATCGAAGGCTTCGCGTCGAGCCTCAACCACGCGCCCGCGGCGCCGGTCGCGGCGGCCAACGCGGCGCCCGTCGACAGCGCGGACGTGACCCTGCGCTGGCTGCCGGCGGCCGATCCCGACGCCGAGCTGCCGAGCTACGAGATCCGCATCGACGCCGACGGCGAGCTGCTCGAGACCTGGCAGCAGCAGATCTTCGTCGGCCAGGGCGTGACGTCGCTGCACGTCGCGGCGCCGCTCGCGGACGGCGTGAAGTACACGTTCGCCGTTCGCGCGCGCGACGCGCGGGGCGCGCTGTCGCCCTGGTCGGTGCCGGAGACGTTCTCGGTGGTCACCAACCCGTCGGTCAGCGTGGGCGGGACGCCGGCCGCCAGCCTGGGGGCGGCGCTGGGGGCCGCCCAGCCGGGCGACGTCATCACGCTGGGCGCGGGCGTCTACCGGCTCAGCGAGACGGCGCACGTGCGAGCGGGCGTGGCGCTGCGCGGCGCGGGGGCCGGGCTGACCACGCTGGACGCGAGCGGCCTTCCGGTCGGCGTCAGCTTCGACGGCAGCGTCACCAGCCACGCCTCGGGCCTGGACGGGTTGACGATTCACGGCGGCGGCACCTGCATCCAGGTCTCGGACGGAACGACCGGCGTACGTCTGTCGCACGTGATCGTGCGCGACTGCGGCAGCGAGGGCATCGCGGTGCGGGCGACCGGCGGCGCCGAGGTCGTCAACGCCACCCTGGTCGGCAACCCGACCGCCCTGCACGCGGCGGGCGCGACGCGCCTGCGCAACAGCCTGCTGAGCGGCAACGGCACCGCGGAGGCGGCGGACAGCGCGGGCGCGCTCACCAGCAGCTACAACGATCTGTTCGGCAACGGCAGCGACTACGTCGGGACCGCGGCGGGCACCGGTGACATGTCGAGCGTGGTGACGTTCGCGGGCGTGGGCGGGCGCGATCTGCGCCTCACCGCGACGCAGCCGTCGACCGACAGGGGCGACCCGAACGATCCGGTCGGGGCCGAGCCGGCGCCGAACGGCGGGCGCATCAACCTGGGCGCGTTCGGCGGCACCGCCGACGCGGAGCTGACCGCGCTGTCGACGGCCGTCGGCGGTCCGGGTGCACCTGGTGCGACGCCCGGCTCCGATCCGCACCAGGTCGGCGGGGCGCCCACACCGACGCCGACGCCGGCGCCGGGCGGCAACGACGACGGCGGCTGCCGCGTCGCCGCTCGCTCCGACGGCAGCGGGTGGGGCGGCGTGCTGCTGATCGGCGTGCTGGCGCTCGCCGTCCGGCGGCGGCGCGGGCGCCGCGGTCCGCTCAAGTAATCTTGGCCAGCGGTCGATCTCCTGATCAGGAGAGACGCCGACGATGATGACTGGACTGGTGAGCGCGTTGCTGGTTCTTGCAGGCGGAGCCTGCGCCATTGCCGGCTACGTGCTCGGCTCGTGGCACCAGCGGCGCGCCCTCGAGGCCGAGATGAACGGCGAGCTGTACACCGACCGCGCCGTCGATCTGATCGACGATCCGTCGCCGCACCGCGATCAGCGCCCGAACTGAGCAACGGAGCGGGGGCCGCGCCGCCTACGGGCGGTCGTCGACGAACACTTCCTCGATCGCCTCGAGATCAGTGAACAGCGGTTCGGTCTCGCCCGTGATGTCGATGGCGCCGTGGTCCGCCGCCTCCGCCCGCAGCAGCTGCAGGCGCGTCAGCTTCAGCGGCAGCATCTCCAGCGTCGCCAGCATGTAGTCAATTGTGGCCAACAGCTGATCCCGCCGCGCCTCCAGCGCGCGCGCGTCCCGGATCTGCGCCTCCCGCTGCGCGACACCCAGGTGGTAGCGCGCTCGAGCTTCGCTGCTGCCGGCGTGGGCCTCCTTGGTCCGGATGCGCTGGGCCTCCGCCTCGAGCTCGGGGAGTGAGATCTCGCTCAGGAACCGCCCCAGGTATTCGACCCGCGAGGCGAGCAGCACGATGCGGCGCTCGATCTCGGCGACGCTGTGCAGGCCGGCCAGGATCTCGTGCTCCGGATCGAACGGGCTGTGCGACACGGCGCTCGCCAGGGTGCGGCGGGCCTGTCCGAGGCGGCGAATGGCGGCCTGCGCGCCCGCATCCGAGTACCAGATCAGGTCTGGCAGCTCGATCGGACTGTCGCGCCCGGTGCGCTCGGCGGTCGTCCATGTGCGTCCGTTGCGCAGCCGCACCAGGAACAGCACGCCGAAGATCACCGGGACGGCGGCGAGCGGGACGACCAGCTGGCAGGCCAGCGCGATCAGCGACGCGGCGCCGATGCCGACCAGCGTGACCGGGCTCTTGGCGGCCTGCGTGGCGGCCAGCGCGCTGGCCCGCCGGCCTCTGCCCTCGCGCGGGGTCAAATCGCCGACGAAGTCCCGTTTCAGCATCTGTTGGCCGTTCATGTCGTACCTCCCGAGTCGGCGACTTTCTGGCAACGTGTGGTTGGATCGCGGCTTGGGGAAGGGAGGCGGACCGGTAGTTCTGCTCGCCGCTCTCGCGCGAAGCGCGCGTGGGCGGCTGCTATTGAGCGCCGTTGTAGGCAGACGACGCAAAGATGGGTGCCGCCCCCGGGACGCGGCGGGCACCCGGCGCGCGCCGGATCACGCCAGGCGTGCGGTCTTCAGCGCGGTCAGGATGATGCGCGTCGCGGGCGACTGATTCAGCGTGTAGAAGTGGATGCCGGGGGCGCCGCCGTGCAGCAGCTCCACGGCCTGCGCGGTGGTCTGCGCGATCCCGAGCGCGGCGACCGCGGCGTCGTCGTTGCGGCAGCGCTCCAGCTCGGCGCGCAGCGCGGGCGGGATGCCGGCCCCGCTGAGCGACGTCATGCGCTCGATGCCGGCCACGCTGCGAATCGGCATCAACCCCGGGATGATCGGCACGTCGATGCCGATGCGGCGCGCCCGCTCGACGAAGTCGAAGTAGACGCGGTTGTCGAAGAACAGCTGGGTGACCACGAAGTCCAGGCCCGCGTCGACCTTCGCCTTCAGGTGCAGGATGTCCCGATCGAGGTCGCGGCACTCGACGTGGCCCTCGGGGCTGCCCGCGCCGCCAAGGCAGAGCTTGCGCCCGTGACGCTTGCGGATGAACCGGATCAGGTCGGCGGCGTAGCCGAACCCTCCCGCCGCGCGCTCGAAGGAGGTCTGCCCGGCCGGCGGATCGCCGCGCAAGGCCATGATGTTCTCGATGCCGGCGTCGACCAGGCGATCGATGACGCCGCCGATCTCGTCCTGGCTGGCCCCGACGCAGGTGAGGTGGGCCATCGCGGTCAGGCGGGCCTCGCGCTCGATCCATTGCACCAGCTCGATGGTCTTGCTGCGCGTCGAGCCGCCCGCGCCGTAGGTCACCGACACGAACGCGGGCGACAGCTCGGCCAGCTCGCGGATCGTCCGCTCCAGCGCCAGCCCGCCCGCGTCGGTCTTGGGCGGAAAGAACTCGAACGAGAACAGCCGGCGGTTCGCGGCGAACAGGTCGGCGATCCTCACTTGTCCCTCTCGATGAGGCCGTCCAGGCGTTCGAGGTGGGACCTCACGGCCGCCGCGTCGATCGTCACCGTCTCGCCCTTGCGCTCGGGCGCCTCGAACATGACGTCGTGACAGATCTCCTCGACGATCGTGCGCAGGCTGCGCGCGCCCGTGCGCCGGCGCAGGCAGTACGCGGCGATCGCGCGCAGCCCCGCCTCGGAGAAGCGCAGGTCGACGCCGTCGATCTTCAACAGCGCCTGGTACTCGCGCACCACCGCGTCGGGGGGGCCGGTCATGATCAGGTACAGGTCGTCCTCGGAGAGCGGCGCCAGCTCGACGCGGACCGGCAGGCGGCCCAGGAACTCGGCCAGGAAGCCGTAGTCGAGCAGCTCCTTCTCGGTCACGCGGCGCGCCGGGGCGGCCCCGTCGGCTTCGCGGTCGGCGCCGAAGCCGACCGCCCGGGTCGACTCGGTCAGGCTCAGATCGGAGAACGTGCCGGCCGCGATGAACAGGATGTCCTGGGTGTCGACCACCACGAAGTCGTGCTTGTTCCAGTGCTGGGTGACGTTGAGCGGCGCGAAGATCTCGCGGCCCTCCAGCAGCTTCAGCAGCCCCTGCTGCACGCCTTCGCCGCCGATGTCGCGCGACCCGGCGCCGGTGCGGGCGCCGTGGCTGCGGCGCGCGATCTTGTCGATCTCGTCGATGAAGACGATCCCGCGCTGCGCGCGCTCGACCTCCTGGTCGCAGTGATGAAGCAGCTCTCCGATCATCACCTCGACGTCCTTGCCGTAGTAGCCCGCCTCCGTGTACTCGGTGGCGTCGGCGACGACGAAGGGAAGATCCAGGCAGCGCGCCAGCGTGCGCGCGATGTGCGTCTTGCCCGAACCGGTCGGGCCGAGCAGCAGCACGTTGGACTTCTTGATCAGCCGCTTGCCGGCCGCGGTCGACTGGCCGCACCGTTTGAGATGGTTGTAGGCGGCGATCGCGACGGTGCGCTTGGCGCGCTCCTGGCCGACGACGTAGCGATCCAGGTAGTTGAAGATCTGGCGTGGCGTCAGCGTCTCGCGCTGCTCGGCGACGCGGGGATTGGCCTTCATTTGCTGCAACCGCTCTTCATTGCGCGGCGAGTATCCCATCGCATCTGCGACCTCGCTAGGCGCGCCCTGTGAATTTCCTGCGCTAATCTCCGGCCATGCCAGGGCGCTACTTCGAGGATTACGCGATCGGACAGAAGTTCGGATCGGGGACGACGACGATGACCGCCGAGCGGATCAAGGCGTTCGCGCGGGAGTTCGATCCGCAGCCGTTCCACACCGACGAGGAGGCGGCGAAGAAGACCTTCTTCGGCGGGCTGGTGGCGAGCGGGTGGCACACCGCCTCCACGTCGATGCGGTTGTTCGTCGAGAGTGACATCACGCCGGTCGGGGGATCGATCGGCGCGGGCGGCTCGGACCTGAGCTGGCCGCGGCCCACCCGCCCCGGCGACGTGCTGCGGGTGGAGAGCGAGGTCATCGACCTGCGGCCCTCGAAGTCGCGGCGCGACATCGGGATCATGAAGGTGAAGCTGACCACCTATAACCAGAAGAACGAGGTGGTGCAGATTGCCTACCCGACGATGATCGTCCCGCGCCGCCCGGAGACGTGACCGGCCCTTTCGTGCTGGCGTCCGCGGGGCGGAGCCTGCTAGAAACCGGCCCCATGAGGTTCACCGAGAAAGCCATCATCGAGAGCGTCCTGGCCCGCGAGATCCTGGATTCGCGCGGCAATCCGACCATCGAGGTCGACGTCACCCTGGAGTCCGGCACGGTCGGCACCGCCGCCGTCCCGTCGGGCGCGTCGACCGGCGAGCACGAGGCGCTGGAGCTGCGCGACGGCGACAAGAAGCGCTACCTGGGCAAGGGCGTGCGCAAGGCGTGCGAGAACGTCGCCAAGCTGCTCGGGCCTGTGGTCGTCGGGCGCGACGCGCTCGACCAGGCGGGGCTGGACGGCGCGATGCTGGCGGCCGACGGGACGCCGAACAAGGGCAAGGCCGGCGCCAACGCGATCCTGGGCGTGTCGATGGCGGCGGCGCGCGCGGCGGCCGCCGAGGTCGACCTGCCGCTCTACAAGTACCTGGGCGGGCCGGGGGCGCGCGTGCTGCCGGTGCCGCTGATGAACATCATCAACGGCGGCGCCCACGCGGACAACTCGCTCGACTTCCAGGAGTTCATGATCGTCCCGAAGGGGCTGCCGAACTTCGCCGAGGCGCTGCGCGCCGGGGCGGAGGTGTTCCACACGCTGAAGAAGCTGCTCCACGACCGCAAGGAGTCGACCGGCGTCGGCGACGAGGGCGGCTTCGCGCCCAATCTGCCGGGCGCCGAGGCGGCGCTGGGGGTGATCATCGAGGCGATCGAGAAGGCCGGCTACAAGGCGGGGAAGGACGTCGCCGTCGCGCTCGACGTCGCGTCGAGCGAGCTGTGGGACAAGTCCAGCAAGACGTACAAGCTGGAAGGCGAGGGGAAGGAGCTGGATGGCAAGGG
>DATBHU010000544.1:0-10547 GCA_036557265.1 Polyangia bacterium
CGAAAGAAGTTTCTCAAAATGCCTCGCGCCAAAGGTGGTCCGAAGACACGTCATCGCCGGAACCGAATTCGCAAGCACGCGAAGGGGTTTCGCGGCGGCCGCTCGAAGCTGTGGAAGGCCGCAGTAGAGGCGGTCCATCGCAAGTGGCGCTTCGCGCTGTTTCACCGCCGCAAGCGCAAGCCGGATTTCCGCGGCCTGTGGATCACGCGCATCAACGCGGCCGCCCGTGAGCTCGGGATCTCGTACTCGCGCCTCGTCGCGGCGCTCGACAAGTCCAACATCGCGCTCGATCGCAAGATTCTCGCCGACCTGGCGATCAGCGATCCGGCGGCTTTCAAGAAGGTCGTCGAGACGGCGCGCGCGGCCTAGCAGGCCGCGCAGAGAGACGCGCTAGACACCGTGTCCAGCGCAGAGACCAGCAAGCTCATCGCCGAGCTGGATCGGCTCGCGGCCGAGTTCGGCGGCGAGATCGGCGCGCTCGCCACCGAGGAGGAGATCCGTCTCGCCCAGGCGCGCTACCTGGGCAAGAAGGGCAAGGTCTCCGATCTGATGAAGGCGCTGGGCAAGCTGCCGCCCGGCGATCGTCCCGCGGTGGGCGAGGCCGCGAACCGCGCCAAGTCGAGCATCGAACGCGCCGTCGAGGAACGCCTGGCGGCGCTCGCCGAGGTGAGCCTGTCGGCGGACCTGGCGCGCGTCGTCGACGTCACGCTGCCGGCGCGCGGCGCCCCGCTCGGGACGCTGCACCCGCTGACGCTGGTGCGCCGCGAAATCGAAGAGATCTTCCTCGGCCTCGGGTTCGCGGTGCGCACGGGCCCGTGGGTCGAGAGCGAGTGGCACAACTTCGACGCGCTCAACACGCCGCCCGACCACCCCGCGCGCGACATGCAGGACACGTTCTTCGTCGAGGGCGGGCGGATCCTGCGCTCGCACACGTCGCCGGTCCAGATCCGCACGATGATGGCGGGGCCGCCGCCGATCCGGATCGTCGCGCCTGGCAACGTCTTCCGCCGCGACGACGACGCCACCCACACGCCGATGTTCCCGCAGATGGAGGGGCTGTACGTCGACAAGGACGTCTCGTTCGCCGACCTCAAGGGGACGCTGCTGCACTTCGTGCACCGCTTCTTCGGGCCGAACCTGGGCATCCGCCTGCGCCCCAGCTACTTCCCGTTCACTGAGCCGTCGGCGGAGGTCGACGCCGCTTGCTACCTGTGCGCCGGCAACGGTCAGGTGTCGCGTGGGGAGCCGGCGAGCTCTGCTCGCCGCGCACCATCGCGGGAGGGTCCGGGAACCCTTCCAGGGTCCCCGGCTCAACTGGAAGGGCGGGCCTGCCGCCTGTGCAAGGGATCGGGCTGGATCGAGATCGGCGGCTCGGGGATGGTGCACCCCAACGTCTTCCGCGCGGTCGGCTACGACCCGCAGGCGGTGACCGGGTTCGCGTTCGGCATGGGGCTGTCGCGGATGGCGATGCTGAAGTACGAGGTCGACGACCTGCGCTCGTTCTACGAGCACGACGCGCGCTTCCTGGCTCAGTTCCGATGAAGGTCTCGTTCAACTGGCTGCGCGAGCTCGTCGAGCTCAAACCGGGCGTGACCGCCGACAGCGTCGCGCAGCAGCTGACGCTGGTCGGCCTGGAGGTCGAGTCGATCGAGCGCCGCGGCCGTGACGTCGCCGGCGTGGTGGTCGCGGAGGTGCGCGGCGCGCGCCCGCACCCGTCCGCCGAGAAGCTGACGCTGGTGCGCGTGGTGGCGGGCGGGCCTCAAAGTGAAGAGTCAGAGGTGGTGTGCGGCGCGCGGAACGTGCCGGGGCCGGGCGGCAAGGTCGCCTGGGCGCCGCCCGGCGCGACGCTGCCGGGCGGCCGCAAGCTGGAACGGAAGGACGTCCGGGGCGTGTCGTCGCCGGGCATGCTGTGCAGCGAGGTCGAGCTCGGCATCAGCGAGGCAGGTGACGGAATCTTGATTCTGTCGCCCGAGGCGCCGGTGGGCGTGGACCTGGCGCGGCACTTCGGCCTGCTCGACGAGGTGCTGGAGGTGAACGTCACGCCGAACCGCCCGGACGCGCTGTCGCACGTCGGCATCGCGCGCGAGGTGGCGGCGCTGTTCGGCGCGTCGCTGCGGATCCCGCCGCCCGACGCCGTGCCGGAGATTCCGCTGTCGACGGGGCGGGGCGTCGACGTCCAGATTCGCGACGCCGCCGGCTGCCCGCGCTACAACGCGCGCATCATCACCGGCCTCCGGGTGGGCCCGAGCCCGCTCGCCATGCGGGTGCGCCTGGGCGCGTGCGGGATGCGCGCGATCTCCAATCTCGTCGACGTCACCAACTACGTCATGCTGGAGACGGGGCACCCGCTGCACGCGTTCGACCTGGACAAGCTGCGCGGCGACATCCAGATCCGGCGCGCCAACAAGGCGGAGCGAATGACCACGCTGGACGGCGTCGACCGCCCGCTGCAGGAGGGCGACGTCGTGATCGCCGACGACGGCGGCGCCATCGCGCTGGCGGGCGTCATGGGCGGCGCGCACAGCGAGATCTCGTCGACCACGACCGCCGTGTTGCTGGAGACGGCGACGTTCGATCCGCGGTCGATCCGGCGCACGGCCAAGCGGCTCGGCTTGCACAGCGAGGCGTCGCATCGCTTCGAGCGCGGCGTCGACGCGGAAGGGGTCCCGCACGCGAGCCGGCGGGCGGCGGCGATGCTGGCGCGTGCGGGCGGCGGCGCCGTGGCGGGGGAGGGGATCGACCGCTACCCGCAGCAGCAGGAGATCCGGCGCGTGTCGCTGTCGTTCGCGGGCCTGTCCCGGCTGGCCGGGTTCGCGATCCCGCTCGCGCAGGCGGGCGACAAGCTGAACGCGATCGGCATCGCCACGGCGCCCGACGGCGCCGACAAGCTGACCGCGACGGTGCCGAGCTTCCGCCCGGACATCTCGATCGAGCAGGACCTGGTCGAGGAGGTGATGCGCCTGGTCGGCTACGACAAGGCGCCCGCGCGGCTGCCGCGCGCGAGCGGCGCGCCCGCGCCCAGCCCGCAGGCGTTCGCGGATCGCGCCCGCGATCTGCTGGCCGCGCTCGGCCTGTCGGAGATCGTCAGCTGGGGCTTCGTGCCGCGCGCCTGGCTGGCGCCGCTGGGGGCGCCGCTGGCCGACGGCGTGGTGGTGAAGAACCCGATCTCATCCGACTACGAGCTGATGCGCACGTCGCTGCTGCCCGCGTTGCTGGACGCCGCGCGCCGCAACGTCGCGCGCGGCGTCGGCGACGTCGGGCTGTTCGAGGTGGGCCCGGCGGTCTGGCGCGGCGCCGAAGCGAAGGAGGCGCCCCACGAGCCGAGCTACGCGGCGGCGATCCTGGTGGGCCGCAGCGCGGACTGGCTCCGGCCCGGCCCGGCGGTCGACTTCTTCGACGGCAAGCACGTCGCCGTCCAGCTGCTGCGCGGGCTCGGCGTGGCGTCGCCGCGCTTCGCGCCGCTGCGCGACGGCCCGCTGCACCCGGGCGCGGGCGCCGCCATCTTCATCGAAGGCAGCGAGGCACGCGTCGGCCTGTGCGGCGAGGTTCACCCGCGCATCGCGCGCGCGCTCGGGCTCGAGCAGCGGGCGGTCTACGTCGAGGTGCTGCTCGACGCGGTCGAGGGGCGGCGCCAGCCGGTGCACAGCGTCCCGCCCCCGCGCTTCCCGGCCGTGACCCGCGACATCTCGTTCTGGATCGACGTCGCGGTGACGGCGGACGAGCAGCGCGCGCTGCTGACGTCGGCGGCGGGCCCGTTGCTGCGCGACCTGACCGTGCTGGAGGACTACCGCGACCCGAAGTACGCGCCCCCCGGCAAGAAGGGGATGCTCTGGTCGCTGACCTACCGCGCCGACGATCGCACGCTGACCGACGCTGAGGTCGACGCGGCGCACGCGCGGATCGTCGACGCGGCGAAGGCCGCTCCGTCGCTGGCGATTCGTTAGTGCGATGCCTGAGGCGTAAACACTAAGTCATTGACTCAAAAGGGAATTTTCGATACAAGAGAGGCCATGACGAAGGCCGATATTGTCGAGAACGTCTACGAGAAGGTCGGCGGGTTTTCCAAAAAGGAAGCGGCCGAGATCGTCGAGACCGTGTTCGACACGATCAAGGAGACGCTGGAGCGCGGGGAGAAGATCAAGATCTCCGGCTTCGGAAACTTCGTCGTGCGCGACAAGAACGCGCGCGCCGGGCGCAATCCGCAGACCGGCCAGGAGATCACCATCAGCGCGCGCCGCGTGCTGACCTTCAAGCCGAGCCAGGTCTTGAAGAACGTCCTCAACGACTAACCCGCGAGCGGCCGCGGTCAGCGACACATGGCGAGGCGCGCGATACCGACCGACGCCTCGGGCCTCCCCGACAAGCCGTACTTCAAGATCGGCGAGGCGGCGCGGCTGTGCGCGGTCAAGCCGTACGTGCTCCGCTACTGGGAGACCGAGTTCAAGTCGGTGCGCCCGCAGAAGACGCGCTCGCAGCAGCGGCTTTACCGCAAGCGCGACGTCGAGCTGCTGCTGAAGATCCGCCACCTGCTCTACGAGAAGCGCTTCACCATCGAGGGCGCGCGCGCCCGGCTGCGCGAGCTCGGCCACGACGAGGCGCCGCCGCCGCTGCCGCCCGCGTCGGAATCGGACGTCAGCATGGACACCCTACGAAAGATCAAGCAGGGGCTCACGGATCTGATACGTATCTGCGCGGATTAGATAAACGGACATACTCGTAGTGCCACGGGGCGTGGCGCAGCCTGGTTAGCGCACCTGTCTGGGGGACAGGGGGTCGCTGGTTCAAATCCAGTCGCCCCGACAACTGCAAGCAGCAAGAAGAGCGGCCCCGCCCTGTCGGGGCGGCGCCGGGATCGCGTACCATCGCGCCATGACGTTCGAGATCGAGCCCGGCGCCGCGGTCGGACCGCTCCACTTCGGCATGAGCATTCGCAACGCGCGCGCGGCGCTGGCGGAGCCGCTGAAGGCGCTGGGTCGGGGCTGGGCGATCCAGCGGAGCTTCCTCAAGGACGCGCGCCGGGACGGCGTCCCGGTCGACGACGTCGCGGACCTGGGCCTGCACCTCCACTACCGGGTTCGCGGCGAGCGTGTCGTGCTGGTCGCCGTCGAGATGTTTCCGCCGGCCGCGCCGGTGCTGCGCGGCGTGTCCCTGCTGGCGGATTCGTTCGCGAGCGTGAAGGAACTCTTGCTGCGTCTGGATCCGACGGCGCTGACCGAAGACAGCGAGGTCCGCTCGTTGGCGCTCGGCGTCGCGGTGGCGGGGCCAGCCGGCGACGAGCCGGACGCGCCGGCCGGTTCGGCGTTCGCCTTCGAGCCCGGGTACTGGGACGTTCCGCTCGCGCCGGCGGTGCCGCGCGCTTGAATAACGCGCCGGCCGAGCTCGATCGGGCACCGTTTCGAGTATCTTCACGCACCACATGAAGAAGCCGCTGGTGCTGATCACGAACGACGACGGGGTGCTGGCGCCCGGAATCCGCGCGGTCGCGGAGGCGCTGCGCACGTTCGCCGAGGTGATCGTCGCCGCGCCGGATCGCGAGCGGAGCGCGGCCTCCCACTCCATCTCGCTGGATCGGCCGCTGCGCGTGGACGAGATCGAGCCCGGCACCTACGCGATCGACGGGACGCCGGTCGACTGCGTCTACCTGGCGCTCCTGCACCTGGTGCCGCGCAAGCCGGACCTGGTCGTCTCGGGCATCAACAACGGCTTCAACCTCGGCTCGGACGTCTTCTACTCGGGGACGGTCGCCGGCGCCGTCGAAGGGGCGCTGCGCGGCGTGCCGGCCCTCGCCATCTCGCTCGAGCGCCGCCGCCCCCAGGACTTCTCGCACGCCGCTGCGTTCGCGCAGGCGATCGCGCACGAGATCATCCGCCGCGGCCCGCAGGCGCTGCCGGACGCGTCGCTCCTGAGCGTCAACCTGCCGGCGGGGCCGATCCGCGGCTACCGCGTGACGTTCCTCGGCCGGCGCGTCTACCGCGATCAGGTCGACGTCCGTCAGGATCTGCGCGGTCGCTCCTACTACTGGATCGGGGGTCCCGAGGAGAACGCCACCGATCTGCCCGGCTCGGACTGCAGCGCCGTGCGCGAAGGGCTCGCCTCGGTCACGCCCCTGGGGTTGGACCTGACGCACACGCGACTCATCGGCGAGCTGGTCGATTGGCAGGTGGGCAATTTCGTGCACGAGGCCATCGAACGCGCTAAGAGTTAGCGCGTGGACGATTCCCGGACTGGTGGGGGCGGTGCGGGCGCGGGCGGTGCGGGCGACGATCCCGACGACGTGGCGCTGCGGCTGCGCCGGGACATGGTGCTCGAACAGCTCGTCCGCCGCGGCATCCGCGATCCCCGCGTGCTCGAGGCGATGACCACCGTTCCGCGGCACCGCTTCGTCGACCCGGCGCTCGCGTCGCAGGCCTACGACGATCGACCGCTGGCGATCGGGTACGGCCAGACCATCTCGCAGCCTTACATGGTGGCGCGGGCGACCGAGCTGGCCGCCCCGCGCGCGGAGGATCG
Organism: Polyangia bacterium; assembly: GCA_036557265.1. GTDB lineage: Bacteria > Myxococcota_A > Polyangia > Fen-1088 > Fen-1088 > JADGRB01. Next base: position 6,511 of record DATBHU010000544.1, read on the forward strand.
CGCGCTCGAGGTGGGCGCCGGCAGCGGCTACCAGGCGGCCGTGCTCGGCGAGCTCTGCGCCTCGGTGTTCGCGATCGAGATCGTCCCGGCGCTGGCCGGGCGCGCGCGCCAGGTCCTGGCCGACCTCGGCTACCACAACGTCGTGCTCGACTCGTTCGACGGCAGCGGGGGCTGGCCCGAGCATGCGCCCTACGACGTCATCATCGTCTCGGCCGGCGCGCCCCGCATCCCGGCCATGCTGGTGTCGGAGCTGGCGGACGGCGGCCGGCTGATCATTCCGGTGGGCGGGCCGGAAGAGCAAGAACTGGCGGTCGTGCGCCGCGAGGGCGACCATTACGTCACCGCCTATGACACCCGCTGCCGATACGTCGATCTGCAGGGTCGCTTCGGCGTCGGCGGCGGCCAGCCGGCGGCCTGAACGGGCGGCGGCCTGCGCGCTGTCGCTGCTGGCGCTGGCCCTGGCGGGGAGCGGGAGCGGTTGCCACCTCGGCCGCGCCGCGCCGATGCATCCGGAGAGCCCGGCCGGCCGCTGGTACGTCGTGGCGCCCGGTGAGACGCTGCAGACGATCGCGCGCCGCGCGGACGTGCCGATGGCCGACCTCGTCGAGATCAACGGGCTCGCCGATCCGGCCGACGCGCGGCCGGGCCGCCTGATCTTCATCCTGGCGTCTCCCGGACAGCCGCCGTCGCCGGCGCTGGCGCCCGGCGACGCGCCGCTGCCGCCGACGCTGATGACCGCGGGCACGCCGCTGCGCTGGCCGCTCGCGCCGGGCCGCATCGTCGTCGGCTCGCCGTTCGGCACGCGCGACGGGCGCCCCCACGAGGGGATCGACCTTCCGGCGCCGGTCGGGACGCCGGTTCTCGCGGCCGCCGACGGACGGGTGGTCTATGCGGGCAACGGCATCCGCGGCTACGGCAACCTGATCGTCGTGCGCCACGCCGGCGATCTGCTGACGGTCTACGCCCACAACTCGGTGCTGCTGGCGGCGCAGGGGCAGGAGGTGCGCGCCGGCGACCGCATCGCCCTGGTCGGCCAGAGCGGGCGGGCCACCGGTCCCCACTTGCATTTCGAGGTCCGAGCCGGTCAGATCCCCCGCAACCCGATGGGCTTTCTCCCTCAGCTGAGCAAAGGACAGGGGCCGTCATGAGCCGCGGCGGCGATCTCGATCCGCGCCGGGCGCTGCTGCGCGCCCGCGTGCGCGACGTCCCCGACTTCCCCAAGCCGGGGATCCTGTTCCGCGATCTGACGCCGCTGATGGGCGACGGCGCGGCGATGCGCGAGGCGATCGATCTGCTGTCGGAGGCGGCGGTGCGCTACCGGCCGGAGCTGATCGTCGCCATCGAATCGCGCGGCTTCATCTTCGGCGCGCCGGTGGCGGCCTCGCTGGGGGTCGGCTTCGTCCCCGTGCGCAAGCCGGGCAAGCTGCCGCACCAGACGCGGCGGCGCAGCTACGGCCTGGAATACGGCACCGACGCGCTCGAGATGCACACCGACGCAGTGGTGCAGGGCGCGCGCGTGGTCGTCATCGACGACCTGCTGGCGACGGGGGGCACGGCGGCCGCGACCATCGAGCTGGTCCGAGAGATCGGCGGCGAGGTCGTCGGGGCGGCGTTCGTGGTGGAGCTGCAGCTGCTGCGCGGGCGCGTTCGCCTGGGCGACGTGCCGGTCGAGGCACTGCTGCAGTACTAGGGAGCGGGCGACCGGATGTCGACGTCCGGCGAACGCGGGCGCTATGCGCCGAGCCCGACCGGGCGCCTGCACCTCGGCAACGCCCGCACCGCGCTGCTCGCCTGGCTGGACGCGCGCTGCCGGGGGGGCGCGTTCGTGATGCGCATCGAGGATCTCGATCGCGCGCGCGTGCCCGCGGGCGCCGAGCAGGCGCTGCTCGACGATCTCGCCTGGCTGGGCCTCGACTGGGACGAGGGGCCGGATCGCGGCGGGCCGCACGCGCCGTACCGGCAGAGCGAGCGCGCCGCGCGCTACGACGCGGCGATCGATCGACTGCTGGCGGATGGGCGGGCGTTCCCCTGCGCCTGTTCGCGGGCGGACGTGGCGCGCGCCGCGCACGCGCCGCACGAGGCCGACGAGGACGGCCCGCGCTACCCCGGCACCTGCCGGACGCTGCCGCCCGACGAGGTGCGGGCGCGCGCCGCCGCGCAGGGGCGGGCGCCGGCGATCCGCTTCGCGGGCGACGGCGCGCGCATCGACTTCGTCGACGAGATCCACGGCACGGTCCCCGCCGACGGCGCCGGCGTCGACGACTTCGTGCTCCGGCGGGCGGACGGCACCGCCGCCTACCAGCTGGCGGTCGTCGTGGACGACGCGGCGATGGCGGTGACGCGGGTCGTGCGCGGCGACGACCTGCTGCGCTCGACGCCGCGCCAGCTGGCGCTGTTTCGCGCGCTCGGCCTGCGCGCGCCGGCGTTCGCGCACGTGCCGCTGGTGCTGGCCCCGACGGGGGAGCGCCTGGCCAAGCGGACGCGGCCGGAGGCGGTCGCGGATCTGCGCGCGCGCGGGGTCGCGCCCGCGGCCGTCATCGCCGCGCTGGCGGCCTCGGCCGGGCTGGTCCCCGCGGGCGCCGCGGCGATGCCGGCGGATCTCGTGGCCGGCTTCTCGCTCGCCGGCATCGACCGCCGCCCCGCGGTCGTCAGCGGTCTCTAGGCCAGACCGCGCGCGACGCCGCCTCGACCTCGGCCAGCACCGCGGCGGGGCGGCCGAGGATCGCCTCCGTGCCGGCGGCGATGTGATCGGCCACGCCGGGCGGCAGCTCGGCGGGCAGCTCGTGCTCGTCCAGCACGTCCAGCCGCCCGGCCGGCAGCGCCAGCACGTCGACGATCAGATCGCGCCAGTCGATCACGTCGGCGGCGATGCGCGTCTCGTCGCAGATGTTGAAGTAATACCCGAGGGTTTTTCCGGCCGGCTCCAGCCAGTGGTAGACGTTGTAGTGACGGTCGGTCCAGAAGTGTCCGACGCTCACGGCCCCGGCCGGCAGGTCGACGCCGTGCACGTGCATCGGCGCCGGCGCCACCCACAGCACAGCCGCGTGGCGGCCGTCGTCGGCGCGCGCCAGCAGCCGGCAATCGAACCGCTTCTCGCGGCCGTCCAGGGTGCGCTTGATCTCCAGGATCGCGGGCAAGGGAGGAGGCAGGGCGGTGGACGGCTCGAGCGGTGACATCGAGGATCCACCGTAACTCACGAACGCCGGGTGGCGTAGATTGGATCAGGCGATGTCTTCGATCTGGCGCCCCGACCTGCCGTCGTCCGAGATCACACCCGAGGGGCTCTACCTGCGGCGGCGTGACTTCTTGGCGGGCGGCGCCGCGGCGGCCGCCGGCCTGACGCTGGCGGGCTGCAAACCCAAGGCGAGCGCGCCGGTCGCGCCGACCGAGGCGCCGCTGCCGGGCGTCAAGCCGGGGCCGTTCGGCACGGGCGAGCCGCAGACGCCTTACAAGGACATCACGACCTACAACAATTTTTACGAGCTGGGGACCGACAAGTCGGATCCGGCCGCGAACGCGCAGCGCCTGAAGACGCGCCCCTGGACGGTCGCGTTCGAGGGCGAGATCGCGCGCCCGCAGGTGATCGACATCGACACGCTGCTCGGGCGGTTCCCGCTGGAAGAACGGGTCTACCGGCTGCGCTGCGTGGAGGCCTGGTCGATGGTGATCCCCTGGGTCGGTTTCCCGCTGGCGCCGCTCATCAAGCAGCTGGGGCCGACGTCGCGCGCCAGGTACGTCGCGTTCACGACCAAGCTCGCGCCCGACGAGCTGCCCGGCCAGAGGACCGGCGCGCTGGAATGGCCCTACGTCGAGGGGCTGCGCATGGACGAGGCGCTGCACCCGCTGACGATCCTGGCGGTCGGCCTCTACGGCCGCGTGCTGCCGAACCAGGACGGCGCGCCGATCCGGCTGGTGGTGCCGTGGAAGTACGGGTTCAAGAGCATCAAGTCGATCGTCCACATCCGCTTCGTCGACAAGATGCCGCACACGGCGTGGAACGACGCCAATCCGGACGAGTACGGCTTCTACTCGAACGT
>DATBHU010000545.1:0-7788 GCA_036557265.1 Polyangia bacterium
GGACGCGGGGCTGGCGCGTGTGAGGCGCATCGCGCCCTCGGGCGCGCCGGCGCTCTCGCCCGGCGAGCCGCCGCTGCGGCGTTTTTAGGGCATCATCGGGTTTGCGGGCATCATGTAGTCACGCGGCTCACGGCCCGGGTGGCGCCACCTTTGCAACTCTTGCCAGACGCCCCAGGCGGCCGTCGTGTCGCCGCTAGAGCAGCCCAATGACGAAGAAACTTCTGATAATCGCCACTGTTCTCCTGGTTCACACTGCTGCGGCGCACGCGCAACAGTCCACGCCGGTTCCGACCGAGGGCGCAGCGCCTGCGGCTGAGTTCCCGCCGGCCTACGCGCCGCCACCGGGATACAAGCCGCCGGCCGCGGCGCCCGCTCCGGCGCAGTCGCCGTCGCAGCCCTACTACGGGCCGGGCCCGACCTACGGCGCGCCGCCCGCGTACGGGCCGCCGCCGGCCTACGGACCACCCGGGTACGCGCCGCCGCCGGGCCGCTATCCACCGCCGAACTACTACTACCGCTATCCGCCGCCCCCGCCCCGTCAGGTGATCGATCGTCCGTTCACGCTCGGCGGCGGTATCGGCTTCGGCGGGCTGAACTGGCGCGACTCGTTCGGCAATTCGACCAGCGACGGCGGCATGTCGTACACCTTCCGGCTCGGCTTCGGCCTGCGCCCGGGCCTGCTGCTGCTGTGGGACGTGGAGGGCGCGCTGGTGAATCGCAACGGGTCGGCGCTCTCGCAGACCGCGAACCTCGCGGCGCTGCAGATCTTCGCGACGCAGCGCCTGTTCTTGAAGGCGGGCTTCGGTCTCGCCGAGGTCATCCAGAACAACAACAACGGGTACGACACGGCGTCGAACTGGGGCGGGGCCGCGATGGCTGGCATCGGCTACGAGCTGATCCAGGGATGGAACTGGTCGTTCGACGTCGAAGCGACCGTGACCGGCGCTCGCTACAACTACAGCACCGGCAACGAGACCTGGACCAACTGGTCGCTCGTCAACTTCGCGATCAACTTCTTCTAGGCCCCTGGGAGGGGTCCTGGGACCCCCGCCCACGCGATCTCCTCTGGCGCGGCCCTCGACGAAGAGAGCGAACGGAGCGCTAGTTGCGCGGCGCGGTCGCAGGCGGGTCGGGTTCGAAGGCTTCGCGGACCGGTTTGCCGATCATGCCGGGCGGCGCCGGGTAGCCGAGCACCCACAGCGCGGTCGCGGCGGTGTCGACGGTGCTGATCTCGCTCTCGATCTTGTGGCCCGGGCGAATGCCGGGACCCCAGGCGATCCACGGGATCAGGCGGTCCTCCGGGATCTTGCCGTCGTGATTGTGGCCGTGGCCGCCGTGGTCCGCGGAGATGATGAACAGCGTTTCACCGTCGAGTCCGGCCGCGGAGACCGCGTTGAGCAGGGTCCCCAGACACTTGTCGCTGCTGCGGACCGACTCGAGCTGCGGCTTCGACATCCAGCCGTCCGAGTGTCCGAGATCGTCCGGATCGGAGAAGTGGATGAACTCGACGGCGGGCTTCTCCGTGACGAAGTAGCGGGCGGCCTCCTCCACCACCTTCTTGCAGAAGTAGCCGGGGCGCGACACCACGTCGACGGAACCCGGGTGCGCGATGTGTTCCAGCTTCCGCTTGCCGATGAAGGCCGCGGACTCGGCGCCGCTCTTCTTGGCGGCGTCGAACACGGTCGGCACATGGATGTAGCCGCGATCGGGCTTCCACGAGTTCCAGTAGAGGCCGTGCTCCTTGATGTCGAAGCCCGACAGCATCGCCGCGTGTGACGGCAGCGTGGACGCCCGGCGGATGGTGCGCGCGTGCAGCGAGTAGGCGGCGCGCTTCATCACCTCTTCGTGGACCGGCGGGCGGACGTCCATCAGGGCGTCGGGACGCAGCCCGTCTTCACTGATGATGACGACGTGCTTGATCGCCGCACGGCCAGTCTTCGGCGCTGGAGCCGGCGGGGCCGGCCGCGCCGCGGGAGCGACGGCCGCGCTGGCTGGCGGCGCCGGCGGTGGTGCTGCGTGTCGGCGGCAGGCGGGGCCGGCCGCGAGCAAGGCGCAGGCGACCAAGGCAGCGCTGGAACCCCGCACGGACGAGGAGCGTATCAGACCTGCTTGCAGCTTTTTCAATTTGCCTTAACCTTGCGCCATCCGAATTCCATGTCCGTCGCCGGGCGCGTTTCGCCCGGCCCGCCCGGGCGATGCCCGCGCGTCCTTCGTTCCCGGTTCCCCGTGACTGGTCGCAAACAGGCTGGTCTCTCCGTCACGCTGGTGGCTAGCCTCGCCGTGGCGGGCGTCGCTCTGTCCGGCGTCGGGCTCGGCTGCGCCCACGTCGAGCCGACCCCGTGCGCGGCCGACAAGGACTGCAAGCTCAATCGGCTGTGCGACGCGGGCCGCTGCGTCTGGCCGGGCGACACCGCGCGGCCGTCCGTGGCCGCCGGGGGCCTGACCGGTCCGTCCGTTCCGCTGCCCCAGTACGCCGTCGAGCCCGCGCAGGCGATGTTCCGCTTCGGCCCCGCCCACCGCGGCCGCTCGCCCTTCGTGCTGCCGGCGGTCAAGCCCGCGGTCTGGTGGACGTTCGCGACCGGCGGGCCGATCGTGTCGTCGCCGGCTGTGGCCGGTGACGGGTCGGTGCTGGTCGGATCGCAGGACAGCAAGCTGTACGCCGTCGCGCGGGACGGGTCGCTCCGGTGGTCGTATGCAACGGGGGACATCATCTTCAGCTCGCCCGCCGTGGCACACGACGGGACCATCTACATCGGCTCGGACGACGACCACCTTTACGCGGTGGGGGGAAACCCGCCCAAGCCCCGCTGGATCGTGCAGATGGGCTCCTGCCCGCAGCGGGTCGGCATCGGCCCCGAGGCCAGCCGCTGCGACGTCGACGCCGGCCCGACCGTCGGCCCCGACGGGGTGATCTACACGGGCGGCGACGGCATCTACGCCATCAACCCCGATGGTACTTTGCGCTGGCATTTTGTCACCGGCGGCCACGTGTCGTCGGCGCCCGCCGTCCTGCAGGACGGGACGGTGGTGGCCGGCAGCCAGGACGATCTGGTCTACGCCATCGCCCCCAACGGGCAGAAGCGCTGGGACTTCCGGGCCGGCGCCGACGTCGAGGCCGCGCCCGCGGTCGGCGACGACGGCACGATCTACGTCGGCTCCGACGACGACAAGCTGTACGCGCTGTCGCCGGACGGGAAGATGCTGTGGGCGTTCACGACGGGCGCCGACGTGCGCGCGTCGGCGGCCGTCGGCAACGGCGTCGTCTACGTCGGCTCTTTCGATTCACAACTCTACGCCGTCAAACTCGACGGCACGCTGGCGTGGACGTTTCGCGCCGGCGATCGCATCGTGTCGTCGGCGCTCGTCGACGCACGCGGCGCCATTCTGTTCGGCTCGCAGGATGACCGCCTTTATTGTCTCGAGCCTGACGGCCATCTGCGCTGGTCAGTCGAGCTCGGCGGCGACGTCGACAGCTCGCCGACGCTGGCCGCAGACGGCACCATCTTCGTGGGCTCCGACGACCGCAAGCTGTACGCGCTACGCGTGCAGGGCGGCGGGCCGGCAGCCTCCAAATAGGACATCAATTGACAGTCAATGACACCCCTGGTGGGTCCGGTTTCTCGGGCCTCCCCACTCGTACACTCTCTGGTCGCATCAAGATTCACCCCGCCGGTTACGGCTTCGTCGTTCCCGACGACAAATCCGAGGACGTTCACGTGTCGGCCCGCAACCGCGGCGCCGCCATGGACGCCGACACGGTCGAAATAGAGGCCTGGCCCGCGGTCCGCGGCGTCGAGGGCCGCGTGCTGCGCGTGCTGGCGCGCGGGCGCGCCAAGATCACCGGCCAGCTCGCCCGGCGCGGCAAGGAGCAGGTGCTGCAGCCCGACGATCCGCGCATCGCCGGGCCGGTGACGCTGCGCGGACCGATCCCGAACGCGCGCGACGGCATCGCCGTGGTCGCCGAGATCACCAAGTATCCCGACGTCCCCGACGGTCCGATCGAGGCCGCCGTCCTCAAAGTGCTGGGCGACCCTGACGACCCGCGCACCGAGGTCGAGAAGGTCCTGGCCTGCGCCGACGTCGAGGAGGCGTTCCCCGACCAGGTCGCGCGCATCGCCGACGGGACGCCCACCGAGGTGCGCGACGTGGACCGCGTCGACCGCACCGACCTGCGCGACGTGCCGTTCACGACCATCGATCCCGAGACGGCCCGCGACTTCGACGACGCGGTCGCGATCGAATCGCTCCCGAACGGCGCGACGCGCCTGTGGGTCGCGGTCGCCGACGTCTCGCACTACGTGCGCGAGGGCTCGCCCCTCGACGCGGAGGCGCTGCGCCGCGGCTGCAGCATCTACCTGCCGAACCGCGCCATCCCGATGCTGCCGGAGCCGCTGTCGGCCCACATCTGCTCGCTGGTGCCCGAGGAGGACCGGCTGGCGATGGTCGTACGCATCGACCTCGACCGGCAGGCGCAGCCCGTCGGCAGCGAGTTCTTCGCGGCGGTGATTCACTCGCGCGCCCGCCTGGACTACCCGGGCGTGGCGGCGGCGCTGGGCGGCGACACGCGCGGCAAGCGGAAGAAGTACGAGCCGTTCCTGCCCGACCTGCGCGCGATGGATTCGCTGGCCCGCCAGATGCGCGTGCTGCGCATCGCGCGCGGCGCGCTGGACTTCGATCTTCCCGAACCGTTCATCGAGCTCGATCACGACGATCCGCGGCTGGTGCGATCGATCCGGAAGTCCCGGCGCGATCCGGGCGAGCGCCAGGCGTACTCGATGATCGAGGAGTTCATGCTCGCCGCCAACGAGGCGGTCGCGCGCAGCTTCCACGAGCGCAACGAGAACACCCTCTGGCGCATCCACGACGCGCCCGATCGCAATCGTCTCGAGGAGTTCGCGGTCCTCGCCCAGAACTACGGCATCGCCATCGACGTCGACGCCGCGCGCACGCCGGCGGGCCTCAAGCGCGTGCTCGATCGGCTCAAGGGCCACCCCGCCGAGAAGCCGCTCTCCTTCCAGCTGCTGCGCTCGCTCAAGCAGGCGACCTACGACGTGGTCAACGTCGGTCACTTCGGGCTGGCGTCGGCCGACTACCTGCACTTCACCTCGCCAATCCGCCGCTATCCCGATCTGGTCGTTCACCGCCTGCTCAAGTCCCGCCTCGCGGGCCAGGGCAAGCCGGCGGGCGGCTTCAAGCCGCCGGCGGTGGCGCCGGTGCCTGACCGGGCCGCGCTGCAAAAGATGGCCGCCGAGTCGTCCTTCTCCGAGCGGTCGGCGATGGAGGTCGAACGGGAGGTCGTCGATCTCTACCGCGCGTTCTTCCTGCGCGACCGCATCGGCGACGAGTTCGAGGGCGTCATCTCGGGCGTGGCCGGCTTCGGCGTGTTCGTGGTCGTCGACGACCCGTTCGTCGAGGGGCTGGTCCGGGTCGAGGCGCTGTCCGACGACTACTACGTCTTCGACGAGGCGAGCTGCCGCCTGGTGGGGCGGCGGTCGGGGCGGACGTTCGCGCTCGGCGACAGCGTCCGCGTCGAGGTGCAGTCGGTCAGCGTCGTGCGCCGCAAGGTCGACTTCGCGCTGGCGGGCCACCGGGCGCGCCACCACGACGTTCACGGCGACCGGTTCGGGCGTCGAGGCGACAAGCAGGGTCGCCGCGATAAGCACGGCCGCCGCGATGAGAAGCGCGACCGCGCGCCCCAGGAGCGCGCCCACGACCACGACCGCCAGCAGGCGCGACACGAACGGAAGGGCAAGCGGCGCATCAAAATTCCGGTTCGAGGAAAGCTCGGCGCCGAGCGTTCGGGAGGCAACCGGCGCGGGCGCAAGCCGAAGAAGCGGCGATGACCACCATCCGCGAGAAGCTGGAGGACGACGAGGAGCGCGTCCTGTCCCCGTTCGCCCAGCGCAGCCGGGCCAGCAAGGGGCGGGCGCGGCCCGAGCCGCCCGATCCGACCCGCCCGATCTTCCAGCACGATCGCGATCGCATCATCCACTCGAAGGCGTTCCGGCGGCTGGCCGGCAAGACCCAGGTGTTCCTGGCGCCCGAAGGCGATCACTACCGCACGCGCATCACGCACACCCTGGAGGTGGCGCAGATCGCGCGCACCGTCACCCGCGCCCTCGGCCTCAACGAATCGCTGACCGAGGCGATCGTGATGGGCCACGACCTCGGCCACACGCCGTTCGGCCACGCGGGCGAGAAGGTGCTGGCGAAGCTGATGCCGGACGGGTTTCACCACGTCAAGCAGTCGCTGCGCGTGGTCGAGACGCTGGAGCGCGAAGGCCAGGGCCTGAACCTGTCCGTCGAGGTGCGCGACGGCATCCTGAAACATTCGAAGGGCAAGGGGCACATCATCTCGGACAACCCGAACCTCATGGCGATGACGCTGGAGGGGCAGATCGTCCGCATCAGCGACATCGTCGCCTACGTGAACCACGACCTCGACGACGCGGTCCGCGGGCGGGTCGTCGATCCGAAGACCGTCCCGCGCGCGATCCTCGCCGTGCTGGGCGACAGCCACGGGGAGCGGATCGCCCGCATGGTCGACGACATGGTGTCGGCGTCGCGGCTGGAAGAGAAGCGCCAGATCCGGATGACCGACGAGGTGCTGGACGCGCTGATCGCGCTGCGCGACTTCCTCTACGAGACGGTCTACGAGCGTCCCGAGATCCGCGGCGAGTTCGAGAAGGCCCAGCGGATCATCAGCGAGCTGTGGGGCTACTTCCACGCCCACTCCGACGAATTCCGCGCCAAGCACTGGCCCAAGGGAATTCCCGAATCCGACGGGCTGTCGCGGGCGGTCGCGGACTTCATCACCGGCATGACCGATCGCTACGCGCTGCGCGTGTACGAGGAGTACTTCCTGCCGCGCCGCTGGCCCGTGTACTGACGCGTCTTGCGCGATGCAAAAGCGGCGCGCCACCGTCGGTGGCGCGATGTAAGGCGACACCTACACGCGTTAACGAAAGATGTACCGCTCCGAAACGTCCAGTTAACCGACGGAGATCTACTGTGATCTGGTTCGCTCTCGTCAGTTACCTGGACTCGAAAACATGCGGTTGCTCTCCTCGGGATTACGAACGCTGGTCGTCACGCTCGATCCGAAACGCAACGAGCTGCAGAAGGACGCGCCCGCCGCCATGCTGCGGACCCTGGGCCACAGCGTCGAGGTCGTCGGCTACGATCTCGCGGAGCTGAAAGGCGCCGTCGACGTCGCGCTCGTCGAGGCCGGCGAGCACCTGGAGATCGGCCGCCACGCGATCCGGCGCCTGCGCCAGCGTCCCGAGCTGGTCGCCACCCGGATCCTGCTCTGCCTGGAGGTCGGCCGCGTCTCGGGCCTGGATCCGGAGATGGGGGCCGACGACTTCATCCTGATGCCGGTCAGCGCCGAGGAGCTGGCGGCCCGCCTGCGCCAGCTGCACGCGCGCGACAAGCGCCCCGGGTCACCGTTACAGGTGCGTTACGGCGAGGTGGTGCTCGATTGCGAAATGCGACAGGCCTACTTGCGTGGTGAAACACTGGGCCTGACGCCCTACGAGTTCCAGCTGCTGCGCTTCCTGGCCGACCGCGTGGGGCGCGTCTTCACCCGCCAGGAGCTGCTCTCCCGGGTCTGGGGCTACCGCCACGTCGGCCGCGTCCGGACCGTCGACACGCACGTGCTGAACTTGCGCGCCAAGCTCGGCGCGCTCGGCGACCGGCTGCAGTCGGTGCGCGGCATGGGCTACAAGCTGCAGCGCGCCGACGCGGCGTCCGACGGCACCGCGGCCGCGTAGGCGGGCGTCAGAGCAA
>DATBHU010000546.1:0-8527 GCA_036557265.1 Polyangia bacterium
ATCCCCGCGCAGTGAAGATCAAGATGAGCAATTTCCCGAGAAAACGGCCCGCCCATGCTTAACCGAACGGCATTGCGCCTAGGGCGCGGACATAAAAAAACCCCCGCGCCGCCGAGAGGCTGCGCGGGGGTCGTTTCAGCCGGTCAGACCGGCCGAACTACTACATGTGGTAGGCGGCGCCGATCGAGAGCGTCCGATTGTCCGCGCGGCCCGTCGAGCATCGTCTCAACAGCGACCGCATACACTCACTGATAGTTGAACCAGAGGTATGCGGCCGTTGGATTTGACGTCGTGCCACCGGCTCCTGCGATCGCAAGGTTGTGCGAAGTATACATATTGAACACAGCGAACGGATCAGTCAGCGGACTTGCCAAATGGCCATCCGTTGCGACTGCTCGAGTCTTTGACATCGAAGCACTGCCAAAATTGGCCAGCGGTAAGGCAGAACAGCCGAATAGAGGAACGCAAACCCCTGGCCTTTCTATAATCCACTCTGCGGTATTCCCGGCAAACATGGTGCCCGCTGGTTTGGAAACCGATCCGCTATAGAACCAGTTCCTCGTATAGTTCTGAACGACGTACCAACCATAGCCTCCAGTAGCATCAATCGTTCCGTCAGAGCGACCAACCCAGGCTTCCGCCAGCACGGAATCGCCTGGATAAACGGCCGCGGATATTTCCTGCATCGGTAACGGATACCACTCGATCCACGCGGCGTAATGAAAAAACCAAAGCTGGGATGCACCTTGCCAGGTGTTCGAATCGGTCCCGGCCTGTACAACGTCAGAGGAGCCGAATTGGCCATCCAGACCGACCCAAAGCGCCGCATCCGCTTGAGCGGCTCCAGGAGCAGATCCCGCACTGATGGCGGGCACGTTCCATTGTCCCTGAACCCAGTCGTAGGTCCCTGCGTTTAGGATGGGGCCCGCCCAAATCGTGTTGGTCTGGTTTCGCTCCTCACCGGGGTGCGGTACAGTCGACGACACTCGTCGCGCAGGCGTCCCAACTAGGTTCAGCCAGTTCGCGTAGAGCTCGGGTGCCTTTGCGGAATCCGGGCGCGGCGGATACCCCGCAGCAATTAGTTCAGCCTGAGTCCACGCCATCGGATCGCCAGACAGTGCGGGTCGCAGTGGGAGTCGAAGAAATCGTTCTGTATCTCTGCGCTCTAGTGCTGCGGCTGCAGAAGGATCAAGAGCCTGGGTAGAGAGGACAGTGCCATCAGTGGACGTGCAGTCTAGTTCTAGCTTCGGATCGCTCGCGGCGACGAGCGAAGCGTCGGCAAAAATACGCACTAGTCCTTGGGCGTCTGGAAAGAGCCGCATGCCTCGGTCAGCGGCTCCGTGCTGATGGAAGTTGCATACGGCGCCAGGCGACGACTGCAGCGCCATTGCAGTCAGGTTGGTCGCTGACGCTTGCGAGATCGCGGATGTCGATGCCGTACTTTCCGACGCCAGGGCGATCGAGGGTTGCTTCAATAGCTCGCCGTTCTTAACGCTCTCCGAATCACAGGCGGGCAGTGCCAACAGCAAAGGACCGCCCCAAATTGCAAGTATCACCGCACCGTGCCTCATCGCGATCATCAACACTACCTCCCCACGGTACACTGGGAGCTAACTCCGCCAAGGAACTACTGAAGGACAGGGTCATGCTTACGAGCAGCGTCGCGATGACCATATTGTCAACACGATAAGAATCCCCCCGCGCCGCCGAAGCCGCGCGGGGGGCGCTTCAGCCGGTCAGACCGGCCGGGTTGCTACATGCGGTACGCAGCGCCGATCGAGAACGTGCGGAAGTCGGCACGGCCGACACCCGGGAACTCCTTGCCCAGCAGGTTGTCGAACGCGAACTGCGCCCGAACGTCGAGCATCTGGTTGATCGCGAACGTTCCGCCGATACCCACGGGGACCAAGTAGGCGTCGCTGAAGCTACCGCCGTCGGGGTCGAGGAAGCCCTGGAGGGCCAGCGAAAGCCCGACGTTGAGCTGCGGCATCGGCAGGAAGCCGACGCGGACAGGAACGTTCAGGAACTCCTTGTTCCCTGCGTCGCGCTTGTTGATGCCGATCTGCACCGACGGGTCGAACACGAGCTGGACCGGGCCGGTTAGCAGCTTGCCCTTCACGCCGACGCGCACCTTGGCGATGGTGTCATCCCCGAAGATCGTGTCGATGCCGCCGTGCGCGCCGACGTCCATCGTCCCCGAGCGGGAGAACGAGAACAGGCCGTCCAGGCTGACGTTGTTGTAGACCTTGCCGGGACAGTCGGTGCTGCCGCTCAAGCAAAGGCCAGCACCCGCCACGTTCTGGAAGATCTCGGAGCCCGGGTTGCTGCCGATGCCGACGCTCAGCGTGTCCGAGACGCCGTAGTAGACGTTCGGGACGATGCTGATCGGCTTCCCGCTGTTACCTTTTGACACGCCGACAGCGACGTCGCCGTCGATGCCGATGCCGCCCTGACGCAGGGTGATGTTCGCCGGACCTGCTGGGGCCGCCGCAGCCGGCGGAGGTGTCGCCGCCACCGCCGGAGTCGCCTCCCCCCCCGCCGCTGCCGGAGGCGGAGCAGCAGCAGCCCCCTCGGCCGGCGGATTGTCCTGCGCGAACGCGCTTCCCGAGCCCGCGAGCGCCATAGACGCGACGCCGAGGGCAGAACAGACCACAAAGCGAACGGTTCGATTCGTCATCTTCCTCCTCCGATTGACCTCAAAGCCTCCGCCGACTCATACGAACCAGGCGCCCGAGATGACGCCTGGGGGGGGCCTCGGGGGGCGATTATTAGGTCAATTCCGTTTCGAACGCCAGTTCCCGGCTGTCACAACGCGGCAACGTATTACGGTTCATCGCCATCCCGATCGCGCAAGTACGCGCTAATATTGAGATCGTGGCGACGTCGTCGATCGGCATCCGACACATCGAAGCGCTGCACTACTACGTGCACGACCTAGAACGCACCCGGCGCTTTTTCATCGATAAATTGGATTTCGCCGAGCTGGGCACCAGCAGCCCCCAGCTGGAACACGAGGGGCGGCAGCGCTCCGCGGCATTCCGGGCAGGTGACGCGCTGTTCGTCATCCACCAGCCCGTCGGCGAGAGGGGCCGTGCCTGGCGGTACCTGCGCAAGCACCCGGAGGGGGTCGGGACGGTGGTGTTCGAGGTCGAGGACGCCGCCCGGGCGTTCGCTCTCCTGGACGAGCGGGGGGGCACCTTCATCACCGACGTCCAGCGCTTCACCGACGACGGCGGCACGCTGGCGATGTTCTCCATCACCACCCCGTTCGGCGACACCACCTTCCGGTTCGTGGAGCGGCGCGGCTACCGGACACTGTTCCCCGGGTTCGTGCCCGCCGCCGCGGCGGACCCCGCCGCGCGGAACCGCTTCGGCTTCCAGCACATCGACCACCTGACCTCGAACTTCCAGACCATGAAGCCGGCCCTGCTCTGGATGCAGCACGTGCTGGGGCTCGAACAGCTGTGGGAGATCGCGTTCCACACCAACGACGTCGCGGCGGCCCAGCAGCGGACCCACGGGTCGGGGCTGAAATCGGTGGTCATGTGGGACCCGGCGTCGGGGGTGAAGTTCGCCAACAACGAGCCGTTCCGGCCGTTCTTCAAGGAGTCGCAGATCAACATCTTCGCGGAGGACAACCGGGGGGACGGCGTGCAGCACTCGGCGCTCGCCGTGGCGGACATCGTCGGCGCCGTGCGCGGGCTGCGCGGGCGGGGCGTCGAGTTCATGTCGACGCCGGGCACCTACTTCGACGTGCTGCCGGCGCGGCTCGAGCGCATCGGCGTCGGCGCCATCGACGAGAGCATCGACGTGCTGCGCGAGCTCGGCATCCTGGTCGACGGCAGCAAGCCGCACGAATACATGCTGCAGATCTTCCTGAAGGAGGCGGCGGGCCTGTACCACGATCCGGCGGCGGGGCCGTTCTTCTTCGAGATCATCCAGCGCAAGGGCGACCAGGGGTTCGGCGCCGGCAACTTCCGCGCGCTGTTCGAGGCGATCGAACGCGACCAGCAGCAGAAGCCGCACGATGCTCGATAGGATGGCGGCGGGCGACATCCCGCCCAAGCCGCACACGGCGCTGCGCGACGCGGGCGGGCACCTGCGGCACGAGGAGTGCCTGACCCGCGACGGCTTCGAGGGGCCGTTCACCATCATGTATCACGCCGATCGCCCGCACACGGCGGCGGTCGCCGGCGCCGCGCACGGCTGGGAGATCCCGGAGGCGGTCGACGACAAGCCGCGCCCGCTGGCGCGCCGCCACTACCGATCGCAGGAGGTGCCGCGGCGGGGCGGGCCGGCGATCGACGCGCGCGTCCCGCTGCTGTTCAACGACGACGTCGTCATCTCCGTCGTTCACCCGGACGAGGCCGACCCGGTCTACTTCGCCAACGGCGACGGCGACGACCTGTACTTCGTCGTCGAGGGCGGGGGCGTGCTGCGGTCGGCGCTGGGCGACGTCGCGTTCGCGGCGCGCGACTACCTGTTCGTGCCCAAGGGGTTGATTCACCGCTTCGTCCCCGACGATCGCCCGCAGGTCTGGCTGTCGATCGAGTGCGCGGCGGGCTTCGGGCTGCCGCGGCAGTGGCGCAACGAGGTCGGCCAGCTGCGCATGGACGCGCCCTACAGCCACCGCGACTTCCGGCGGCCCACGTTCTCCGGGCCGCGCGACGAGGGCCTGCGCGACGTGGTGGTGAAGAGGGACGACGCCTTCCACGGCTTCCGTTACGCGCACGCGCCGCTCGACGTGGTCGGCTGGGACGGGACGGTCTACCCGTGGGCGTTTCCGATCCTGAATTTCCAGCCGCGCGTCGGGATGGTGCACCTGCCGCCGACCGTGCACGGCACGTTCGCGACGCGGGGCGCGCTGATCTGCAGCTTCGTGCCGCGGCCGCTCGACTTCCACCCCGACGCGATCCCGTGCCCCTACCCGCATTCGTCGGTCGGGTGCGACGAGATCATCTACTACTGCGCGGGCCAGTTCACGTCGCGCAAGGGCGTCGGGCCGGGCAGCATCTCGCACCACCCGGCCGGCGTCATGCACGGACCGCACCCGGGCGCCTACGAGGGCAGCATCGGCGCGAGGTCGACCGACGAGATCGCGGTCATGCTCGACACGGCGCGCCCGCTGCACGCGACGGACGCCGCGCGGGCGGTCGAGGATCCGGAGTACCACGCGAGCTTCGCGTAGCCGGACCGGCTAGGCCGCCTCGGGCGGGCGGATCAGGGTGATCTCCTCCGCCGAGCGGATGGGGAGGAAGACCGAGAACGTCGAGCCTTTGCCGAGGGTGCTCTGGACTTCGACCTTGCCGCCGTGCAGCTGCACGAGGCGGCGGGTGAGCGCCAGGCCCAGGCCGGTGCCTTCGGGGCGCACGCCGTTCGCCTGCGGCAGCTGCTCGAATTCGCGGAACAGGCGGGGCAGGTCCTGCTGCGCGATGCCAACGCCGGTGTCGGAGACGATCACGGTCAGGTACTTCGCGTCCGCGCGCGCCGCCACCTTCACCACCCCGCCGCGCGGCGTGAACTTGATGGCGTTCGCGATCAGGTTGTAGAGCACCTGCTTGATGCGGCCCGGATCGACGTGGACCTCGGGCAGCGTGGGCGGGACGTCGACCTCCAGCTCGATCCCCTTCTTGGCGGCCACCGCCGTGATCACGCTGCGCACGATGTCGACGATGCCGCCGATCGCCGTCCGCTCGTAGGCGAGGTCCATGCGGCCGGCCTCGACCTTCGAGATGTCGAGGATGTCGTTGACCAGCTGCAGGAGGTGGCGCCCCGACACCAGCACGTTGGCGACGTAGGTGCGCTGCTTGGTGTTGAGCCCGCCGAAGATCTCCTGCTCGAGCAGCTCCGAGAACCCGATCACCGCGTTCAGCGGCGTGCGCAGCTCGTGGCTCATGTTGGCGAGGAACGCGCTCTTGGCCTGGTTGGCGGTGTCGGCCGCTTCCTTGGCGGCGTGCAGCTCGCGCTGGGCGCGCTCGCGCTCTTCCACCTCGCGGCGCATGCGCACGTTCGCCTCCATCAGCTGGGAGGTGCGCTTCTCGACCCGGTTCTCCAGGTCGGCGTGCGTCGCGCGCAGCGACTCCTCGGCCGCCTTGCGCGCGGTGATGTCCGTGAACGACGCCATCGCCGCGTAGGGCAGCGTCTCGCCGAAATGCACCAGCGCCTGCGAGTTCATCGAGATCCAGACCCGGCTGCCGTCCGTGCGGGTCACGCCCAGGACGCGGTTCTGGCGCGCCTCGCCCGTCCGCAGCGTCACCAGGAAGGGAAGCTCGGCGGACGACACCAGGCGTTCGTCCTCGTCGACCACCGACGAGAACGGATCCGCGCCCGGCTTCCCCAGCAGCTCGACCGAGGCGCGGGCCAGGATCCGCTCGGCGCTCAGGTTGGAGGCGATCAGGCGCGCCCCCGCGTCGACCAGGATGATCCCTTCGTCCAGCGCCGCGATCACCGACCGGTAGCGCTCCTCGCTGTCGCGCAGGCCCTGCTCCATGCGCTTGCGCTCCATGAACTGGCCCAGCTGGCCGCCCAGGGCGCTCAGCATCTGCAGGTGGTCGTCGTTGGCCTGGCGGATCTCCGTCGAGAAGAACGCCAGCACGCCGATCACCTCCGGCCCGTTGCGCAGCGGGATCGCGAAACCGCCGTGCAGGCCCGAATTCCCGGCCAGCATCGCCAGCGGCAGCATCGGCTCCTCGGCGAGGTCGGGGATCCAGAGCGGCAGGTGGCGCTGCCAGACGCGCCCGGCCAGGCCGACGTCGGGCGGGATCCTCTCGGCGCGGCGGCGGTCCAGGTAGGCGGTGTCGCGGAACTCGTCCATGTGCCAGATGTGCGCGCTGCGCAGGAACTGGCGGCTCTCGTCGACCTCCCACAGCTCGCCGATCTGCCAGCCCTGGTTCTCGCCCATGATGCCGAGCACGATGGGCGCCGCGTCCCCCAGGCTGTGGGCGCCCGCCAGGATGCGCGTGATCAGCACCTGCAGCGACAGCAGCCGCTCGGTCCGCTGCCGCTCGTTCACCTCGCGCTCGAGCGCGGTGCGGCTGGCGTCGATGGTGGCCTGCCGGCGGGCGGCGCTCAGCATGTCGGCCTGCTTGCGGATGATGAACAGCGCCAGCACCATGTCCTCGACCGCCATCAGCCAGACGTCCGGCAGCCAGGCCCAGCGCGACGCGATCGCCACGCCGTACACCGAGTGCGGCCACAGGAAGCAGCCGAGCACGTGATCGATGGCGGTGATGATGCTCGCCAGCACCAGCACGCTGACGTCGCGGTACATGGCCAGGAACGGCAGCGAGGCGAAGATCGCGTAGTGCATCTCCGGGTGGCCGCTGGCGACGTGGATCAGCAGGCTGGTCATCAGCCCCTGCCCGACCGCGATCTCGCGCCGCGTGGAGCGCGATCCGGGCCGCGAATAGACCGCCATCAACGGCAGCGCGCCGATCACGATGCCCAGGCCGAGCGCCTTCCAGGCCAGCACCGGAAAGCCGAGCGGGCCGACCCACGGCTGGGGCGCCGTCATCAGGGCGGCGCCGATCGCGACGACCGCCTGGCCGAGCAGCAGCCAGAGGAACATCCGGTCGGTGCGGTCCCAGACCTCCTGGCGATACTCCGCCAGCAGCCGCCGGGTCGCCGGCGTCTCGTCGGCCAGCCGGGTTCCGCCTTTGGTGCGCAGCGCGGGTGTGCCGCTCTCTTTTGGAAAGATGGCCGCGAGCCGCGCCTGCGGCGCGGGCCGGCTAGACGGCAAGGCCACCGCGCGGGGCACCGAGCGGTGGCGCGGCGGCCGCCGACAGCGGCAACCGGGCCACGGGCAGCCGCACGCAGAAGCAGCCGCCCCGCCCGGCCCCGTCCTCCACCCAGATGGTGCCGCCGTGCACGCCGACGGCGCGCCGGCAGAACACCAGCCCCAGGCCGTGGCTGGTGCGGGCGGCGGCGCCCGCCCGACCCTCCACGCGCCCGTACTTCTCGAAAATCAGCTGGCGATAGGTGGGCGGTACGCCCTCGCCCTCGTCGCGCACGCGGATCTCGACGGCGCGCTCGGCCCCGTCGTCCATCGTGGCGGGCAGGATCTCGATGTTGATCGCGGTGTGGCGAGGGCCGTACTTGTACGCGTTGTCGATCAGGTTCTCGATCACGCGCCGGATCAGATCGCGGTCGGCGCGCAGCGGCGCGACGTCGGGCGCCAGCATCGCGTGCAGCTTCTGGTCCTTGTACTCGAGCCGCCGCCCCATCTCCTTGCACACCTCGGACAGCAGCGCGGGCAGGTCGAACTCCGTCACGTGCGGGATCAGCGCGCCGTCCTCGCTGCGCGACACGTCGAGCAGGTTCATCACCAGCCGCACCATCGACTGCGACGCGCGCACGATGTCGTCCAGCGAGTCGCTCTCCTCGGCGGCCAGGCGGTTGCGCCCCAGCACGTACTGGGCGTTCGACAGGATGCTGGAGAGCGGGTTCTTGAGATCGTGGACGATGAGCGCGGTCAGCTCCTCCTTCTGGCGGTTCGCGCCCAATAGCGCGTCGTGCTGGGCGCGGATCA
>DATBHU010000547.1:0-3084 GCA_036557265.1 Polyangia bacterium
GCCGCGCTGGTGCTGCGGATCGCGGCGGGCGATCGGCGCGCCCCGCCCGTCGACCGGCTGCGCGCGGACGAGGTGCGTGTCCGCGGCGAGCGCGCCGCCGCGGTCGCGCGCGCCCGAGACGCCGATCACCTTGCCGCGGGCATCGAACGCGGTCACCTCCAGCCAGACCTCGTTCGAGTCCATGGTGCCGCCCGGGAAGCGGTGGCCGACGCCGCGCGCGCGCATCAGCGCGTCGACGCGCGACGGGCCCGACCAGAGCAGCGCCAGCGAGGCGCGCCCGCGCAGGTTGTCCAGCGTGCGCCGTTCCTGATCGGCGTCGCCGCGCAGGTGGGGCAGCGCCGTGTTGGCGCCGACGAAGCGGTGCGATCGCACCATGCCGTTCTTCGCGCCGGCGTCGCCCAGCACCGCCGGCTCGAGCGGCATGTGGCAGTCCTGGCAGACCTTCGCGGCGTCCGGCCGGTACACCGACCCGGCGCCATTGCCGGAGACGGCGCTGACGTGCCAGGCGTCGTAGTCGTTCTGGCCGCGCAGCCAGCGCTCGCCCGCGGTGACGTCGGTGCCGAGGCCGACCTTGTGGCAGGCGGCGCAGAACAGCGCCTGCGACATCAGCGCCGGCCGCAGCCGCGGCCCGTGCACGCCCTTGGCGGTCGGCACCGGCCGCAGGTCCGCCTCGTAGCGGCCGTTGCCCTCGCGGTCGACGTGGGCGATCGAATGGCAGACCAGGCAGGTGACGCCCGCCTGCGCGGCGCGCGTGCCGCGCTGGATCTCGGGGCGGTCCATCGCGCCGGTCGCGACCAGGAACGGCTCGTGGCAGTTGCCGCAGAAGCGCGACGCCACCGCGCCTTTCTCGACGCGGAAGGCGTCGGTGGCGACGCGGTAGTACGGGTTGTTGAACGACGAGAAGCGGTGAGCCGACGACGCCCACTGCGCGGCGACGTCCTTGTGGCAGCCGATGCAGTCGCCGCTGCCGACGGGCGCGCCCGCGTAGAAGCCCTGGCGCTTCACCTCGGCGGCGACCTCCTCGTTGCTCGGCCCTTCTTCAATGCCGAGCGCGACGCCGACGTCGCGGCCGTGCGGGTCGAAGCGCGGCAACGGCGCCGGTGCCGGCGACGATCCACGCGCCATCAGCGCGACGCCCGCCGCGACCATGGCGGCGCTGATACCCCACACGAAACGGTTGTCGGATCGGTTCATGGTCACTTCGCCTTCTGCTGGCGCCGGTGGGGCGGCTTGCCCGCGATGCCGAGCAGCGGCACGGGCGAGCGCACCTCGCTGGTCAGCACGACCTTCCCGCGCGGCGCGGTCGCCAGCCCCTTCGCCGCCGTCGGCGTGGGCCGGCCGTATGGATTGCCGGGTGGACCGCCCCACTGGTCGTACTGCGGACTCTGGCAGGCGACCGGCTTGTCCCAGTAGTGGCGGATGATGTAGCGCCCCTGGAAGTTGTTCACGCCGGCCTCCATCGTCGAGCTCACCGTCGCGCCCTCGTCGCCGTTGGTGCCGTTCCAGTTGGCGCGGCCGCCCATCGCCGGCTTCGCCTCGCGGAAGATCAGATCCTCGGACAGCGTCTCCTGGCTGTAACGCGCGTGCAGGCGGGTCAGCACCCACGACGGCCCGCCGCCGAAAACCCGCCCGCGCCCGCGCCGCATCGGCGCGCCCTGCGCGTTCGGCGCCGGCGGCGCGGCGACGCCCATCCCCTCCAGCACGTCGAGGCCGAGCGTCGCCAGATCGTTCGCCGACAGCGGCGGCGTCGGGCACGGGTCGCAGCCCGTCGTCTGCCAGGCGTACTCGGTGACGACCACCTTGCGCCCCATCTTCTCGACGGTGGCGTCGAACAGCTCGGCGAAAAACGCCGGGAAGTTGTTGCGCACGCCGTCGGCGACCTCGAGGTTGGTCGGGATGAACGTGTTGGCGTAGTTGGCGACCTCGAAGCGCGACGTCGGGTGGATGACGTAAACGATCAGGTCCTGCTTGCCGCCCGCGTTCAGCAGGCCGAGGCGCACGGGCAGGCGAAGCTCGTTCGCGTCGAACGTGAAGCGCAGCGGCGACAGCTGCACCACGCCCTGCGCGTCGCGCTTCACCTTCGTGATGTCGACCCTGGCGACGAAGAACTTCGACTTGTCGCGGATGTACGGCGCCAGCGCGGCGGCGGCGCCCTGCGGGATGCTGTAGCGCTCGTGCCGCAGCCAGGTTTCGAGGCCCGACGAATCGGTCGCGGACAGGATGACGATCTGGTACTCGCCGCTGACGAACTGGGCCTCCACCGTGACGCCCAGGTCTCCGTAGAGCCCCTCCCGTCGCCCCTTCGCCTTCTTGGCGATCGTCCCCATTCCGCCCAACCCCATCGTGCGCTCGGCCTGCGGCGCGCACGGGTCCTGCTCCCAGTACTCGACCAGGCGCGGCGCGCTCAGCGAGTCGACGCGATCGAAGACGTCGGCGGGCAGCGTCTTGACGTCCTCCTTGTGCAGCACGACCGGGACCGGCACCACCATCGCGAAGCTCTCGGGCGGCCCCTGGTAGTTGTTGGACATCGTCATGACCGTGCGGTTGCCCTTGCGCATCAGCACGACCTGCGACGCGTTGTTGGTCAGCTTCGCGTTGCTGCCCGCCACGAAGAACCCGCAGAACGCCTGCGCGCGCCCGGGCGCCGCCGCGACCGCCGCCGCCACGACCGCGCCCAGCGCCAGACCTCGAGCTGCCCTCATGCCGCCTCCTCCTCGTCGATGGTTGATCGTCACTTCTTCTTTTGCCGTCGCGGCGGCGGCTGGCCCGGGATGCCGAGCAGCGGCACCGGCGAGCGCACCTCGCTCTTGAGCACGACCTTCCCGCGCGGCGCGCTCGCCAGCCCCTTGGCCGCCGTCGGCTGCGCGCCGCCGAACGGGTTGCCGGGCGGACCGCCCCAGTTGTCGTAGCGCGGGTCCTGACACGCGACCGGCCCCGTCCAGTAGTGGCGAATGATGTAGCGCCCCTGGAAGTTGTTGACGCCGCCCGCCTCGACGCGCGCGCCCTCGTCGCCGTTGGTGCCGTTCCAGTTGGCGCGCCCGCCCACGACCGGCTTGGCCTCGCGGAAGATCAGATCCTCGGACA
>DATBHU010000548.1:0-5030 GCA_036557265.1 Polyangia bacterium
GCGCGGCGTCGAGACCGTCGGGGCGGCGGGGATGTGGACGTTCCTGGCCACCGACGCGATGGGGTTCGGCGGGCTGTTCATCGCGTACGCGGTCCTCCGGGTGCGCGCGGACGTCTGGCCCGACCCCCGTTCGCGCCTGGCGCTGGCGCCGGCCGCCGCGATGACGTTCGCGTTGCTCGCGTCCAGCCTGACGATGACGCTGGCGACCCGGGCCCGCAACGCCAGCGCGCGGCGCGCCTGGCTCGATACGACGCTGGCGCTCGGCGTCGCGTTTCTGGCGGGGGCGGCCGTCGAGTACCGCCACCTGCTGACGGCGGCGTCACCGATGGGGCTGACGGCGGACCTGTTCGCCTCGACGTTCTACCTGCTGACCGGCTTTCACGCGTTGCACGTGCTCGGCGGCGTGATCGGCACCGGGTTCATGCTCCGCGCGAAGACCAGCGCACAAGCCACTGAAACAATGGCACTTTACTGGCACTTCGTGGACGCGATGTGGATGCCGATCTTCTCCATCATCTACCTCTGGCCGGCGCGATGAGCGACGACGAGGCCGGCGCGGCGCCCGAGACAGCGCGGCTGCCCGCGGCGCCGCTGGCGGTCGCGTTCTGCGCGCTGATCGCGCTGACGGCCGCCGAGCTGATCGTCGCCGGGATGACGGCCGGGCGCGCGGCGCGCATCACGGCGCTCTCCGGCCTGCTCATCGCAAAAGTGGCCCTCGTGCTCTCGTTTTTCATGCAGGCGCGGAAGGACCGGCGCGCCTCCGCTCCCGTGCTGGTGGCGATCGCCTTCGCGGCGGCGGCCGCGGTGGTCCTGATGCTGGAGACGGTCTGGCGGGTGCTGGCCCGATGATGCTGCGTCTCGGGGTGGTGATCGCCGGGTTGCTCGCCGCCTCGCGCGCGTGGGCCCTCTGCCCCAACTGCATCGCCCAGTCGCCCGCGTCGACGCTGCGCCTGGTCGGCCTGTTCCTGCTGGTGCCGCCGGCGGTCTTCTTCGCCGTCGCCATCGCGGTGCGCAGGATCCTGCGGCGCGGCTGATCCGTCCGGCCGGAAGGGGGCATGATCAACCCCAGATGCGCCCCTTGTCCTCAGCCCTGGCGTTGAAGCGCTTGTCGCGCGTGGTTCGTGTCGCCGCTCTGACGGCGCTGCTCGGCTGCTCGGGTGGAGCGGGCCAGGGCGGCGGCGTCGATGCCGGGGGCGGCGCGGCGGGCAGCGGCCGCGCGGGCGCGGGCGCGGGTGCAGGGACGGGCGGCGGCGCCGGGACGACCGGCGGGATCGGGGGCGCGGGCGCCACCGGCGGGAGCGCCGGCACGCAGGGCGGGTCGGGTGGCGGGCCGGCGGGGATGGGCGGCAGCGCCGGGCCAGCCGGCGTCGGCGGTGCGGCCGGCAACGCCGGCACAGGCGGCGCGGCCGGCAGCGCTGGCACGGGCGGAGGGAGCGGCGCCGGAGGGCGGGGCGGCGGTGGGGCCGGCGGCGCCGGCGGCGCGGCCGGTCGCGGCGGGACGACGGGGGCCGGCGGGGGCGCGGGACGTGGTGGCGCCGCAGGGGGCGCGGGCGGCGCGGCGGGCGCGGGCGGGACCGGCAACTGCACCGGGACGACGCTGAAGACGGCCGCCAATTGCAGCGGGAAGCTGTTCGGCGCCGCGCTCGCGTCGTCGCACCTGTCCGAGAGCGCGTACGCGACGGCGGCGCGCGAGCACAGCTTCTGCACGCCCGAGAACGAGATGAAGTGGGATCAGATCGAAGCGACGCGCGGCACCTTCACGTTCGGCCCCGCCGATCAGATCGTCACCTTCGCCATGCAGAACGGCATGAAGATCAAAGGCCACACGCTGGTCTGGCACAAGCAGCTGCCTTCGTGGGTCACCAGCCTGACGACCGCCGCCGACGTCCGCAAGGCGATGACCGATCACATCAACGGCGTGGTGGGCCACTTCAAGGGCAAGGTGACGGTGTGGGACGTCGTCAACGAGGCGTTCATCACCGACGGAAAGACGGGCGACGGCAACCCGCGCCTGCGCGATTCGGTGTTCTCGACGGTCATCGGCTCGACGTTCATCGACGAGGCCTTCATGGCGGCGCGCGCGGCGGACAAGGACGCGCTGCTGGTCTACAACGAGTTCGCCAACGAGGGGCTGTCGGACAAGTCGAACGCGGTCTACGACATGGTGAAGAGCATGAAGATGCGCGGCATCCCGATCGACGGCGTCGGCCTGCAGATGCACATCGGCTACAACACCAACCCGACCGCCGCCGACGTGGCGACGAACATGCAGCGCCTGGCCGATCTCGGCCTGCAGATCTTCATCAGCGAGATGGACGTGAACAGCTGCGCCGGCTACTCCGACGCGCAGGAGAAGGCGCAGTACCACGACATGGTCGCCGCCTGCGTCGCGCAGCCGGCCTGCGCGGCGGTCACCGTCTGGGGCATCACCGACAAGTACACGTGGCTCGACATCAACAACAACGCCAACAGCATGGCGGGCTGCGCCACCGGCGTGCTGCCGAGCGCGCTGCTCTGGGACCCGAGCTACAACAAGAAGTCGTCGTACACCGGCGCGATGGACGCGCTGCTGGGGCGATAGAGCGCAGGTCCCCTCGCCCCGCGAAGCGGCAGCGTGGGCAGAGGGTTAGGGAGAGGGTCCGGCGTCGCCGCCGTCGGTTCCCGCGTCGGGGGGCGGCGGGGGCGACCAGGGCGGTTGATCGAGCAGGCGCTTCTGCAGCGCTGCGGCCTCGGGGGTGCCGCGCAACGCGACCAGCGAGCGGACGTAGTAGGCCATCGCCCACAGGTCGGGGTCGGGCAGCACGTTCTTCCAGGTCGGCATGGCGGTGCCGCCGATGCCGGCCGCGACGGCGCGGTAGATGTCGGGGAGCTCGTCGCCGCCGCGCAGCTCGTTGAAGGTGAAGTCGGGGGGCAGGATCTTGACGCCGTAGTCGCTGTCCTTGGCGACGGCGAAGTACAGATCGCCGCGCATCTCGCGCAGCTCCATCTTGGTCAGCTCCTTCGTGAACGCGTAGATCTCCGGCTTGGTCGCGTAGGCAGGGTGGCACGCCGTCGCGCACTGGGCGAGGCCGTGATAGACGCGGCGGCCGCGATCGACTGCTTCGGCCTCGCGCCCCGGCCACGGATCGGGCGTCGCCACGATCGCCTCGCCGGGCTGCTCGTTGCGCCATCGCGGCGCGAACGCCTTCGCGTACTGGATCAGGGCGTCGACCTCGGCGTCGGGGACGTCCCACGACAGCATCGCCGTCCCGTGCAGGCCGTGGCGCAGCGTGCGCACGAAGTCGGGATCCCGCGGCAGCTGGCCGGCGGGCACGGCCGCGAACTTGTAGACGCCGAGGCGCAGATCGCGCGGCGGCGGCCGCAGCCCGGCCGCGGCGGAGCCCTTGCCGTCGCCCGCGTCGCCGTGACACGGGCGGCAGAACTGTGTGTAGACCTCGCGCCCGTGCTCCAGCGTCGCGGCCGGGACGCTGCGCCCGCCCAGCGTGACCGGCGCCGTGAACGTGGGCGGCGCCCCCGCGGGCCGGCGGCAGGCGGGCGCCAGCGCGGCGACGCAGATCAGGAGGGCGGCCCAGGCGCCCATGGAGCCGGGCGCGCTCATAGCAGGCAGACCGCGACGTAGAAGACCACCCAGACCACCGCGACGAAGTCCATGTAGAGGATCGCCAGGCGCAACCGGCGGGGCCGCGCGTCGGCGCGCGCGCGCGGCCGCAGCAGCACGGCGATCGCGACCAGGCCGCCCAGCACGTGCAGCGCGTGGAACATCGACAGCGCGAAGAACGCATCGCCGAGCGCGCCCGTGCCCGGGCCGAGGTGCGCCGCGACCAGCCGCCCCCACAGGATCGCCTGCATCAACAGGAACAGCGCGCCCAGGCTGAGCGCGGCGGACGCCCAGGCCGGCCCGCGGCTGCGCGCGCGGCGGAGCGCGAACCCGGCGGCGATCAGCACGAGGCCGTTGGCGCCGGCGTCGCCGCGCGGGAACGGCGGCGTGCCGGGCGGCGGCCAGGCGGCCGCCTGCGAGCGCAGGATCGCGTACGCGAACAGCAGCGCCGCGAACAGCATCGCGCAGGCGCCCAGGAACACCGCCATGCCGACGGCGCCGTTGAGCCGCTGCGCTGAAGCGGAAGTTGCCGGCGACGGGGCCGAGGCCGGGACGTCGCGGCTCACGATCGCCCCTCGACCGCATCGACCGCCTCGAGCACCTCGCTCTGGCCGAGCCAGTCCTTGCCGCGCGCGCGCGCGGCGGGGTGGCCGAGCTCGTGCGGCCCGCGCACCACCACCGGGATCTCGTCGAAGTTGTGGTGGGGCGGGGGCGACGGCAGCGTCCACTCCAACGTGCCGACCTCCCACGGGTTGGCGGGCGCCGGCTTGCCGCGGCGCAAGCTGGCGAAGAAGTTCCAGACGAACACCAGCTGCGCCGCGCCCAGCACGTACGCCGCGCGCGAGATCCACCGGTTCCAGGGCAAGAGGTGCTTCAGGAACTCGTACGCCGACGGATCGTAGAGGCGCCGCTGCATCCCCGCGTACCCGAGCGCCAGCTGCCCCACGAAGACCACGTTCAGCGTCACGATGGTGAGCCAGAAGTGCAGCTTGCCGAGCGGCTCGCTCATCATGCGGCCGAACATCTTGGGGAACCAGAAGGTGATGCCCGCGAACGCCGCCAGCAGCACCGCCGCCGCCATGATCAGGTGAAAGTGCCCGACCACGAAGTAGGTGTCGTGCAGGTAGATGTCCGCGACGATGTCGGCCAGGTACAGCCCCGTCAGCCCGCCGACGCCGAAGGTGAAGACCAGCCCCAGGCAGTGCAGCATCGGCGTGTGCATGCGGGCGGCGCCCCGCCACAGCGTCCCCAGCCAGTTCAGGAACAGCAGCGACGTCGGCACGGAGATGATCATGGTCAGCAGCATGAAGCTCTCGCCCAGCAGCGGGCTCAAGCCGGTGGTGAACATGTGGTGGCCGTAGACCAGCGACGACAGGATGACGACCGCGATCATCGACCAGACGCTGATCCGGTAGCCGAAGGCCGGCTTGCG